>NZ_JBIRTN010000010.1:101097-307647 GCF_044334705.1 Streptomyces sp. NPDC020731
CGCACAGAGCGCAGCCGTTCCCCCGCAGGGAGCTCCGACGCACGGGGCCGTCATCCCGCCGCAAGGCACCGCGCCGGCACACGGGGCCCCCGTCCCCGCACAAGGCGCAGCCGTTCCCCCGCAAGGAACCCCGGTCCCGACGCACGGGGCCGTCATCCCGCCGCAGGGTGCCGCAACCCCGACGCACGGGGCCCCCGTACCCGCACAGAGCGCAGCCGTTCCCCCGCAGGGAGCTCCGACGCACGGGGCCGTCATCCCGCCGCAAGGCACCGCGCCGGCACACGGGGCCCCCGTCCCCGCGCAGGGGCAGGTGCAGACAGAAATGGCGCAGCCACTTCCCGTCGCGCAGCCGCTTCCCGCCGAGGCCGCGCCCGGTGTTGCGTCCGAAGGTGCCCCCGTCCCGCAGCGGTGGCCCGCCGCCGGTGACACCTCCGGTGCCGGTACGGCCGTACCGGTGGCCGCGGGTCCGGCGCAGCCGACCCCCGCCGCCGGCACCCCGTTGCCGCCCGAGGGCGCGCCGGTGCAGCGGGCCTCTCAGCCGTTGCCCGCGGAGGCCGCGGCGCCGGTCGATCCGAACTCCACGCAGGGGCGGGCGATCAGCGTGCGGACGCTGGGGCAGGGCGTGCCGTTCAACCGGCAGGCCCTCCAGGTGCAGCAGCCGTTGCCGTCGGCCACGCCTCCCCCGCACCAGCCGGGCGGCTCCGGCCGCCGCCGCAAGCTCGGCACGCGCCCCGACCCGGCCGCGGGCAACGAGCAGAACGGGCGCCCGCACCCGTCGGCCGAGCCCGTACCCGCCCACGCGCCGGCGCAGTCCCGGCTCGCGCCGACGACCGAGGGCACCGGACGTTCGTACGCCATAGGGGCGCCCGACGCGGACGCCGCCGAGGGGCCCGAGCCGCTGGACGGTCCGGGCGGGGCCGTCGAGGTGGCGGACCCGCCGCGTCCGCAGCCGATGGACGACGAGCTGCCGCCGGAGCCGCTGGACAACCCGCGTCGGCTGCTGGTGTGGCCCGCGCCGGACGTCACCACCCAGCAGGCGCTGAGCGACCGCGGCTACCGGCCGGTGATCGTGCACTCGCGCGAGGAGGTCGACGCGCAGATCGCGGCGTTCCCCGCCGCGCTGTTCGTGGATCCGCTGACCGGGCCGATCACCCGTACGGCCCTGCAGTCGCTGCGACAGGCGGCGGTGGCCGCCGAGGTGCCGGTGCTCGTCACGGCCGGGCTCGGACAGGCCTCGCGCGATGCCGCGTACGGCGCCGATCCCGCCGTGCTGCTGAAGGCGCTCGCGCCGCGCGACAGTGATCAGCACCCCCCGCGCGTGCTGCTGATCGAGGAGCACGCGGAGATCGCGCTGGCGCTGACCGGGACGCTGGAGCGGCGCGGGATGCAGGTCGCGCGGGCCGCGAGCGACGCCGACGCGGTGGCGCTGGCGGGGCAGTTCCGGCCGAACCTGGTGGTGATGGACCTGATGCAGGTGCACCGGCGCCAGGCCGGGTCCGCCGGGATCGTCGACTGGCTGCGGGCGAACGGGCAGCTCAACCGCACCCCGCTCGTCGTCTACACGGCCGCCGTCGACCAGGCGGACCTGCCGCGGCTGGCCTCCGGCGAGACGGTGCTGTTCCTGGCGGAGCGGTCCACCAGTGAAGAGGTGCAGGACAGGATCGTCGACCTGCTGTCGCGGATCGGGACCAACTGACCCGCGCCGCCGTCAGCGGCCGACCAGGCGGCGGGCCGCCTCCTTCACGGACGCGCGCAGCCGGGCGCGGTCCCCGTCCTGGTCGCCGACCAGGACGCGGCGCATCTGCGGGACGACGGCCGTCCAGTTGGCCAGCGCGGTCAGCAGGAACAGCAGGTCGCCGGCCGGGATGGCGTCGGTGACGACTCCGCGCTCCTGGCCGTCCCGGAGCAGGGCGACCTTGCGGACGTAGTGCTCCTGGCGTTCGCCCTCGTGGGGCAGCTCGTCGGTGCCGTACTCCAGGCCCTCCCAGAAGAGCAGGCGCAGCAGTTCGGGGTGGGCGGCGTGGTAGTCCATCAGCCGGTCGACCCAGCTCTCGATGTCGTCCGGGTCGACGGGGACGGACTCGGCGAGGTCCAGCATCTTCCGCTCGAGGACGATCGCGAACAGCTCCGCCTTGTTGCCGAAGTAGGCGTAGATGAGCTGCTTGTTGGCCTTCGCCTCGGCCGCGATGCGGTCGATGCGGGCACCGGCGATGCCGTGGCGGGCGAACTCGGTGACCGCCGCCTCGAAGATCCGGGCCTTGGTCGCCTCGGGGTCCCTGACTGCCATGGGGACAGGGTAGCGCGACAAGTAACCAACCGTTTGGTTGACAGGGAATCCAGCGGGCACGCAGACTGTTCCCCCATCAGCCAACCAACCAGTTGGTTGCTAGAGCAGACTCGAAGGGTACTCCCGCTCATGTCCTCAGCGCCCAGCGCCACCACCACCGGCCGGCAGGCCCGCAGGCCACCGCTCGCCGCTCCCGGCCCGGGTCCGTCCCGGGGCTCCGGCGCGTTCCTCACGCTCATCGCCGTCTGCACCGCGGTCACGGCCGCCAACATCTACCTCGCCGCGCCCCTGCTCTCCCTGATCGCCCGCGACTTCGGTTCCACGCCGTCGACCGTGGCCTGGATCGCCTCGGTCGCCCAGCTCGGATACGCCGTCGGGCTGCTCTTCTTCGCCCCTCTCGGCGACACCGCCGACCGGCGCCGGCTGGTCACCGTCCTCACCCTGGTCACCACCGCCGCCCTGATCGCCAGTGCGGTCGCCCCGGGCACCGGCGCACTGGCGGTCGCCGTGTTCGTCGCCTCGGCCGGAACCGTCGTACCGCAGCTCCTCGTCCCGCTGGTCGCCGAGCGCGCCCCCGCCGCCCGCCGTGCCCGCCATGTCGCGGCCGTGATCGCCGGTCTGTTCACCGGGATCGTCGCGGCCCGGGTCCTCGGCGGGCTCGCCGGGCAGGCCTACGGCTGGCGGTGGGTGTTCGCGGGCGCGGCCGTCCTCACGCTCGCCCTGGGCATCGCCACCGCCCTCGTCCTGCCGTCCGAGCGGCGACACCGCGACGGCTCGCTGTTCGGCGGCCTCGCCGCGCTGCCCGGACTGCTGCGCCGCTCGCCCGACCTGTGGCGCGCGTCGGTGCGCCAGGCGGGGATGTTCGGCGCGTGGAGCGCGCTGTGGACCTCGCTCGCCCTGCTGCTGACGGGCCCGGCCTACGACCTGTCCACCGCCACCGCCGGGCTGTTCGGCCTCTTCGGGCTCGCGGCGAGCGCGGTGGCGCCGCTGGCGGGCGGGCTGGTCGACCGTTTCGGCGCCGCCCGGGTCGTACGGGGGGCGTATCTGCTCGCGGCCGTCTCCGTGCCGCTGTTCTGGCTGGGCGGGCAGGCCGTCTGGGCCCTGTTCGTCGCCGCGATCGCGATCCACGTGGCCCTGGTCGCCTCCCACGTCGCCAACCAGACCCTCGCCCTGACCACCACCTCCAGCCCGGCCGTCGCCAACACGGCCTATGTCGTCTCCGGCTTCGCCGGCGGCGCCACCGCCTCGGCCCTCGCGGGCACCGCCTTCACCCACTTCGGCTGGGGCGGGGTGTCGGCGGTGGCGGCGGTCTGGCTGGCGCTGGGCTGGGGGAGCACGGCGGGACGGCGGTGACAGCCGTCACCGTACGACCGGGACACCCGCCGTACACGCACCGGTGACGGAGCCGCGCGCCGCCGGGCGGTGCGTGGCGGGGAAGGTGGCCTCCCCCTCGCCGGACGATGCACGGCGGGGAAGGTGGCCTCCCCCCTCACCGGACGATGCACGGCGGGGAAGGTGGCCTCCCCCCTCACCGGACGATGCACGGCAGGGACGGCGGCCTCCACCCTCACCGGACGATGCACGGCGAGGTCCGCTCACCGCCCGGCACATCCGGCGCACGCCGGTGTCAGAGCCGGGTGACGTCCAGCGAACCCTCGGCGTACTGCCTGCGCAGCACCTTCTTGTCGAACTTGCCGACGCTGGTCTTCGGCACCGACGCGATCACCGTCCAGCGCTCCGGGAGCTGCCACTTGGCGATCTTTCCCTCCTCCTGGAGGAAGGCGCGCAGGGTGGTGAAGTCGGCGGTGGAGCCCTCCTTGAGGACGACCGTGGCCAGCGGGCGCTCGCCCCACCTGTCGTCCGGGACGGCGACGACGGCGGCCTCGGCGACGTCCGGGTGGGACATCAGCGCGTTCTCCAGCTCGACCGAGGAGATCCACTCGCCGCCGGACTTGATGACGTCCTTGGCCCGGTCGGTGAGGGTGAGGAAGCCGTCGGGGGAGATCGTCCCGACGTCGCCCGTCTTCAGCCAGCCGTCCTCGCTGAACTTGTCGGCCGGGCGCAGGGGCTCGGCGTCGGGGCCGTTGTAGTAGGCGCCCGCGATCCACGTGCCGCGCACCTCGAGCTCGCCCGCGGACTCGCCGTCCCAGGGGAGGCGCTCACCGCCGGGGCCGGTGAGGCGGGCCTCGACGCCGGCCGGGAAACGGCCCTGGGTCAGCCGGTAGGCGAACTCCTCCTCGGTGCCCACGGCGTGGGCCGGCGGGCGGGCGATGGTGCCGAGCGGGGAGGTCTCCGTCATGCCCCAGGCGTGGCAGACCCGCATGCCCAGCCGGTCGAACGCCTCCATCAGGGCGGGCGGACAGGCCGATCCGCCGATGGTGACCTGGGTGAGGGAGGAGACGTCCCGGGGCTTGGCGGTCAGCTCGGCGAGCAGGCCCTGCCAGATGGTGGGGACGGCGGCGGCGTGGGTCGGCCGCTCGCCCTCGATCATCTCGGCGAGCGGGACGGGCTGCAGGAAGCGGTCCGGCATCAGCATGTTGACGCCGGTCATGAAGGTGGCGTGCGGCAGGCCCCAGGCGTTGACGTGGAACTGCGGGACGACGACCAGCGAGGTGTCCTGGTCGGTCAGGCCCATCGACTGCGCCATGTTGACCTGCATGGAGTGCAGGTAGATGGAGCGGTGGCTGTAGACCACGCCCTTGGGGTCGCCGGTGGTGCCGGAGGTGTAGCACATGGCGGCGGCGGCACGCTCGTCCAGCTCCGGCCAGTCGTAGGCGACGGGCTGTCCGGCGAGCAGCTCCTCGTACTCGTGCACCCGCGCGGTGGCGTCCGCCAGCGCGGAACGGTCGCCGGGGCCGGAGACGACCACGTGCTCGACCGTCTTCAGGTGCGGCAGCAGCGGGGCGAGCAGGGGGATCAGCGAACCGTTGACGAGGATCACCCGGTCGGCGGCGTGGTTGACGATCCACGCGAGCTGCTCGGCCGGGAGGCGGAGGTTCAGGGTGTGGAGGACGGCGCCCATGGAGGGGATCGCGAAGTACGCCTCGACGTGCTCGGCGTTGTTCCACATGAGGGTGGCGACCCGGTCGTCGCCGGTGACACCGAGGTCGTCGCGCAGGGCGTGGGCCAGCTGGGCCGCCCGGGCGCCGATCTCCGCGTAGGAGCGGCGGTGCGGTTCGCCCTCGCCGGTCCAGGTGGTCACCTGTGAGGTGCCGTGGATCGTCGACCCGTGGGTCAGGATCCTCGAGATCAGCAGCGGTACGTCCTGCATGGTGCTCAGCACGGCGTCCTCCTGGGCGACATTGCCTAAGCGGCGGTAAGAGTTGCGCTGATTCTGCGCACATACCGCGCGGTATGTCACTAGGGGAGCGAATGATCGATCACGCCGCGCCGGAGGACCGGCGCGTTTCAGCTGCGGACGAGCCCCAGTTCGGCGTCCTCGCGGAGCTTGCCGAGCGCCCTCGACACGGCCGACTTCACCGTGCCCACCGAGACGCCGAGCACCTCGGCCGTCTGGACCTCGCTGAGGTCCTCGTAGTACCGCAGCACGACCATCGCCCGCTGCCGCGCGGGCAGCCGCATGATCGCCCGCCACATCGCGTCGCGCAGCGCCTGGTGCTCGGCCGGGTCGTCACCGCCGGGCACCGGGTCGGGCTCGGGCAGCTCGTCACAGGCGAACTCGTCGACCTTGCGCTTGCGCCACTGCGAGGTACGCGTGTTCAGCAGCGCCCTGCGCACATAGCCGTCGAGCGCGCGGTGGTCCTCTATGCGCTCCCAGGCGACGTACGTCTTGGTGAGCGCGGTCTGCAGCAGGTCCTCCGCGTCGCTCGGATTCCCGGTCAGCGACCGGGCGGTACGCAGGAGGACCGGCTGGCGAGCCCTCATGTACGACGAGAACGACGGGTACGGGAGGGTCTGCGCCGCCGTCGCTGGAGTGGCGGCTTTCGAAGCTCTGGTGCAGACGGGTGTGGTCATGGCTCAACGCTATGAGCGGGGGCCGGTCCGGCGGATCGCCCGCAGGTCCCGAAGACACGTCCCCCTCAGGTTGTAGGGGTGGGGCCGGCTGCACCTCCTGAAGGTGGATGAGCGGATGAGGGGTACTGCGGGTCGGCCCCTGAGAAGGACCCTGAGCTCCCGGGCCGTCGGCGTCCGCGTCCCGGGCACGCCTGGGCGGCGGTACCGAAACACCGCCGCCCGGACGCCTTGCACCCCGCGAAGCACACCCGCACGGTCAGGACGCCGGCCTCACCACAGCGGGCTGAAGCTGATGGCCACGTTGTCGTTTCCCTGGTTGACGGCCGTGAAGGCGGAGCCGTTGACCTGGGCGGTGTTGTTCTGGTTCGTGGCGCCGGATCCGGTGGCCTGCTGCTGCGAGGTGGCCGAGTTGCCGAAGTTGTCGCCGCCGACGCCGGTGCCGAGGGCGTCGACCTCGGAGCTCGTGGCCGTCGCGTTCGATCCGTCGTCCGCCAGGGCGCCACTGTCCGCCGCCGCGACGCCGGTGAAGAGGGCGGCCGCGAGCGGCAGGGCGGAGACCGCGGCGATGACGCGGGCGGTACGGATGCTTGCCATGTTGTGTTCCCTCCAGAACAAGGACGCACCGGCCCGTGGCCGTGTGTGCGTGAAGTACGGCTGTCACCAGGGAAGTCGTCCCCCCGCCCCGGTGCTGTGCACGACGTCGCGAGATCAGGGTTGCCCAGGTGATCCCCGGCGAACCACCCCGGACGCCGTCATTCGCACGCAAGCGTGACGACAAGGCGATAAACCCCGGCACGCCCCTTGAATCCCACCCGCTGTCGAGAGGGGCACCCCCGCCCCGCTCACCGCAAGGGGCGAAGCGTTCCGCCACTTCTCCCGCCGACACCCCCTCCTCGGCGCGTCGCACCCCTCCCCCTTCCCTTCCTCGAACATGTGTACGAAAATGAAGGCATGGCCACCACCGACCGGCAGGCCACGACGCTGGCCCTCGCACACGCCCTGTCAGCCGCCGAACGCGGACTGGCCGTCATCCCCCTGTCCCGGACGAAGCTCCCGGCCCTGCGCTCCCCGCATCGCGACACCCCGGAGCCGGTGGGTCCGCCCTGCCACGGCGAGTGCGGCCGCTTCGGCCACGGCGTCCACGACGCCTCCACCGATCCCGCCCGCATCCGCGAACTGTTCGCCGCCGCACCCCGCGCCACCGGTTACGGCATCGCCTGCGGACTGCCCCCGCACCACCTCATCGGCGTCGACCTGGACACCAAGACCGGTACGGACTCGTTCGCCGCCCTGCGCGAACTGGCCCGACGCCACCTGTTCACGATCCCCGCCACGGTGATCGTCCTGACCCCGAGCGGCGGCCGCCACCTGTGGCTGAGCGGCCCGCCGGACGTCGTCGTCCCCAACTCCGCGGGTCGCCTGGCCCCCGGCATCGACATCCGGGGCGCCGGCGGCTACCTCGTCGGCCCCGGTTCCCGCACCGACCACGGCCCGTACACCACCGCCCCGGGCACCGCGCGTCTGGCCCCGGCGGTCTGCCCGCCCGCCCTCCTGCGCCTGCTCCTCCCGCCGCCCCGCGCGCACCACCCGACGCCCCCGTCGACCGGCGGGCACGGTCAGGGACTCGTCCAGTTCGTGCTCGCGGCGCAGGAGGGCCAGCGCAACACCCGCCTGTTCTGGGCAGCCTGCCGTGCCTACGAGGACGGAATCGGCCCGGCCCTGGTGGACCCCCTGGTCGACGCGGCCCTCACCACCGGCCTGTCCGAACGCGAAGCCCGCGCGACGGTCGCGTCGGCGGCGCGGATGACGGGACACCTGCCCTGACCGCCTCCGCCCGCCACCCGTGCTCTCCGCTCCCCCACGAAAACCGAAAGACCCCGATGCGCCACCGCTCCGGAGTGCCGGCCATGTCACTCGCCCGTGTCCTCCTCGACTCCGGCCGTTCGGTCGACCTCGCCGAGCTGCGGATGTCGTCGACGTACGACGGACCGCTCGAGGGCTACCCGTGCAAACCCCTCAACGACAGGAAGATCAACCGGCTGCTCCGGTCCGCCGGGCGCGCCTTCCCCGGCACTCCGGTCCATCTGGTCCCGCCCCCGCGCGAATACCCCGACCAGTACGCCGGCGCCTTCGGCCCCGTGGAGGTGCTGCCCGCCGTGACGTACGTCGGCAGCTTCCGGTCCGAGGCGCTCGACCCGGCCCACGACCGCTCCCTGTACCGTTCCCGCCTCACCGTCGCCTGGTTCCAGCCCTTCCCGCGCGTACCGTCCGGCCGCGACGCGGAGCCCTCGCTGCGGGACCTTTCCTGGGAACGGCTGGCCGAGGACGAAGAGCTCTAAGGGCCGCCGTTCGGATCGCTTCGGGCGCGCGAGGTGACGGATCCGCGCGGTGATGCACACGTACGGAGTGGCGGCAGCCTGAACGTCATCACACGTACGGGTGAGTGTCGGGTCCCGTCGCCGGGGTACGAAGCCGCTGTCCCGGGCTTCGCGGAGACCGGGTCCGGTGACGGCTCCGGATGCGAAAAAGCCTGGTGACAGGGGATCGCGCGAAAGAAAACGGTGCCGCGGAAGACGTTTTCGATCATCTGCTATCAGCAGCGTGCGCGTGTCTACAGCGCCCCAAACGTCCTGATTGTTCAGAATGTTGCTCACTGCCCCAGTTGAAACTATGAAGTTTCATTGCCGAGGAGCATGACATGCAGGTTCGCAGGTGGCTCCCAGACCAGCCCACTCGCATCGGCCGCCACGACTGGCCGGACGAGGGGGACAACGGAACGCACATGCGGCTGCGGGCCGGCTCCATCGTGGTACTGGACCGGCAGGGGTGGCGGATCCTGGAGATCAACGGCTACCCGAACGACTGGTGGCCGGACTCCTACGAGAAGGCGTGGCGCGACCACGTGGAACTGTGGTGGCACGCCAACGAACTGCGGCGGGCCAACAACCAGGCGGTCAAACCGGCCCCTGAGCGGGCCGAGTTCTACAAGCGCCCGGTGGTGCTGGTGCTGCGCAACGAGAACCTGCCCCGTTCCACACCGAAGCACTGGTGCGCTCCCGCCAGCCACGACTGGCGGGTCCTCCCCGAGCACTACGCGGTCTGCCGCGCCTGCGGCGAGCTGCCGCCCTGCCACCACGGGGAGTACCGCTGGGAGGGCGGCCCCCGCTGGCCGGAGCAGGACGGCGGCATCCCGCTCATGGTGCCGGAGGGCTGCTGCATGGGGTGCGCCGAGCCGGTCAGGCCGCGGGTGCGGACCGTGCGCTTCCCGGGCCCGAACCTCTGGTACCCGGACCTGGGGGAGGACACGGCCGTCTTCCACGCCCGCACCTCCTGCGCCGACCAGGTCGACCGCTACCGCATGCAGTGGCAGGCCGAGTACAACCCACGCGCCTCCTCGCACCCCGCCACTCCCTCGTTCCCGGGTTTCGAGCACTTCGTGCTCCCCCGGACGCGTCATGCGTCGGACATGCCCCCGCATGACCTGCGGACCTCTCAGGACCCGCGTCCCGTGCCGGCCGTGCCGTCGCGGCCGGGGGAGGAGGAATGCGCCTCCGTGACCGGTGACTTCGGTGCCTTCCCCGCCCCGTTCGACGGACGCCGGGGGGATCCGGGGGCCGGCACTGCGCCGACCGGACCGCCGGCACCACCGGTCGCACCCGAGCCGGCACCCGCGGTCTCCGGCGCACCGGCGTCGGACCCGGTGGCACCAGGGCCTCTTCCCGCGGCCGGTACGAGCGTGCCCACCGCCGCGGCCGAGGCGTCCGCGCCCGCCTCCCCTTCCGTCGAGGGCTTCGGGACGGCCCTCCGGTCCGCGCAGGAACTGGACCTGGCGCTGGCAGGGAGCCCGTCCTTCCACAACGCCGAGCAGGCGGCCCGGGTGATCGAGGAACTCACCGCCGCGGTCCGCAACATCGCCCTCTGCCTGAACAACCCGGCCACGCGCGAGCGCCCCTGATCCGCGAACGGATCGAGCGGGGAACCACGGGAAACAGCGGCCGGTCACGAAGAACCGAGCATGAGAACGGCCCCCGCCCAGTCACTCGGGTCAGGGGCCGTTCTCACTGCTCGTCGCGCGGAGGCGGTGGGATTTGAACCCACGGTGACATCGCTGCCACGACGGTTTTCAAGACCGTTCCCTTCGGCCGCTCGGGCACGCCTCCCCGCGCCTGCCGGTGATCGGCGGCGCGGGGACAAGGGTAACGGGTCCGGGGTCCGCGGGTGAGGTCAGCTGTCGCCCACGCGGGAGCCCAGGGTGAGTTCCGTGGTGCGCTCCTTGCCGTCGCGCTCGTAGGTGACCGTGACCTCGTCGCCCGGCTTGTGGGTCCAGATCTCGCCGATCAGGGTGGGGCCGGAGTCGATGACCCGGTCGTCGAGCTTGATGATGACGTCACCGGGCTGCAGGCCGGCCTTGTCGGCGGGGCCACCGGGGTCGACGGGCTCGGAGCCGCCCGCGCCCTGTTCGGTGATCTTCGCGCCGCCCGTCGTGTCCTCCAGGGAGACCGACGCGCCGATCTTGGCGTACACCGGCTTGCCCGTCTTGATCAGTTCCTGGGCGACGTACTTGGCCTGGTTGATCGGAATGGCGAAGCCCAGGCCGATCGAGCCGGCCTGCCCCGTGCCGAAGCCACCGTTGCTGGTGGACTGGATCGCGGAGTTGATGCCGATCACGTTGCCCTGCGCGTCGAGCAGCGGACCGCCGGAGTTGCCCGGGTTGATGGACGCGTCGGTCTGCAGGGCGCTCATGTACGACGCCTGGCTGCCGGTGCCGTCGCTGGAGGCGACCGGGCGGTTCTTCGCGCTGATGATGCCCGTCGTCACCGTGTTGGACAGACCGAAGGGCGCGCCGATCGCGATCGTCGAGTCGCCGACGGCCACCTCGTCGGAGTTGCCCAGGGGAAGCGGCTTCAGGTCCGAGGGAGCGTTGTCCAGCTTGATGACCGCGACGTCGTAACCCTGTGCGTGGCCGACCACCTCGGCGTCGTACTTCTTTCCGTTGGGGAAGGTCGCCGTGACCTTGCCGCTGTCGACGGCGTCCGCCACCACGTGGTTGTTGGTGACGATGTGGCCCTGGGTGTCGAAGACGAAGCCCGTGCCCGTGCCGCCCTCGCCGCTGCTGCTCTCGGCCTCGATGGTGACCGTGCTCGGCAGCGCCTTGCCGGCCACGGCGGCGACCGTGCCCGGGTCGCGCTTCACGTTGCCGCCGCTGGTGGACGCCGAGACGGTCGTCGAGCCGTTGCTGTCGTTCTCCTTGGCCAGCGTGTAGCCGAGACCACCGCCCGCGCCACCCGCGACCAGCGCGGCCACCAGGACCGCGGCGAGCATACGGCCGCGCCCGCCACCGTTCTTCGGCGCCGGCTGCTGGTAGGAGGAACCCCAGCCGCCCGCACCGTGCCCGGCACCGCCGTCGCCGTACGAGGGGGTGGACGGCGGAGGGGGCGGGGGCCAGGAGGCGTCGGGGGCGGAGGGGGAAGGGGTGGGGTCCTGGCCTCCGTGGGTGCCGTGCGGGCCCCAGCCGGTCCCGCCCACCGGGCCCTGGGGGCCGGATCCGTATCCCTGGTCCGCGTTCTGTGCGGACGCCGGCGGCGCGGCGTGGCCCGGGTCCGGAGCCGCTCCCGGGGCCGGGTGCCCCTGGTGCGCCGAGGCAGCGGGAGCATCCACCGGCGCGGGCGGCGGTGCGGACGGGGCCGGGGGTACCGGGGTGCCCTCGTTCTCGGTGCTCACAGCTTCTCTCCTCGGTCCACGGCTGTTGTTGTCGGTCGCACTCGGTCACGCTCGTTCACGCCCGTCCACGAGTCCGGCGCGATGCAGCTGTGCATGTCTCTTTGTATGACGTCAGCTTTTCCCACGGGCCGTCAGGGCACCATAAGCCGTTCCTGTGGGTCCGGGGCCATTCTTTATATAGGGCATTACTCACGTAAGGCGCGCTACTCGATGTCCCCGACCGGACGGCGACACCGTTCACGTCACTCCGGGCACCCGTCTACCCGTGCACGGTGGCACCATGACGCGGTGACCCACGCACAACAGCACCCGACCCGAGTCGTCGCACACCGCGGAGCCTCCGAGGACGCTCCCGAGCACACCCTGGCCGCGTACCGCAAAGCGATCGAGGACGGTGCGGATGCGCTCGAATGCGATGTGCGCCTGACCGCCGACGGTCACCTTGTGTGCGTTCACGACCGTCGCGTCAACCGTACGTCCAACGGTCGCGGTGCGGTTTCGGCGCTCGAGCTCTCCGATCTGGCCGCCCTGGACTTCGGCTCCTGGAAGAGCCGCGACGCCTTCGGGGGGCCGCGCGTCGAGGAGCCCGACTGGGAGCACCGCCCGGAGGACCGGGAGGCCACCTCCGTCCTCACCCTGGAGCGGCTGCTGGAGCTGGTCTCCGACGCCGGACGCCGGGTCGAGCTGGCGATCGAGACCAAGCATCCCACGCGGTGGGCGGGACAGGTGGAGGAGCGGCTGCTGATCCTGCTCAAGCGGTTCGGTCTCGACGCGCCCGCCGCCGCGGAGGACTCCCCGGTGCGCGTGATGAGCTTCTCCGCGCGGTCACTGCACCGCGTGCGCGCCGCCTCGCCGACGCTGCCCACGGTCTATCTGATGCAGTTCGTCTCACCGCGACTGCGCGACGGGAGGCTGCCCGCCGGCGTACGGATCGCGGGGCCCTCGGTCCGCATCGTGCGCAGCCACCCCGCGTACATCGAGCGCCTGAAGCAGTCCGGGCACCAGGTGCACGTGTGGACCGTGAACGAGCCGGAGGACGTGGACCTCTGTGTGCGTCTCGGCGTGGACGCCATCATCACCAACCGCCCCCGCGCGGTGCTCGATCAGCTCGGCCGCTGACCGCGCGGCGCACCACCCGCCCCACCGGCCCCAGGAGCAGCACGCACGAGTCTTGACCCCATGCCCGACCCGGGCGCATCCTCACATCTCGGCCACAGCGACGAAATCCAGCCACATGGCTACGGGGTGTGCTCCGGCGCGTTCGGTGCGTGTTCGGTCGCTTGGAGTGCGTCACCGCTCATGGGCTGGCCGGTTTCCGGTTCGGGCCCATGGGGCATCCACACCGTGGCGTGGGGCGAAGGAGGTCTCGGGGGTGGCGTTGGTGGTGGCACAGGAAGTGCCCACGTCGTCGAGCATGGCCGTACCCCATGGCCCTGCGGGCGTGGGGAAGGCGAGGCGCCGTATGCGCGCGCAGCTATGCGACGGCGGGGTGGCGGACTCGGTCGTCGACGATGCCGTACTGATCCTTTCCGAACTGCTGAGCAATGCGTGCAAACACGGCCGGCCTCTCGGCGACGCCCTGGCCGGGGACGGGGACGTACGCGCCGCCTGGCGGGTGGATCCGTGCGGACGTCTTGTCGTGGAGGTCACGGACGGCGGCGGCCCGACCCGTCCGGCTCCGGCCACTCCGTCGGTCACGGCGCACGGCGGCCGGGGGCTGAACATCATCACCGCGCTGGCCGACGACTGGGGCGTACGCGACGAGGTACCGGGCGAGGTCACGGTGTGGGTCGTCGTCCACGACGACGTGTACGACCCGGACGCCGGAGCCGGGCACCGGCGCGAGGACTTCGCCGCGCGGGTGACGGCTCCCACGGTCTCCCGCATACCCGGGCTGGACTTCGCGGACGTCTTCGACGACCTGGACTGAGGACGGTCCCGGCCGAGGTGCCGTCCCGGCTGAGGACGGTCCCGGCCGAGGTGCCGTCCCGGCTGAGGACGGTCCCGGCCGAGGTGCCGTCCCGGCCGAGGGCGTCCTCGGCCAGGACGGTCCCGGCCGGGGGCGGCGGGAACGGCACCGCTCCGGTTCTCTGCCGTGCCCGCGGTGTCCACAGGCGGCACGTTGTCCACAGGTTCCCGTCGGCCGTGGCGCGAACGGCTAGGCTCGCGCCCGTACCAGACGAGCCGTAACCGGGAGACACCCACGATGGCCAAGAAGCGACTCCAGACGAAGGCCAAGCGCCCGCAGCTCACGGACGGGCAGATCCCGGTCGTCGGCGCCCGCGAGCCCTGCCCGTGCGGCAGCGGCCGCCGTTACAAGGCATGTCACGGCCGTGCCGCCGCGCACGCGGTGACCGAGCTGGTGCACCGCCCGTTCGAGGGCCTGCCGGGCGAGTGCGACTGGGTGGCGCTGCGTGAGCTGGTGCCGGCCGCCACCGTCGAGCTGACGCTCAAGGGCGGCCTGCCCGAGGGCGTCCCCTCGGTCACGCTGGCCACGGTGCTGCCGATGGCCTGGCCCGCCCTGCGCCGCGACGACGGCTCGGTCCTGCTCGGCCTGCAGAACGACACCTCCTCCGGCGACATCAGCCGCGACCTCGCCGACACCCTGCAGCGCGCGCTCGGCGCCGACCCGGGCACGCCGGTGCAGTCCCGGCGCGCCCCCGCCGACGGTCCCCGGCTGCAGGATCTGCTCGATCCCGAGGGTGCTTTCGAGCCGGTCGTGCACAGCGGGTTCGAGTTCTGGGTCCCGGACCCGGAGAATGCCACGCCGGACGTCACCGCCTCGCTGGAGCGGGCCAACGCCGCGGCCGTCCCGACCGTCAAGCTGTCGGGCGTGGACGCCGCGTACTGGTGCGAGACGCCCGAGAAGAACCATCTGCGGTGGGTCATGCCACACCCCGAGGAGCAGCTTCTGGACGCTCTCGCGCGGCTGCACACGGCGGGAGGCTCCTCGCTCGGTGAGGGCACCCGTCTCGTGGGCTCCTTCCGCGCTCACGGGCTCACCGTGCCGGTCTGGGACCTGCCCAGCGGGGTCGGCGCCGAGGACGTGGAGAAGCCGGCGGCCGAGTTCGCCGAGCGGCTCGCCGCCGCACTGGCCACGGACGCGCCACTGACCGCCGACGAGCGCCGCGCGCGCGGCGGTCTGACGAACCGCCAGGTCACGCTGAGCTGAGGATCGGCCACACACCGGGTTCCGCCGGACGCCCGGCCGGCGGAACCGCCCTGTCGCGCACCATTGCCCCTCTGAAACAACTCCCGGTGCGGGCAAGTCAGTCGGTGACCGGAAAGCCGAGATCGAATTTGCGAACCGCCGATCTCTTGTTACCGTTCCAGTAGCCCGGTTGCTGGTGCATCCCCCGTCGCCAGCAACCGGGTTCTTGCGTGCCGGCCACCGCTCACGGAACGCGGTCCCCCGTCAACTGCCAGTCGTCACTGGGGAGTTACTTCCGGCGGGCAGCGGCTGCGGTCTCCCTACGGCGCCTTCCGCACCGGCCCGGCGTCTCGCACGGCGACAGCGGTGACAGTGGCGACAGCCCGCCCCGGCGGGTGCGCCCGGGCCTCGCCGTGGTGGGTCCGCGCCCGGACACTCCTCCCCTGCGCCGGCGCACAGGTCCGCGCCGCGATGCCGCCGGGGAGAAAGGCACGGGACCGCGCCGCACGGCGGCATCATGCCGTCACCGCGCGCGGCGGGCCGTCGGAACCGGCGAGGCCCTCGAGCCCGGAGGCGTGACCTCCGCCGGGCGGCGGCGCCTCGATGTCACCGTGAACAGTCGGCCGTACCGCACGGACCGGACCCCCGGACCCGCGCAGGCTCACCCCCTGCCCACGGCAGCCCGCGGTCGTACAGATCGCCGTCGCGCCCGCGAGACAACGCGAGACAAGCGGACACCCCGGTCCGGGAGGAAGGACCCTGTCCCGGCCGGGGTGCCGTGCGCGCGCCCGCTACATCTCGGGCGCGCTCACACCCGTACGGGTGAGGGCGTCGACCACGGCGTCCACCACCGCCTCGACATCGGGCACCCACGGCGAGGCCGAGCCGGGCAGCGGTGCGCGCTCCCAGCGGACCTCGCCCTGCGCGGTCTCGGACGGGGGCAGCGCGATGTAGCCGCCCTCGCCGTGGAACCGGAGGGAGCCGGGGACGAAGTCCTTGGCGTACAGCAGCTCACCCAGCTGCTCCATGGAGTACGGCTTCACCAGGATCGACCAGCGGGCCGACGAGGCTACGACCGGGCCGAGCCGTATGCCGCGCCGGTCGAGCACGGTGAGGGCCCGGGCGGCCGGCAGGGCGGGCAGGGACACCGCGCAGGGGGCCTTGCCACCGGTGGCGAGAATGATTGGCGCCGTCGGCCGGTTCCCCCACCACCAGCGCACCATGCGCGCGTCAGTGGTGGCGGCGAGGAGGCCGGGGTCGAACGGGTGGGCACCCGGCACCGTGCACTCGGGGTCGGGGCAGGCGCAGCGGGACCGGCCCTCCGGGTCCGCCGCCACGCCCGGGAGTACGGGCCACTGCCAGTCCGTGGCGAAGGTCAGGGCCGCGCCGATCAGATCGGGCCCTCCGTCGCCACGCCGGGACAGGAGCCTGCGTCGCCTTCCGAGGATCTCGCGCATGAGCGCTCGTTCCTTTCCGTTGCACGCCTGGCAACACCGTGGTCCAGATCACGTCATGTGTCGATCACTTCACTGTGCGTACCTGTTGGCGCATCACACCCCCGCGCCGGGCAGGGGGAACCCCTATGGGCCGAGCATGGGCTGCCTCCGCGGCCGTTCCACCCGTACTGCGTCTATCAGAAGTACGGGCGTGGCGTGGGGGTGGCGAAGTCTGGCGTTTACCGTCGCGCGTGTTTCTCTCCGCCTCCGCCACGGGAGGATGGGGCACGGTCGTCGGTGGTTAAGACGCCCGGGTCCGTCGCCAGGTTCCCGGGCGGTTCCCCACCACCCCTGGCCTTCACCGAGTACGTACCCATCATGACCGTTGTGACGCTCCGTCGAGCAAGGCCAGTCGACCGCAATAAGCCTCCCCCTGAGGCAGTTTCAAGCCAACTTCGCTTTTCGGCAAGGGGTCTGCGGGGAGTTCCCTTCAGTCCCACGGACACCAGGAATCCCAGCAGGACAATGCTGGACATCTCCTCACGAGTACGTGTACATGTGGAGACACTGCCGGCGACGCAGAATGACATGGGGGTTTGCGATGCTTTTGAGCAGTACGTACCGGTCTGAAGGCCGGACACCATGAACGCTCCGCACCCTCCGAAAGTGGCTGGAATCGATTCAACGGTTCCCTCACCCGCACACACTGTCGCGCCCGTCACGGGTACCTCCCCCGCCCCCACGGCAAACACCCGGAACGCGCCGGGCGCGCTGCTCCAGGACCGGCTCGCCGGCTGGGTCTCCGACCTCACCACCCTCCACGAGCTCACCGAGCGCCTGGCCCGTGCGAGCACGCTCGACGAGGCGCTCCAGGAGCTGCTGCGCGCGGGATCCGCCCTGGTGGGCGCGCGGCGCGGTCTCGTCGCCCTGGAACCCGCCGACGGTCTCGGCCCGGCCACCACCATCGGCCTGGGACTGGCCCGCGCGGATCTCGGTCACATGGAGACGGTGCCGCGCGGTTCACTGCCGTACGGCAGGATCCTCGACGGGCTGTCCGGCGCCGACGACGGCATCGCCGAACCCGATCTGTTCGCCGAGAAGGGGCTCGACCCCCGGCACCGCGAGGTCGCCGCCCGCCTCGGCTACGCCGCCAGCTTCGCCCTCCCCCTCACCACCGAGTCCGCCGGGCGCCTGGGCGCCGCGGTGTGGCTCTACGACGAGCCGGCCGAACCGTCGGAGCGGCAGCGCCACCTCGTGGGCCTGTACGTCCGCCACGCCGCCGAGCACCTGGCCCGGCTTCTCGAACTCGAGCGCACGCGCGTGTGCATGGCCACGATGGCCGAGGAACTGCTGCCCTCCCGTCTGCCCCGGGTCGCCGGGGTCCAGCTCGCCGCGCGGCACCGCACCTCCCCGCGCGGGGGCGGCGACTGGTACGACGCGCTGCCGCTCCCGGACGCGGCCCTCGGTCTCGCCGTCGGGTCCGTCACCGGGTCGGGGCCCAGCGCGGTCGCGGCGATGGGCCGGCTGCGGGCGTCGCTGCGCGCGTACGCCGTGATGGAGGGCGAGGATCCGGTCGCCGTCCTGTCGGACCTGGAGCTGCTGCTCCGGCTCACCGAACCGGCCCGGTCGGCCACCGCCCTGTTCGGCTACTGCGAACCCGCGCTGCGCCGGATCACGCTGGCCGGCGCCGGGCACAGTCCACCGCTGCTGCTCGGCGAGCGCCGCACCGAGTTCGTCGAGACGTCGGTCTCCGCTCCCCTGGGCATGCTCGCCTGCTGGGAGGCGCCGAGCGTGGAGGTCCAGGCGGAGCCGGGGGAGACGGTTCTGCTCTACACCGACGGGCTGCTGCACCGCACCGGCGACCCGACCGACCGTGCCTTCGCGCGGCTGCACGCCGCGGCGGCCGGGGTGCCGAAGGCCCTGCGCCGCGACCCGGGCGCCGTCGCCGACCACGTCCTGCGCGCGGTGCTGCCGGAGGGCGCGGACACGGCGGACTCCAGGGAAGACGTGGTGCTGCTGGCGGCGCGCTTCGAGTAGCCGTCCCGTCCCCCTCCGCTACAGGTCCGTGCCCCATTCGGCCGTTTCCGCCCGACCGTACGATGGGGGGTGGTCCAGTGCCGTATCGAGGAGGATGACCGTGGCGGAGGAGTTGCCGGAGACCCCGGAGACTGCCGAAGAAGAGCCTGTCAAGCAGCGCAAGAACGGCCTGTACCCGGGCGTGTCCGACGAGCTGGCCGAGAGCATGAAGAGCGGCTGGGCCGACACCGAGCTGCATGACCTGCGGCCGATCCCCCAGGCCGCGGAGACCGCCGCCCGCCGTGCGGCGCTCTCCGCCCGTTTCCCGGGTGAGCGTCTGGTCGTCCCCGCGGGCAACCTGAAGACGCGTTCGAACGACACGGAGTACTCCTTCCGCGCATCGGTCGAGTACGCCTACCTCACCGGCAACCAGACGGAGGACGGCGTCCTCGTCCTGGAGCCCACGGCCGACGGCCACAAGGAGACGATCTACCTCCTGCCCCGCTCCAACCGTGAGAACGGCGAGTTCTGGCTGGACGGCCAGGGCGAGCTGTGGGTCGGCCGCCGCCACTCCCTCACCGAGGCCGAGAAGCTGTACGGCATCCCCGCCTCCGACGTCCGCGAGCTGGCCGGCGCGTTGCGCGAGGCCACCGGCCCGGTGCGGGTCGTGCGCGGGCACGACGCCGGGATCGAGGCAGCGCTGACCGACAAGGTCACCGCCGAGCGCGACGAGGAGCTGCGCGTCTTCCTCTCCGAGGCGCGGCTGGTCAAGGACGACTTCGAGATCGGCGAGTTGCAGAAGGCCGTCGACTCCACCGTGCGCGGCTTCGAGGACGTCGTGAAGGTCCTCGACAAGGCCGAGGCCACCAGCGAGCGCTACATCGAGGGAACGTTCTTCCTGCGCGCCCGCGTGGAGGGCAACGACGTCGGCTACGGCTCCATCTGCGCCGCCGGACCGCACGCCTGCACACTGCACTGGGTGCGCAACGACGGCCCGGTCCGCTCCGGTGACCTGCTGCTGCTCGACGCGGGCGTGGAGACGCACACGTACTACACGGCCGACGTCACGCGCACGCTGCCGGTCGACGGCACGTACAGCGAGCTGCAGAAGAAGATCTACGACGCCGTGTACGACGCCCAGGAGGCCGGCATCGCGGCGGTGAGGCCGGGCGCCAAGTACCGCGACTTCCACGACGCCGCCCAGCGCGTGCTGGCCGAGCGGCTCGTCGAGTGGGGCCTGGTCGAGGGCCCGGTGGAGCGGGTGCTGGAGCTGGGTCTGCAGCGCCGCTGGACGCTGCACGGCACCGGTCACATGCTCGGCATGGACGTCCACGACTGCGCCGCCGCGCGGACCGAGACGTACGTCGACGGCACGCTGGAGCCCGGCATGGTGCTCACCGTCGAGCCGGGCCTGTACTTCCAGGCCGACGACCTGACCGTGCCCGAGGAGTACCGCGGCATCGGCGTCCGCATCGAGGACGACATCCTCGTCACCGCGGACGGCAACCGGAACCTCTCCGACGGGCTGCCCCGGCGGTCGGACGAGGTCGAGGCGTGGATGGCCGCCCTGAAGAGCTGACGCACGACACGACGGCCGGGCACGCGCGCGTGCCCGGCCGTCGCTACACCGCGACGAGCGGGGCGTCCTTGCGCCACTTGAGGATCTTGTCGAAGCTCACCACCGCGCCGCCCCGGCCCGGCTTGTTACCGATGTGGACGTGGTCGGCGAGCTCCTGGATGAGGCACAGGCCCCGCCCGTGCTCGGCGTCGGACGACGCGGGGCGGACCGGCGGGCGGGAGCGGTTCCCGGTCGCGCCGGGGAAACCGGGGCCCGCGTCGGCGACCTCGATGCGGCACTTCTCGCCGTCGAGATAGGCGGTCACCCGGAACGCCTCCGAGGTACCGTCCCGCGTGGCGCCCCCGCCGTGCTCGACCGCGTTCGCGCAGGCCTCGCTGAGGGCGACGGAGAGGTCGTAGGAGATGTCGGGGTCGACGCCCGCGGTCTCCATGGTGCCGAGCAGCAGGCGCCGGGCGAGCGGCACGCTGGCGGCATCGCGCCGCAGATGGAGTGACCACCAGATGCTCATGCTCCAGCCTCCTGGCTGCGCCTCGACATACCGTTACGTATTGCCCTGAGTTCCCGTTCGTAAGCGTGCAGTTGACGTGACACCGCCCATACGGTGGATGTGTCGCGGAGCCGATCGGTGTATGTGGGGCGCGCTGTGGCAGATGTGATCTTCCGGTCGTACCTCATCTTGCGGACCTGCCGTACGGCGACCGGTGGGCCGGTGCGATGATGAGCGCGCCATGTCTGCCCCCCACCCGCGCACGATGCGCTCCGGACGAGGACTCCGGATCCTGCGGGCCGCGGTGTTCGCCGCGGTCTGCGTCGTGCTGGCCGGGGCGGGCCACACGCTCGCCTCCCACGCCGCCGTACCGCTGTGGACGCTGGGCGCGGGCTTCCTCGGGATCCTCGCGGTCGCCGCACCGCTCGCCGGACGCGCCCGGTCGCTGCCGGGGATCGCGGTACTGCTGGCGTGCGGCCAGACGGTCCTGCACACACTGTTCGGCCTGGGACAGCACGGCGCACCCGCCACGGGTTCGTCGTCCGCGCTCTCCGACGCCACGCTGGTCGAGCAGGCCGCGCGGCTGTTGTGCGGGACCACCGCGGCGGGACTCAGCCCCGCGCAGGCCGAGCGCGTCCTCACCGAAGCGCGGGTCCACCACGCCGGGGCCGCCCCCCACGCGGAGGCTGCCGCGAACGCCCCTGCGTCACTGCTGCCGTCACTGCCGATGCTGCTCGGCCACGTCCTCGCGGCGCTCGCCGCGGGATGGCTGCTGCGCCGCGGTGACCTGGCCCTGCTGCGGCTGGCCGAACTGTCGGCGCACGGTGTCGCCGAAGGCGCCCTCGTACGATCCCTCCGCGCGGCGCTCGCCCTGGTGCGTGCCCTGCGCGCCGGGCTCCCGGGAGCACCGGAAGGGGCCCCGCGCATGGCGCGCACCGCGCTGCTCGCCCCGCTTCCGCCCCGTTCCGCCGGGCTGCATCACACGGTGATCCGCCGGGGTCCGCCGACCGCCGTCACCGCACTCGCTCTCGCCGCCTGACGCAAGGCGACCACCACTCCGGGTTCTCGGCCGAGGAGAGGGGCGCCGGCGTGCGGCACGCGCGCGTGCGGCCGTTTTCCGTGTGCGCCCGGCCGTCCTGCCCGAAAGGCCCGTCCGGCCGTACGCGCGGCACATCCCTCACCGTCAGTGAAACCTCAATCGAAGCGGAGTGCTTCTGCCATGAAGGCTTCCCGTATCGCCGCCGCCGGTGCCGTCGCCGGTGCCGCCGTCCTCGCCGTGTCCGCCCCCTGCTTCGCGCACGTCAGCGTGCAGCCGGAGGGGCAGGCCGCGAAGGGCGGCTACGCGGTCGTCGGCTTCAAGGTCCCCAACGAGCGGGACAACGCCTCGACCACCAAGCTCGAGGTCACCTTCCCCACGGACCACCCGCTGGCGTCCGTGATGCCGCAGCCGGTCGAGGGCTGGGACGTCAAGGTCACCAAGTCCAAGCTGGACAAGCCGCTCGAGATGCACGGCGAGAAGATCAACGAGGCGGTCTCCAAGGTCACCTGGACCGCCAAGGGCGACGGCATCGAGCCCGGCTTCTTCCAGAAGTTCCCGGTGTCCGTCGGCACGCTGCCCGAGGACGCCGACGAACTCGTCTTCAAGGCCCTGCAGACGTACTCCAACGACGAGGTCGTCCGCTGGATCGAGGTGCCGCAGAAGGGCCAGGAGGAGCCCGAGCACCCTGCTCCCGTGCTCACCCTGTCCGAGGCCTCCGAGGACGGCCACTCGCACGGTGCCGCGGCCGACGACAAGGCCTCCGAGGACACCGCGGCGGCCGAGAACACCTCCGCCCGGACCTCCGCCTCCGACGACGAGGGCGACTCCGGCGGTACGGACACCACCGCCCGCGTCCTGGGCGTCGTCGGCATCGTGGTCGGCGCCGCGGGCGTCGCCTACGGCGTACTCGCCGGTCGTCGGCGCACCACCGCCTGACCCCCCTCTTCTCAACGGCGCGCACCGGGTCGCCCACGGCCCCGTGACCTCCCGGTGCGCGCCGGAGCACTCACCTCTCAGGACCATTCATGCGCAAGAAGACCTTCGCGGCCGCGGCCCTGCTCGCCGTCGCCTCCCTCACCCTGTCCGCCTGCGGCAGCGGATCCGACGACAGCGGCAAGCCCGTCGCCGTGGTGTCCGAAGAAGCCGGCGCCCAGAAGGCTGCCACCGTCCTCGACAAGCCGTTCGAGAAGCCGGACCTCGTCCTCACCGACACCCAGGGCAAGGAGTACGACCTCCGGGAGCAGACCGCGGGCAGGCCCACGCTGATCTACTTCGGTTACACCCACTGCCCCGACGTCTGCCCGCTGACGATGAACAACCTCGCCGTGGCCAAGAAGCAGCTGCCCCAGGACCAGCAGGACGAGCTGCGGATCGTGTTCGTCACCACCGACCCGGAGCGTGACACCTCCGCCGCGCTGGGCACGTGGCTCAAGGGAATCGACTCCCAGGTCGTCGGCCTGACCGGCGACTTCGACACCATCCAGGCCGGTGCCCGCACCCTCGGCATCTCGATCGACCCGCCGCGCAAGGACGACAACGGCAAGACCGTCTCCGACCACGGCACCCAGGTCATCGCCTTCTCGCCGAAGACCGACGGCGGTTACGTCCTCTACGGCGAGGACGCCACCGTCGAGGACTACACCAAGGACCTCCCCGAGATCATCAAGGGCGAGAACCCGTGAGGCGCCCGGCAGCCGCGGCCGTGATCGTCGCCGGGGCGCTGGCCCTGGCCGGCTGCGGCGGCTCGGACAGCGGCACGGCGGAGCTGTCCGTCGGCTCCGCGTACATGCCGCAGCCCATCTCCGACATGGCCGCCGGCTTCCTCACCATCACCAACGAGGGCGACTCCGCGGACCGGCTGACCTCGGTCAGCAGCAACGTCGCCGACCAGGTCACCGTGCACGAGACCGTCGACGGGGCCATGCAGGAGGCCGAGGCCCTCGACATCCCGGCCCACGGCAGCCTGGTGCTCGAGAGCGGCGGCAACCATCTGATGTTCGAGCAGCTGAAGCGGAAACCGAAGCAGGGTCAGAAGGTCACCGTCGAACTGCGCTTCGCCCACTCCGACCCCGTCACGGTCGAGATCCCGGTGAAGCCCGCCACCTACACCCCGAAGACCGGACACTGAGGGAGACACCCCTGTGACCCAGACCATCGCCCCCCGCGTGCGGACCCTGGTGCTGCTGCTCCTGGCCGTCACCGGCGCGCTCCTCACCGGAGCCGCTCCCGCCTCCGCGCACGCCGCGCTGACCGGCAGCGACCCCGGGCAGGGGGCGGTGGTCGACACGGCACCCACCCAGGTCTCGCTCACCTTCTCCGAGCAGATCGCCGTGAGTGACGACGCCGTACGCGTCCTCGACCCCAAGGGCGAACGGGTCGACAAGGGCGACCCGGCCAGCCCCGGCGGCACGACGTACACCGTGCGGCTGCTCAGCGGGCTGCCCGACGGCACGTACACCGTGGCCTACCAGGTGGTGTCCGCGGACAGCCATCCCGTCGCCGGTGCCTTCACCTTCTCCATCGGCGCGCCCTCCAAGACCTCCGTCTCGGTCTCCGATCAGGCCCCCGACGACGGCCTGATCGGCTGGCTGTACGGCATCGGCCGCTACGTGTCGTACGCCGGCTTCGCCGTCATGACCGGCGGGGCCGCCTTCGTACTCGCCTGCTGGGGACGTGGCTCCGGGGTGCGGACGGTGCAGCGGCTGGTCGTCTCCGGCTGGCTGGCACTCACCACGGCCACGCTCGCGCTGCTGCTCCTGCGCGGCTCCTACACCACCTCCGGGACGGTCGGCGACGTCTTCGACCTGTCGCTGCTCGGGGACGTGCTCCAGACGAAGACCGGGGCGGCACTGGTGTCCCGGCTGCTGCTGCTCGCCGCGGCGGCCCTGTTCATCGCGGTGCTGTTCGGCGCCTATGACAAGCGCGAGGCCGAGGAGAAGCGGGACCTGACCTTCGGGCTGGCGATCGGCGGGACGGTCGTGGCGGCCGGGCTCGCCGCCAGCTGGGCCATGTCCGAGCACGCCTCCCAGGGGCTCCAGCCCGGCATCGCCATGCCCGTCGACGTGCTCCACCTGCTGGCCGTCGCCGCCTGGCTCGGCGGACTCACCACCCTGCTCGTCGCCCTCTACCGGGCGCCCGCCGACACCCCGGTCGACCAGGACGCCGTCCAGCGGTTCTCCCGGCTCGCCTTCGGCAGCGTGGTGACGCTCGTCGTCACCGGCGTCTACCAGAGCTGGCGGCAGCTCGGCTCCTGGTCGGCGTTCACCGACACCCGGTACGGGCAGCTGCTGCTCGCCAAGATCGGGCTCATGGCGGTGCTGGTCGCGATCGCCTCCCTCTCACGGCGCTGGACGGCACGGCTGGCGAAGGCACCGGCCCCGGCGGCGCACGAGGAGGAGGAGAAGCAGCCGGCGGGGGCGGGCAAGGCCACCGGGGCCGAAAAGGGCGGCGCCGTTCGGGCCGCTCAGCTCGCCCGGCAGCGGGCCGCGATGGAGAGCGCCCGGCAGAAGCGGCTGCGCGACGCCGACCCCGACCGCTCCGGTCTGCGCCGCTCCGTACTCGCCGAGGCAGGCATCGCCGTCGTCCTGCTCGCCGTCACCACCGTGCTGACGCAGACCGAGCCGGGACGTACGGAACAGGATGCCGAGGCGGCCACCTCCGTCTCGTCCTCGTCGTCCGCCCCGACCGGTCAGGGCACCGGAGCGGTGACACTGAACATGCCCTTCGACACCGGCGGCGAGAACGGCAAGGGCGTCGTCACGGTCGACCTCGACCCCGCCCGGGTCGGCGACAACACCATGCACGTCTATGTGGAGGGCCCGGACGGCCAGGCCGTCGACGTCCCCGAGGTGAAGGTCGCCCTCACCCTCTCCGCCAAGGACATCGGGCCGCTGCCCGTCGTCCCCGACCGCATCACCACCGGGCACTGGTCGGCGAGCGGAGTACAGGTCCCCATGACGGGCGACTGGAAGATCGAGGTGACCGTGCGAACCTCCGACATCGACCAGGTGACCGTCTCGAAGAACGCGAAGATCGGCTGAACCACCATGGCTGACCAGTCCATTCCGCAGGTCCGGACCCCCGAGGCGCCCCAGGAGGAGCCCGGGGACCGGACCACCGGGAACGGCCTCTCCCGACGCCGGCTGCTCGGCACGGCCGGTGCCGCCGGGCTCGCACTCGGAGCAGCGGGCGGGGCCGTGGGATACGCGTCGGCACCCGCCGGAGCCACCCCGCTGACGTCGGTGGGCGACAGCCGGGTCGGGTTTCACGTGAAACATCAGCCCGGCATCACCCAGCCGCTCCAGGCCCGCGGCCATCTCATCGCCTTCGACCTCGCCCCCGGGGCCGGACGCAAGGAGGCCGCCGCACTGCTGCGCCGCTGGTCGGACACCGCCCGCCGGCTGATGGCGGGCGAGCCCAGCGCGCAGGACGACACCGGCGTGGCCCGCGACGCCGGCCCCTCCTCACTGACCCTCACCTTCGGCTTCGGCCACAGCTTCTTCGGGCGCACCGGCCTGGAGAAACAGCGCCCGGTCGCCCTGGACCCGCTGCCCGACTTCTCCTCCGACCACCTCGACAAGGCCCGCAGCAACGGCGACCTGTGGGTGCAGATCGGCGCCGACGACGCCCTCGTGGCCTTCCACGCCCTGCGCGCCGTCCAGAAGGACGCGGGCTCGGCGGCCAAGGTGCGCTGGCAGACGAACGGCTTCAACCGCTCACCCGGCGCCACCGCCCGCCCCATGACCGCCCGCAACCTGATGGGCCAGGTCGACGGCACCCGCAACCCCAAGCCCGCCGAGTCCGACTTCGACGAGCGGATCTTCGTCCCCGAGGAGGGTGAGCCCGCCTGGATGGCGAACGGCTCCTACGTCGTCGTACGCCGTATCCGCATGCTGCTCGACGACTGGGAGAAGCTGCCGGTCAAGGACCAGGAGAGCGTCATCGGGCGCCGCAAGTCCGACGGGGCGCCGCTGTCCGGGGGCACCGAGACGTCCGAGATGGACCTGGAGAAGACGGATTCCCGGGGCAACCTGGTCGTCCCGATCAACGCCCACGCCAGGATCACCCGACCCGACCAGAACGGCGGCGCCGCCATGCTCCGCCGCCCGTTCTCGTACCACGACGGCATCGACGCGGACGGGGTGCCGGACGCGGGGCTGCTGTTCATCTGCTGGCAGGCCGATCCGCTGCGCGGCTTCGTGCCGGTGCAGCGCAAGCTCGACCGGGGCGACGCCCTGACGCCGTTCGTCCGCCACGAGGCGAGCGGGCTGTTCGCTGTGCCGGGCGGCGCGGCGGAGGGAGAGTATGTGGGGCAGCGGCTGCTGGAGGGATGAGAACCGTCCCGAGTCACCCCTGAGAGCTCTTGCCGGGCTGCCGCCGGCCGGGGCCCATTAGGGTGAGGTCATGCCAGCGAGCTATGCGTATCTCGGCCCAGAGGGCACCTTCACCGAAGTCGCCCTGCGCACGCTTCCCGAGGCGGCCACCCGTGAGCTGATCCCGTACGTGTCCGTGCAGTCCGCGCTCGACGCGGTGCGCGTCGGCGAGGCCGAGGCCGCGTTCGTCCCCATCGAGAACTCCGTCGAGGGCGGTATCACCACCACCCTCGACGAACTGGTCGCGGGCACCCCGCTGATGATCTACCGCGAGGTGCTGCTGTCGATCACCTTCGCGCTGCTCGTCCGTCCGGGCACCAAACTGTCGGACATCAAGACGGTCACCGCCCACCCGGCCGCCCAGCCGCAGGTGCGCAACTGGCTCAAGACGCATCTCCCGGACGTCGTCTGGGAGTCGGCCGCCTCCAACGCGGACGGCGCGCGACTTGTCCAGGAGGGCCGGTACGACGCCGCCTTCGCCGGTGAGTTCGCCGCCGCCCGGTACGGCCTGGAGGCCCTGGAGACGGAGATCCACGACGCGGAGAACGCCCAGACCCGGTTCGTGCTGGTGGGCCGCCCCGCCCGGCCCGCCGCGCCCACGGGCGCCGACAAGACGTCCGTCGTGCTGTGGCAGCGCGACGACCATCCCGGCGGCCTGCGCGACCTGCTGGGCGAGTTCGCCACCCGCGGCATCAACCTGATGCTGCTCCAGTCCCGGCCGACCGGTGCCGGGATCGGCAACTACTGCTTCTGCATCGACGCCGAGGGCCACATCTCGGACCGGCGGATGGCCGAGGCGCTGACGGGGCTCAAGCGGATCTGTCTACAGGTGCGCTTCCTCGGTTCGTACCCGCGTGCGGACGTACGTCCCGGGGAGGTGCTTCCACCGTTCCCCGGGACGTCGGACGAGGAGTTCGTGGGAGCGGCGGACTGGGTCGCGCGGTGCCAGGACGGGCGGTTCTGACAGGGCCGGGGAGGACGGTTCCCGGTCCTACCTGCTGATTTTCGTTGTCCACAGGAGTTATCCACAGGTCCGCTTCTCTATCTGGGGACAAGTCGACACCGAAGCCGCATTCGGTCGATAAATCGCCCTGCGGAGCATGATCCCGTTCATCGTCCCGCACATCCCCTTCGTCCACCCTTTTCCTTCGGTCAACCCTTTGAGGTGATCCCTTTCCACTCAAAAGTGGGGAGGAAGGCGGTTTGTCCTGGGAATCCTCGGCTTTGATCAGGCGTTTCGGAGTGGCCAATTCCGAAGTCCACAGATCTTCCCCACAACCTGTGGATAACTTTCCGAGAACGGGGACGCCTGTGGACAACCGAAGCCAAGTCCCCAGCCGCGCAAGGAATCCCTGTCAACCGGCAGCCCGCGAACTGACCCGTTCCAGGGGGAGTGCCCCTTTCATTGACCTTGCGGAACATTTTGCGCAATTCCCTCATAACGGACCGTGTACCGCCGCACCGCAATAGTGAGTCGTGAGGCGTCACCCCGCACCGGTAGCCTGGACCGCGTGATTGACCTTCGCCTGCTTCGTGAGGACCCCGACCGTGTGCGTGCTTCGCAGCGCGCCCGTGGAGAGGACGTCGCGCTCGTCGACGCCCTCCTGTCTGCCGACGAGCGGCGCAGGTCGTCCGGCGTCCGCTTCGACGAGCTGCGCGCCGAGCAGAAGTCGCTCGGCAAGCTCATCCCCAAGGCGGCCGGCGACGAGAAGGCCGAGCTGCTGAAGCGGGCCGGCCAACTCGCCGCCGACGTCAAGGCGGCCGACGCCGACCGCGACGCCGCGGCGAGCGAGACACAGGACCTGCTGCTCAAGCTGAGCAACCTCGTCCACCCCGACGTGCCCGTCGGCGGCGAGGAGGACTTCGTCACGCTGGAGACGCACGGCGGCATCCGTGACTTCGACGCCGAGGGCTTCGCGCCCAAGGACCACCTGGAGCTCGGCCAGCTCCTCGGTGCCATCGACGTCGAGCGCGGCGCCAAGGTCTCGGGCTCCCGCTTCTACTTCCTGACCGGCGTCGGCGCACTGCTCGAGCTCGCCCTGGTGAACGCCGCGATGGCCCAGGCCACGGCCGCCGGCCTCACGCCGATGCTGACCCCCGCGCTGGTGCGCCCCCAGTCGATGGCCGGCACCGGCTTCCTCGGCCAGGCCGCCCAGGACGTCTACCACCTGGACAAGGACGACCTCTACCTGGTCGGCACGTCCGAGGTGGCGCTGGCCGCGTACCACATGGACGAGATCATCGACGCCGACCGGCTGCCGCTGCGGTACGCGGGATTCTCGCCCTGCTTCCGCCGCGAGGCCGGCTCGCACGGCAAGGACACCCGGGGCATCTTCCGCGTGCACCAGTTCGACAAGGTCGAGATGTTCTCGTACGTCGCCCCGGAGGACTCCCAGGCGGAGCACCAGCGGCTGCTGGAGTGGGAGAAGCAGTGGCTGACCTCGCTGGAGCTTCCGTTCCGCGTGATCGACGTCGCCTCGGGCGACCTGGGCTCCTCGGCCGCGCGTAAGTACGACTGCGAGGCGTGGATCCCGACCCAGGGCAAGTACCGCGAGCTGACCTCGACCTCGGACTGCACCGAGTTCCAGTCGCGCCGGCTGTCGATCCGCGTCCGTGAGGACAAGAAGGTGCGCCCGCTGGCCACGCTCAACGGCACACTGTGCGCCGTACCGCGCACGATCGTGGCGATCCTGGAGAACCACCAGCAGGCCGACGGCTCCGTGCGCGTGCCGGAGGTGCTGCGTCCGTACCTGGGCGGCCGGGAACTCCTGGAGCCGGTCACCAAGTGAGCACCACCCCCGCGACCTTCCCGTACCGGCTCATCGCCACCGACCTCGACGGCACGCTGCTGCGGGACGACCACTCGGTCTCCCGCCGCACCCGTGACGCGCTCGCCGCGGCCACCGCGGCGGGCGCCGCGCACATCGTCGTCACCGGCCGCGCGGTGCCCTGGACCCGCCCCATACTCGACGACCTCGGCTACGAGGGTCTCGCCGTCTGCGGTCAGGGGGCCCAGGTGTACGACGCCGGGGCGCACCGCCTGCTGACGTCGGTGACCCTGGACCGGCAGCTGGCCGGAGTGGCGCTGGCCAAGATCGAGGCGGAGGTCGGCCCGCTGCACCTGGCGGCGAGCCGCGACGGTCTGGACGGCGAGGTGCTGGTCGGTCCCGGTTACGAGGTCGTGGGCGGGCTGCCCGCGATCCCGTTCACGGACGCGTCGGACCTGTGGACGGCGCCTCTGAACAAGCTGTACATCCAGCACCCGACCCTGACCTCGGACGAGCTCGCCGACGCGGCCACCCGCGCGGCGGGCGGGTTCGTCACCGTCACCATGGCGGGCGAGGGCATCGTCGAACTGCTCCCGCTCGGCCTGTCCAAGGCCACGGGGCTGTCACTGGCGGCGCGCCGGCTGGGCGTGAAGGCCGCGGAGACGATCGCCTTCGGCGACATGCCCAACGACATCCCGATGTTCGCCTGGTCCGCCCACAGCGTAGCCATGGCCAACGCCCACGAGGACCTGAAGACGGTGGCCGACGAGGTGACGACCTCCAACGAGGAGGACGGCATCGCGCTGGTCCTGGAACGCCTCTTGCCGTGACTGCGGGCAGGCGTGCCTCCCCCGGTGCCTCAAGGGCCCGGGATGTGCCCCCGGGAGGGGCGGCCCACGCGACAGAAGTGCGCGTGCTCGAAGCGGCCGCCCCGGGCAGCTCCCCGTAAGGACGGACTCGACGGAGCAGTGGGGATTGCTCCGGAGTCCGCCGCGGGCTGCCCCGTCCCGGTGTCGTGGACACCATCACTGTGCCCGCCGGACGAGTCGGGCGCCACCGAATAAAACCGGCAGGCGGTACCACCCGACCCGCCGCCCGGCGGGCGTCTCACTCCTCGCCGGCCAGCGTCAGCGAGCGCAGCTTCTGTCCGGCGTACCAGGTGGCCAGCACGGTGACCGCGGCCAGCAGCACCGTCGCGGTCGTCAGACTCACGTCCGAGGTGACCAGGTCGCCCCCGGAGACCTTCTGCGCCACCGCCAGCGCCCACTGCTGGACGCTCAGCGTGCGCGCGCCGGGCACCAGGGAGCCGAACAGCGCCTCCCAGACCAGGGCGTAGACCAGCCCGAACACCACCGCGTGCCGCGAGACCGTGCCGAGCAGCAGGAAGAGCGCGGCGTACGCGATGGAGGCGACCAGCGCGGCCACGGTGTAGGCGACGGCGACCTGCTGGCCGTTGCCGTTCAGGACGAAGCCCGCGATCAGGGTCGGCACCGCCGAGAACACCATGGTGACGGCGATCGCGACGATCAGCTTGGTGTAGATGATCGTGGGCCGCTTGATCGGCTTGGACAGCAGGTACACCACCGAGCCGTCGTCGATCTCGGGACCGATGGCTCCGGTGCCGGCGATGACACCGATGATCGGCACCATGGTGGCGAGCGCGAGCCCGCCGAGGACGTCGGCCGCGGTCTGGTCGTCGGCGCCGGCGAGGGCGCGCACCGCCAGGGAGATCGCGATCAGCAGCAGGGGCAGGGCGCCCAGGATGAGGGCCCGGCGACGGCCGAGCAGGGCCCGGTAGGTGAGCCGGGCGACTGTGGGGTCGTACATCAGGGCCTCCTACGCCGCGACGAGGTACGAGAAGACGGACTCGAGGGACTCGTCGGACGGCGAGACCGTGAGCAGGCGGATGCCGTGCTCCTTCGCGACCCTCGGCAGCAGGGCCGTGAAGCGGCCGAAGTCGACGGCCTGGATGCGCAGGGCGCCCTCGGCGTGGTCGACCTCGATGCCGGACGTCGACGGGTCGGCGATCAGCGCGGCCGCGAGGACGCGGTCGTCGCTGGAGCGCACCAGGTAGCGGTGCGGTCGGTCCGTCATCAGGCGGCGGATCCTGCGGAAGTCACCGCTGGCCGCGTGCCGGCCGGCGACGACGACCTCGATGTGCCAGGCGAGTTGCTCGACCTCTTCGAGGATGTGGGAGGAGAACAGCACGGTGCGGCCCTCGTCGCCCATCCGCCGCAGCAGGTCCATCAGCTGCATGCGCTGACGCGGGTCCATGCCGTTGAAGGGCTCGTCGAGCAGGAGCAGTGACGGCTGGTGGACCAGCGCGGACGCCATCTTCACGCGCTGCCGCATGCCCTTGGAGTACGTGGCGATCTTGCGGTCCTGCGCGTACTCCATCTCGACCGTGGCCAGCGCCCGCTGGGCGGCCTTGGCGCCCAGGCCGTGGAGTTCGGCGTTGGCGAGGACGAATTCGCGGCCGGTGAGGAAGTCGTACATCGCCTCGCGCTCGGGGACGACGCCGATGTGCCGGTAGATGGTCTCGTTGCGCCACACCTGCTGTCCGTCGAGGGTGACGGTGCCGGTGGAGGGGGCGAGGAAGCCGCCCATCATGTTGATGAGAGTGGACTTCCCGGCACCGTTGGGGCCGAGCAGGCCGGTGACGCCGGGGCCGATGGTCATGGTGATGTCGTTGACGGCGACCACGTTGCCGAACCAGCGGGAGACGTGGTCGATGCTGAGCGTGGTCACAGTCCCACCTTCTTGTAGCGGCGCACCAGGAGGCCGTAGCTCGCGGCGATCAGACCGAGGGTGAACAGGACGTAGACGACGCCCGCGGTGTTGCCCGGTCCCACGCCGCCCGGGAAGGCGGAGGTCGCGCCCAGGAAGGCGGACTGCACGCCGTCGATGAGGGTGATCGGCGAGAACAGGCCGATCCAGGCGATGGAGTCGCCGCTGTTCTGGACCTCCGCGATCGCCTGGAGGGTGGAGACCGCGCCGTAGGAGATGGTCAGTACGGCGATGACGGCCGCGATGCCGAAGCCGCGGCGCGGGGTGGCCGACGCGATGACCAGGCCGATGCCGGCGAAGAGCAGCGAGAGCAGTGCCACGGAGACGAGTCCCTGCGCGAACCCCTTGGTCTGGTCGGTGAAGTCGAGCTTGGCCAGCAGCGCGCCGATGTACAGCACCAGCAGGGGAGCGGCGGTGAGGATGAACAGGGCCGACGCCAGTGCGGCGAACTTGGCGCGTACGTAGTCGGCGGTCTCGATGGGCCGCGAGAAGTACAGCGGTACGGTTTTGAAGCGCAGGTCGCGCGAGACGGACTGGGGTGCCTGCGAGGCGACGTACAGGCTGATGACGGCCTGCATGACGATCGCGTAGCGCGTGTAGTCGACCGGCAGGTCGTTGGCCTTGGTGGCGACGGCGACGGCCACCATGATGGCGGCGGGCACGCACATCACCACGAACAGCAGCATCGGCAGCACCTTGGACTTCACCGAGCGGCCGAGGCCGTAGGCGCCGCGCAGGGACTGCGAGTACAGCGAGAGCGTGGCGTAGGAACGGCCGAGGCGGGGGCCGTCGTAGGAGCGGTAGCCGATGTTGTGGATACGGGTGTCACCCGGTGCAGTGGCTGGTGTCTGCATGGACTGCTCAGTTGCCATGGCCGACCGCCTCCTTCCGCTGCTCGTCGCTGTTCTCTTCGCTGCTGGTGAAGACCTCGGAGATGTGGTGCCGGCGCTGTTCCATGCGCACCAGGCCGAGTCCGAGGTCCGCGATGACGTCCCGGACCAGGTCGTAGGTGTCCTCGCCCTGTGCGGTGAGCAGCAGGATGTGTCCGGCGCCCGGCAGTCCGCTGCCGTCCTCGACGGCCACCCCTCGCGCGTGGAGCGCGTCGCGCACCGCGTGGGTGCCGTCCGGGTGCTCGTCGGTGTCGGTGACCTCGATCGCGAGGGTGGTGGTGGTCTGGGTGAAGTCCGTGGTGGAACTGGAGCGCAGCAGCTTGCCGCCGTCGACGACCACGACGTGGTCGCAGGTGCGCTCCAGTTCACCCAGCAGGTGGGAGGTGACCAGGACCGAGATGCCGAAGTCGGTGTGGATGCGTCGGATCAGGCCGAGCATCTCGTCACGGCCGACCGGGTCCAGGCCGTTGGTGGGCTCGTCGAGGAAGACCAGCCGGGGGTCGTGCACGAGGGCCTGTGCGAGCTTCACTCGCTGCTTCATGCCGGTGGAGTAGCCGCCGATGGGGCGGTAGCGCTCCTCGTACAGGCCGACGTGGCGCAGGGTGTCCGCGGTGCGTTCCCGCGCGGCGGTGGGCGGCAGGCCGGACATGCGCGCCATGTGGACGACGAACTCGGTGGCCGAGACGTCCGGCGGCAGGCAGTCGTGCTCCGGCATGTAGCCGACCCGTTCGCGGATGGCGGCGCCCTCGGTGGCGACATCGAGTCCGAGCACTTCGGCGCGGCCCTCGGTGGCGGGGGACAGACCCAGCAGGATCTTGATCAGTGTGGACTTGCCGGCTCCATTGGCTCCGACGAGTCCGGTCACACCGGGCCCGACGTCCACGGAGAGCCGGTCAAGAGCGGTCACCCGGGGGAACCGCTTGCTCAGGCTTTCGGTCGCGATCACAGTCACGTCCTCGACGGTAGTGACCCGTACCACTGCGGTCGTCAGACCGAAGAGCCGTCTTGGTGTCCGTCTGGAGTCGTACGGGCCCGTAGGGGGATCTCCTTCCGGGGAGTTATCCACAGCCTGGAGGCCCGCTATTGACGGGGCCGCGGCCGACTGCGAGATTCACTCCTGTCACGTTACGGACACGTAGCGCAGTCATGACCGCAGGGGGTGACGGCTTGTCGGGGACGGTGTGGGCGGGGGCGCGGGAGCGCCGGGTGCGTACGGGCGGGGTCGAGCTGTGCGTGGCGGAGCTGGGTGAGAGAGGGCGGCCGACGGTCGTCCTGGTGCACGGCTACCCGGACAGCAAGGAGGTGTGGTCCGAGGTCGCGCCCCGGCTCGCCGAGCGGTTCCACGTCGTGGCGTACGACGTCCGGGGCCACGGCCGGTCCACGGCGCCGCGTCCGCTGCGTGGCGGATTCACCCTGGAGAAGCTGACCGACGACTTCCTGGCCGTCGCCGACGCGGTCAGCCCGGACCGGCCGGTGCATCTGGTGGGGCACGACTGGGGTTCGGTGCAGTCCTGGGAGTTCGTCACGGTCGGGCGCACCGCGGGGCGGATCGCTTCCTTCACGTCGATGTCGGGGCCGTCGCTCGACCACTTCGGGCACTGGATCGACCGCCGTCTGAGGCGGCCCACCCCGCGCCGGGTCGGTCAGTTGCTGGGCCAGGGCGCCAAGTCCTGGTACATCTACCTGCTGCACACGCCCGTGCTGCCGGAACTGGCCTGGCGCGGGCCGCTCGGCAGAGCCTGGCCGCGGATCCTCGAGCGCCTCGAGAAGGTACCCGGCAACGGCTACCCGACCCCGTCCCTGCCGTCGGACGCGGCACACGGGGCCTGGCTCTACCGGGACAACGTGCGGGCCCGGCTGCGCAGCCCGCGTGCGGACGCCTACGCGCACGCGCCCGTGCAGCTCATCACGCCCCTGGACGACGTGTTCCTCTCGGAGCGGCTCTACGAGGATCTGGAGTTGTGGGCTCCACGGCTGACCCGGCGGACGCTGCCGGCGAAGCACTGGGTGCCGCGCAGCCGCCCGGACCAGCTGGCGGCATGGATCTCCGGCTTCGTGACGTCGGTGGAGGCCGGCCGCGCGGAAGTCACGGCTCCGGGCCGCTACGCCGACCGCTTCGGCGGACAGCTGGTCCTGGTCACGGGGGCGGGCAGCGGCATCGGGCGGGCGACCGCGCTCGCGTTCGCGGAGGCGGGCGCGCGCGTGCTGGCGGTCGACCTGGACGCGGAGGCCGCGGTCCGTACCGCCGGGGAGGCCCGTGGCCACGGAGCGGCGGCGGCCTGGGCGGAGACGGTGGACGTGTCCGACGAGCAGGCGATGGAGAAGCTCGCCGAGCGGGTCACCACCGAGTACGGCGTGGTGGACGTCCTGGTGAACAACGCGGGCATCGGGCTGGGCGGCTCCTTCTTCGACACCACCCCGGAGGACTGGAAGAAGGTCCTCGACGTCAATCTGTGGGGGGTGATCCACGGCTGCCGGCTCTTCGGGCGGCGGATGGCCGAGCGCGGGCAGGGCGGTCACATCGTCAACGTCGCCTCGGCGGCGGCGTTCCAGCCGTCCAGGGCGCTGCCCGCCTACAGCACGTCCAAGGCGGCGGTGCTGATGCTGAGCGAGTGCCTGCGGGCGGAGCTGGCGGACCGGGACATCGGCGTGACGGCGGTGTGCCCCGGGTTCGTGAACACCCCCATCACCTCCACCGCGCGCTTCGCGGGCGTGGACGCCGAGGAGGAACGGCGGCTGCGGAAGCGGGTGGCACGCCTGTACGGGTTGCGCAACTACCCGCCGGAGAAGGTCGCCGCCGCGATCCTGCGGGCGGTGGCGCGTGACGAGGCGGTGGTGCCGGTCACCCCGGAGGCGCGGACGGCGTATGCGCTGTCGCGGTGGATGCCGGGGGCACTGCGGAGGATCGCGCGGGTGAAACCACCGGTGTGAGGGCCACCGATGTGAGGCCGGTTGTCCACAGTGGACCTCAATTCCCCTGTGGATAACCGCACTTGGCTGTGGATCAAACCTCCGGAGCTAAATCGATCGCGTGATGCGCGTCTCTCCCGGCAATCTGAGCGGATGGATGAAAGACGCACCGTGAAGGTGTCGAAGTACCTCGCCAAGCATCTGCGCCATCAGCCCGCGAGGATCGGGCTCACGCTCGACGAGGGCGGCTGGGTCGAGATCGACGCGTTGATCGCCGCGGCGTCCGCGCACGGCTTCCGGATCACCCGGGAGGAACTGGACCACGTCGTCGCCGGCAACGACAAGCGGCGCTTCGCCGTCGAGGGCACGCGGATCCGTGCCAGTCAGGGCCACAGCGTCGAGGTCGACCTCGGACTGGCACCGGCCACCCCGCCGTCGTACCTGTACCACGGCACCGTCGCCCGGAACCTGGAGGCGATCCGTACCGAGGGGCTGCGGCCCATGAACCGGCACGACGTGCACCTCTCCGCCGACCGCGAGACGGCGGCCCGCGTCGGCGCCCGCCGGGGCCGCCCGGTCGTCCTGTCCGTGGACGCGGCCGCCATGCACCGCGACGGCCATGTCTTCCATGTGAGCGCCAACGGTGTCTGGCTGACCCGAGCCGTGCCGAGCCGGTATCTGCGGTTTCCCGCAAGCCACTGAGGCGGACCGCGGACGGCCTGATCGTTTCACGTGAAACACGGGGCTCACCGCATAGGCTCGGTGGTATGACTCTGCGCCTGAGCACCGTGATCCTCCCGTACCGCCGCTGGCACGAGGGCAGCCGTTCGGCGTGGGTGCGTGCCGAGGAACTCGGCTTCCACACGGGATACACCTACGACCATCTGTCCTGGCGCGGTTTCCGGGACGGCCCCTGGTTCGGCGCCGTTCCCACCCTGACCGCCGCCGCGGCCGTGACCGACCGGATGCGACTGGGCACGCTGGTGACCTCGCCGAACTTCCGGCACCCGGTGACCCTCGCCAAGGAGCTCATCTCCCTCGACGACATCTCCGGCGGACGCGTCACGCTCGGGATCGGCGCGGGCGGCACCGGCTTCGACGCCACGGCGCTCGGCCAGGAGCCCTGGACACCCCGTGAGCGCGCCGACCGCTTCGCCGAGTTCGTGCCCCTGCTCGACCGGCTGCTCACCGAGGACTCGGTGTCGTACGAGGGCGACTTCTACGCGGCGCACGAGGCGCGCAACGTCCCGGGCTGTGTGCAGCGGCCCCGGCTGCCGTTCGCCGTGGCGGCCACAGGACCGCGCGGGCTGCGGCTCGCGGCACGTCACGGGCAGGCGTGGGTGACCACGGGTGATCCCCGGCTGTACGAGGACGGCACGCCCGAACAGTCGGTTCAGGCCATTCGCGGCCAGGCGGAGAAGCTGGCCGACGCCTGCGCCGAGCTCGGCCGGGACGTGACCGGGCTGGAGAAGATCCTGCTCACCGGATTCACCCCGGACCGGGGTCGTCCGCTGGAGTCCCTGGACGCCTTCGTCGATTTCGCGGGCCGTCACGCCGAGCTGGGATTCACCGAGATCGTGATCCACTGGCCCATCCCCGGCTCGGACTTCGCCGCGGACCAGAAGGTCTTCGAACGGATCGCCATGGAGGCGCCGGCGCAGTTGCGGTGACCCCGGCTGTCCCGGGGTGCGGGCAAGGCCGCTGGTGACGACGGTAACCACTCAGATGTGCGGAGTCCCGCACGGCCGTGCAGGCATATGCGGGACAATGGCCGGGTGACCTCAGCCACCCGACAGCCCGAGCCCCAGGCAGCCACCACTCGACCGCGGCTCATCGCCACCGACCTCGACGGCACCCTGCTGCGCGACGACAAGTCGGTGTCCCCGCGCACCGTCGCCGCGCTCGCCGCCGCCGAGGAGGCGGGCGTCGAGGTCTTCTTCGTCACCGGCCGCCCGGCCCGCTGGATGGACGTCGTCAGCGACCACGTCCACGGCCACGGCCTCGCCATCTGCGGCAACGGCGCGGCCGTCGTCGACCTGCACGGCGGCCCCGGAGCGCACCGCTTCGTGAAGGTGCGCGAGCTGCCCCGGAAGAACGCGCTGGACGCCGTACGGCTGCTGCGCGAGGCCGCCCCGGGCACGGTGTACGCCGTGGAGCAGACCTTCGGCTTCAACCAGGAGCCGGCGTACCCGAAGCTGCACATGGAGGTCCCGGACTCGCTCGCCCCCGCCGAGGACCTGCTGGCTCCGGACTCCCACACCGCCGGCGAGCCGGTGCTCAAGATCCTCGCCCACCATCCCGAGCTCGACCCCGACGCCTTCCTGACCCTGGCCCGGCTCGCCGTCGGCGACCGTGCCAACGTCACCCGTTCCAGCCCCAGCGCCCTGCTGGAGATCAGCGGTCCCGACGTGTCCAAGGCCAGCACACTCGCCCTGTGCTGCGCCGAGCGCGGCATCTCGCACGAGGAGGTCGTCGCCTTCGGCGACATGCCGAACGACGTCGAGATGCTGACCTGGGCCGGCCGTTCCTACGCGATGGGCAACGCCCACCCGGACGTGATCGCCGCCGCCTCGGGCCGCACGGTCGCCAACAACGACGACGGGGTGGCCGTGGTGATCGAGCGGCTGCTGAACGAGCGGCCGTAGCCGCTCAGAGCGACACCCCGTGCCGTGCCAGCCACGGCACGGGGTCCACCGCCGATCCCATCTCCGGCGTGACCCGCACCTCGAAGTGCAGATGCGGACCCGTGGAGTTGCCGCTGGTGCCGGACTGGCCGATCCACTGCCCGGGCCGCACCCGGTCCCCCTGGTCGACGGCGACGGCGGCGAGATGGGCGTACTGCGTGTAGTAGCCGTCCGCGTGCTGGAGCACGATCTCGATGCCGAAGGCTCCCCCGCAGGACACCTTCACCACCTTCCCGGTGCCCACGGCCCGCACCGGCGTGCCGATCGGCACCGCGAGGTCCTGCCCGGTGTGCCGGTTCGCCCACCGGGCGCCGCCGCTGCCGTAGGAGGCGGACAGTTCGTACGTCTCCACCGGCGCCACCCAGCGGGTGGCGAACCGCGTCTCCGGCTGGTCGAGGCGGACCGCACCGCGGCAGGCACCGGCCGCGACGGAGGCGTCCGCCTGGCCCTGGAGCTTCCACCGCGCCGCTTCGAGCTTCCGCTCGATGCCCTGCTGCAGGACGGCGAGTTCCGTGTTCCGCTGCTCCAGCCTCTTCCACGCAGCCGCGGCCCTCGCCTCGTCGCGGGCGAGCCGGGCCTCGGCCCGTTCGCTCTTGTCGATCGCCTTGTCGAGCGACACCTCCGCCTGCCGCACCGCCCGCTGACCGCGCATCAGCTCTTCGGGGTCGTCGGCGAGCAGCATGTGCGCGGTGAGCGGCAGCCCGCCACCGTCCCGGTACTGGGAACTCGCGATCCGGCCCAGCTCCTCGTGCAGCCCGGCCATGTCCTGCCGCTCCCGGTCGAGCCGCTCCTCCAGCCGCTGTCCCTCGGCCCGCTGCTTCTCGGCCTCACGCCGGCCGGCCTCGTACTGCTCCGTCGCCGCCGCCGCTTCCTCGTACAGCCGCGCCACCTCCGCGCTGACGCCGGGCGCGGAGCCGTGGCCGGGGGTGTGGGAGCCGTCTCCGTCGGCGGGCCGGGCGGCGAGCACGGCGAGCGCGCACAACAGCACGGCGGTGAGCAGCGGATGGCGGCGGGTGAAGCGCATGACTGCGATCCTGGACCCCGCCCCGGCACGCGGTCCTGTTCACGTCGTACACATGGGGGACCACTCGCCCCGGACGGACCAGCGGTACCGCCGAACAGCGGCCTGTTCCTCTGCGCCTGACGTCTTGTCACGCGTCAGGCGTCCACCGGGCTAGCGTGCCGCCACCAGGAGGCCGGCCTGCTCCTCCCGGCGCGCCATGGCCCGCAACGGGCCGGCCACGGAAGCCAGTTCGGCGTACGGCCCGCTCTGCACCACCCGTCCCTCGTCCAGCACGACCACCTCGTCCACCGCCTCCAGACCGGCCAGCCGGTGGGTGATGAGCAGCGTCGTACGGCCCTCGGTGGCGGCCAGCAGGTCGGCGGTGAGCGCGTCGGCGGTCGGCAGGTCGAGGTGTTCGGCGGGTTCGTCGAGCACCAGCACGGGGAAGTCCGCGAGCAGCGCCCGGGCGAGCGCCAGCCGCTGCCGCTGCCCGCCGGACAGCCGTGCCCCGTGCTCACCGACGAGCGTGTCGAGCCCTTCGGGCAGGCCGTCGGCCCATTCCAGCAGCCGGACCCGGCGGAGAGCGTCGCGCAGCTCGTCCTCGGTCGCGTCCTTCCTGGCGAGCAGCAGGTTCTCCCGTACCGAGCTGTTGAAGAGGTGCGCGTCCTGCGCGCACAGTCCGACCAGCCGCCGTACGTCGTCGCCGTCCAGGGAGTACGCGTCCACCCCGGCCAGTGTGTAGGCGCCCGCGCCCGGGTCCAGGAACCGCAGCAGCGCTTGCGCGAGGGTCGTCTTCCCGGAGCCGGACGGGCCGACCACCGCGATCCGGCGGCCCCGTTCGAGCGTCAGGTCCACCCCGGCGAGCGCGTCCCGGTCCTGCCCGGGGTGCCGGGCGGCCAGCCCCTTGACCACGAGCGGGAACGGCGACGCGGGAGCCTGCCGGGGCGCCTCCGGCTCCCGTACGGGGACCGGGGCGTCCAGGACCTCGTACACGCGCTCGGCGCTGCGGCGTACCCGCTGCCGGTACTGCACGGCGAGCGGCATCCCGAGGACGGCCTCGAACGCGGCCAGCGGGGTGAGGACGACGACGGCGAGGGTCACACCGTCCAGTCGGCCGGTGGCCACGGCCCGGGCGCCGACGAGGGCGGCGGCCGCGACGGTCAGTCCGGAGATCAGTGCGGAGAGTCCGTCACCGAGCGCGGTGGCGGTGGCGGCGCGCGAGGCGATCCGGGTGAGCGTGCCGTCGGCCCGGCGCGCCTCGGCGGTCCGCGTGGGCAGGGCACCGGCGACGGTCAGCTCCGCGGTGCCGGTGAGCAGATCGGTCACCCGGGTCGCGAGGACGCCCCGCGCCGGTGCCAGCCTGCGCTCCGCGCGCCGGGCCACGGCACCGGTCAGCAGGGGCACACCGGCGCCCGCCGCGAGCAGCCCGGCCGCGAGCACGGCCCCGGCCTCGGGCAGCAGCCAGGCGGTGAAGCCGACGGACAGGGCGGAGACGGCGACGGCCGCACCGGCCGGCAGCAGCCAGCGCAGCCAGTAGTCCTGGAGCGCGTCCACGTCGGAGACCAGCCGGGAGAGCAGGTCGCCCCGGCGGGTACCGCGCAGTCCCGCGGGCGCCAGCCGCTCCAGCCGCCGGTACACCGCGACCCGGGTGTCGGCCAGCATGCGCAGCACGGCGTCGTGCGACACGAGCCGCTCGGCGTAGCGGAACACGGCCCGGCCGATGCCGAAGGCGCGGGTCGCCGTCACGGCCATCATCAGATACAGCACGGGCGGCTGCTGCGAGGCCCGGGAGATGAGCCACCCGGAGGTCGCCATGAGCCCGACGGCGCTGCCCAGGGCGAGGGTGCCGAGCAGCAGCGCGAGGGTGATCCTCCCCCGCCGGGCGCCGGACAGGGCACGGACGCGGGCGAGGACACCGCCCGGGGCCGGCCCTGCGTCTTCGTGCTCGGCGGGCCCGCTGTCCGGTACGGGGCCCGTTCCGGCGGCCGTCGCGGTGCGGCCCTCCCGGCGCGAGGGCTCCCCGGGGGCCGCGGGAGCCGGTTCGGCGAGCCGCACCACCCGGTCCGCCACGGCCAGCAGCGCCGGCCGGTGCACCACGAGCAGCACCGTCCGGCCGGTGGCCAGTCGCCGTACCGCCGCCACGACATCGGCCTCGGTGGCACCGTCCAGCGCGGCCGTCGGCTCGTCGAGCAGCAGGACGGGACGGTCCGCGAGGAACGCCCGGGCCAGCGCGAGCCGCTGCCGCTGCCCGGCCGACAGTCCCGCTCCGTCCTCACCGAGCACGGCCTGGGCGCCGTCGGGCAGCGCGTCCACGAACTCCAGCGCCCCGGCGTCCCGCAGGGCACGCCGCACGGCGTCGTCGTCGGCGTCGGGCCGGGCCAGCCGTACGTTCTCGGTGATCGTCCCGGCGTACAGATGCGGCCGCTGCGGCACCCAGGCGACGCGACTGTGCCACTCGGCGAGGTCGAGTCCGCCGAGATCGGCTCCCCCGATCCGCACCCGCCCCTCAGTGGGCCGGACGAACCCGAGCAGCACGTTCAGCAGGGTCGACTTGCCCGCGCCGCTCGGTCCGACGAGTGCGACCGTCTCCCCGGGGGCGACGGTGAGGGACACGTCCGTCACCGCGTCCGCGGACCGGCCCGGATAGCGGACCGTCACGTCCTCGAAGGCGAGGGCGCCCGTCGGCACCGCTGCCGTCCCCGACGCGGGCACGGGTGTCTCCAGCACCGAGAAGATCTCCTCGGCCGCCCCGAGGCCCTCCGCGGCCGCGTGGTACTGAGCGCCGACCTGCCGTAGCGGCAGATAGGCCTCGGGCGCCAGGATCAGGATGAGCAGACCGGTGTAGAGGTCCATCTCGCCGTACACGAGCCGCATGCCGATCGTCACCGCGACCAGCGCCACCGAGAGCGTGGCGAGCAGTTCCAGCGCGAAGGAGGAGACGAAGGCGATCCGCAGCGTCCGCATGGTCGCCCGCCGGTATTCGTCGGTGATCCGGCGGATGGACTCCGCCTGCGCCTTGGCCCGTCCGAAGACCTTCAGCGTCGGCAGTCCGGCGACGACGTCCAGGAAGTGGCCGGACAGCCGGGACAGCACCAGCCACTGACGGTCCATCCGGGACTGGGTGGCCCAGCCGATCAGCACCATGAAGATCGGGATGAGCGGCAGGGTGCCGACGATGATCGCCGCCGAGACCCACTCCTCGGTGACGATCCGTGCCAGCACCGCCACCGGGACGACCACCGCGAGCCCCAGCTGGGGGAGGTAGCGCGAGAAGTAGCCGTCGAGGGCGTCGACCCCACGGGTGGCCAGGGCGACCAGCGATCCGGTGCGCTGCCCGTCCAGCCACCCCGGCCCCAGCGCCGTCGACCGCTCCAGCAGCCGCCCCCGCAGCTCCGACTTCACCGCGGCGCTCGCCCGGTGCGCGGCCAGCTCGGTCAGCCAGCCGACCAGCCCACGGCCGGCCGCGACCACGGTGAGCAGCAGCAGGGGGGTGCCGAGTGCACCGACGGACAGCCCGTCCTGGAAGGCGCCCACCACGATCTCGGCGATGAGCATGGCCTGGGCGATGACCAGCACCGCGCCGACGGCGCCCAGGCCGACGACCGCCATCAGGAAGCCTCGGGTGGCGCGGGCATACCGAAGCAGGCGCGGGTCGATCGGTTTCACGTGAAACACACCCTCAGTGCACGGGGTCGGCGATGTGCTGGGTGCCGATCCGCTTGCGGAACACCCAGTACGTCCAGCCCTGGTAGAGCAGCACCACCGGTGTGGCGATCACTGCGAGCCAGGTCATGATCTTCAGGGTGTAGGGGCTGGAGGAGGCGTTGGTGACGGTCAGGCTCCAGTCGGCGTCCAGGGTGGACGGCATGACGTTCGGGAACAACGTCAGGAAGAGCATCGCCACGGCGGCCACGATGGTGACGCCGGACAGGGCGAACGCCCGCCCTTCGCGTCCTGCCTGGTTCGCCACCAGGGCGGCGACCAACGAGGCGACCGCCACGGCCAGCGCGACCAGGCTGCTGCCGTCACCGCGGTCGGCCTGCGTCCACAGCAGGAAGGCCGCCGCCAGTACAGCGGTGACCAGACCCACCCGCAGGGCCAGCTTCCGCGCCCGCTCCCGGATCTCACCGACCGTCTTGAGGGCCGTGAACACCGTGCCGTGGAAGGTGAACAGCGTCAGCGTGACCAGGCCGCCCAGCAGGGCGTACGGGTTGAGCAGGTCCCAGACGTCACCCACGTACTCGAACTCGGCGTCGATCTTCACGCCGTGCACGATGTTCCCGAAGGCCACTCCCCACAGGAACGCCGGGATCAGTGAGGTCCAGAAGATCGCCGTTTCCCAGTTGCGCTGCCAGTTCTCCTCCGGCCGCTTCGCCCGGTACTCGAAGGCGACACCGCGGATGATCAGGCAGATCAGGATGGCCAGCAGTGGCAGGTAGAAGCCGGAGAAGAGTGTGGCGTACCACTCGGGGAAGGCGGCGAACGTCGCGCCGCCGGCCGTGAGCAGCCACACCTCGTTGCCGTCCCAGACGGGGCCGATGGTGTTGATCAGCACCCGCTTCTCGGCCCGGTCCCGGGCGAGCAGCCGGGTGAGGACACCCACCCCGAAGTCGAAGCCCTCCAGGAAGAAGTAGCCGGTCCACAGGACGGCGATCAGTACGAACCAGACGTCGTGCAGTTCCATGACGGTGCAGCTCCCTCGGCCTAGTACGAGAAGGCCATCGGCTTGTCGGCGTCACGGATGTCGCCGCCGAGCTTCGTGGGCGGGTTGAGGTCGGAGTCGCCGAGCTCGGGCGGGCCGGCCTTGACGTACTTGGCGAGCAGCTTGACCTCGATGACGGCCAGGACGGCGTAGAGCAGGGTGAAGACGGACATCGAGGTGATGACCTCGGCCGTGGACACACCGGGGGAGACCGCGTCCCTGGTCTGCATCACGCCGTAGACCACCCAGGGTTGCCGGCCCATCTCCGTGAAGATCCAGCCCCAGGCGTTGGCGATCAACGGGAACGCCATGGTCCACAGCGCCAGGAGCCAGTACAGCCGGGTGAGCCGGGAGCCGAGCGGCTTCTTCAGCAGCACCAGGTGCGGTACCTCGTCCTCCCCGGTGCGGTGGGCGGCCGGGAGCAGGAACTTCTTGCGGGTGAGCCACAGGCCGAGGAGGCCGAGCGAGAAGGAGGCCATCCCGAAGCCGATCATCCAGCGGAAGCCCCAGTAGGCGACGGGGACGATGGGCTTGTAGTCACCGGGGCCGAACTTCTCCTGCAGGGCCTCGTTGGTGTCGTTGATGCCGGGCACGTACGACTCGAAGTCGCTGTGGGCGAGGAAGGACAGCAGGCCGGGGATCTCCAGGGCGACCTTGTTGTGGCCCCGGTCGACGTCGCCGTAGGCGAACACGGAGAAGGGCGCCGGTTCCTCGCCGTCCCACAGGGCCTCGGCTGCGGCCATCTTCATCGGCTGCTGCTCGTACATGACCTTGCCGAGGGTGTCGCCGCTGATCGCGGTGAACAGGCCGCCGACCGCGAGGGTGACCAGGCCGAGCCGGAGCGAGGTCCGCATCACCGGGATGTGCTTCCCCCGTATCAGGTGGAAGGCGGCGATGCCCACCATGAAGGCGCCGCCGGTCAGGAAGGCCGCCGAGAAGCTGTGGAAGACCTGGTTGAGCGTGGTGTTCTGGGTGAGCACCAGCCAGAAGTCGGTGAGCTCGGCGCGGCCCTTCTCCTCGTTGATCCGGTAGCCGACCGGGTGCTGCATCCAGGAGTTGGCGGCGAGGATGAAGTACGCCGACAGCAGGGTGCCGATCGAGACCATCCAGATGCAGGCCAGGTGGATCTTCTTGGGCAGCTTGTCCCAGCCGAAGATCCACAGTCCGATGAAGGTGGACTCGAAGAAGAAGGCGATCAGAGCCTCGAAGGCGAGCGGGGCGCCGAAGACGTCACCGACGAACCGCGAGTAGTCGGACCAGTTCATGCCGAACTGGAACTCCTGCACGATGCCGGTGACCACGCCCATCGCGATGTTGATCAGGAAGAGCTTGCCCCAGAACTTCGTCGCCTTGAGGTACTTCTCCTTCTCCGTGCGCACCCAGGCGGTCTGCAGCCCCGCGGTGAGGGCGGCGAGCGAGATCGTCAGGGGAACGAAGAGGAAGTGGTAGACGGTGGTGATACCGAACTGCCATCGCGCCAGGGTCTCCGGCGCCAGAGCCAGATCCACGTCGTCGCTCCTTACTTCACTTCGCCGTGGTCGCGGCGGCCGCTTGATCCCGTTCGTCCCTCGACATCTCGGACGAAAACGGGATGCGCTTGTGAACGCGTTCACATTCACAAGCAATTATGACCTACCGTTTTTCTGACCGGGAAGGGGGGTCCCCTGTGACGTCGACCCCTTTGCGCGCACTTCCGCACACACGAAGGCGGCCGACGGACGAGCCGCCGACCGCCTGGACATACGCGCCGGTCAGACCTCCTTGCGGAAGCCTTCAGCCACCTTCAGGAAGATGTCGTTCGCCTCGGTCTCCCCGACCGTGACCCGCACGCCCTCCCCGGGGAACGGCCGGACGACCGCACCCGCCTGCTCGCACGCCTGCGCGAACGCCGCCGTGCGCTCCCCCAGCCGCAGCCAGACGAAGTTGGCCTGGGTCTCGGGCACCGTCCAGCCCTGGTCCCGCAGCGCGTCCATCACGCGGTTGCGCTCACAGACCAGCGAGCCGACCCGGCCGATCAGCTCGTCCTCGGCGCGCAGTGAGGCGATCGCCGCGTCCTGTGCGATCTGGCTCACCCCGAACGGCACCGCCGTCTTGCGCAGCGCCGCCGCCACCGGCTCATGGGCGATGGCGAAACCGACACGCAGCCCCGCCAGGCCGTACGCCTTGGAGAAGGTCCGCAGGACGCAGACGTTGGGCCGCTCGCGGTAGATCTCGACGCCGTCCGGCACCTCGGTGTCCCGGATGAACTCGCGGTAGGCCTCGTCGAGCACCACCAGGACGTCGCTCGGAACCCGGTCGAGGAAACGCTCCAGCTCGGCCCGCCGCACCACCGTGCCGGTCGGGTTGTTGGGGTTGCAGACGAAGATGAGCCGGGTCCGGTCGGTGATCGCCCCGGCCATCGCGTCCAGGTCGTGCACGTCTCCCGGGGTGAGCGGCACCTGGACCGACGTGGCACCGCTGACCTGCGTGATGATCGGGTAGGCCTCGAAGGACCGCCAGGCGTAGATCACCTCGTCGCCGGGCCCGGAGGTGGCCTGCAGCAGCTGCTGGGCGACACCGACCGAGCCGGTGCCGGTGGCCAGGTGGGAGGCCGGGACCGCGAAGCGCTCGGACAGCTCGGCCATCAGCGCCGTACAGGCCATGTCCGGGTACCGGTTGAAGGAGGAGGCCGCGGCCGTCACGGTCTCCATCACGCCGGGCAGCGGCGGATAGGGGTTCTCGTTGGAGGACAGCTTGTACGCCACCGGTCCGCCGGCCGCCGCCGGCTTGCCCGGCTTGTACGTGGGGATCCCCTCCAGCTCGGCGCGCAGCTTGGGGCTCGTCTCGCTCACCGCAGTCCTCCTCGCGAAGACCGGCGGCACCCGTGTCCGCCGCCGACATCCAATACTGCTCACCTTATGAGGATTGGGCGCCGCTGCGTAGAGGAGCAGAGGATGCTCACCGGCCCGTACGTCACAGAGGCAACAAGGGCAACGTAACCCGAAGGTGTACGAATGGCGTGCGGACCAGGGGCGCGCTGTACATATATCTACGCGCCGGTGGCTTGCGCCGTGGCGCGCATCCCTCGTGCAGGTGAGTTGAGACCTCTTCGCAACATCACACCCTCGACAGGCCCGCATGCGCCGACACGCCAGGTCTTGGTATCGGAACGTTCAACACCCTTTACTTCTAAGCCAATTGACCCTTAATGATCATGCAGAAACGTGCCTGTCAACGCGTGCATATGCGTCCGCCCTACCCCACCGCATGAGCCCTACTATCGGCTCGCCATGACAGCAGCAGGGAAGCACCAGGTGAGCCGCGCGGATACCTCACGCCGAGGCAGCCGGCCGGAACGAGCGGGCATCAGGGACGTGGCCGCCGCCGCCGGAGTCTCCATCACGACCGTCTCCGACGCCCTCAACGGCAAAGGAAGGCTCCCGGACGCCACCCGGCGCCACGTCCGCGAGGTGGCCGACAGACTGGGGTACCGCCCCTCGGCCGCCGCCCGTACGCTCCGCACCGGGAAGTCCGGACTCATCGGCCTGACCGTGACGACGTACGGGGATGAACCTTTCACCTTCACCGAGTTCGCGTACTTCGCCGAAATGGCGCGCGCCGCCACCTCCGCCGCGCTCGCCCGCGGCTACGCCCTCGTCATCCTGCCCGCGACCTCCCGCCACGACGTGTGGTCCAACGTGGCCCTGGACGGCACGGTCGTCATCGACCCCTCCGACCAGGACCCGGTCGTCAGCGAGCTGGTCCGCCAGGGCTTACCGGTCGTCTCCGACGGCCGGCCGGCCGGTTCGCTGCCGGTCACCGCCTGGGTCGACAACGACCACGAGGCCGCTGTGACGGGCATCCTCGACCACCTCGCCGACGCCGGCGCCCGCCGCATCGGCCTGCTCACCGGCACCACCACCGACACGTACACCCACCTGTCGACCACCGCTTATCTGCACTGGTGCGAGCGTGTGGGCCAGGATCCAGTCTACGAGGCCTACCCGGCGCACGATCCGTGCGCCGGCGCCGTCGCCGCCGACCGGCTGCTCGCCCGTCCCGACCGACCCGACGCCGTCTACGGCCTGTTCGATCCGAACGGTACCGATCTGCTCGCCGCCGCCCGCCGCTACGGCCTGCGCGTCCCGGACGACCTGCTGCTCGTCTGCTGCAGCGAGTCCACGGTCTACGCCAACACCGAACCGCCCGTCACCACGCTCTCCCTCAAACCGCGCCGCATCGGCACGGCGGTGATCCAGCTGCTCATCGACGCCATCGAGGGCGTCGACTCGGACCAGCCGGTGGAGCAGGTCATACCGACCGAGCTGATCGTGCGGACCTCCTCGCAGCGGCGTCCGCCCCGTACGACGGTCAGCCCGCCGAGGTCACCGAAGGGGTCGTGACACAGGGGTCCCGACAGGGCGTGCCGCGGCCCGGATCGTGGAGCTTCCGCTTCCGGAGGGGAAAGCGGCGGCTTCGACGACCGGCCGCGCCTCGGAAGAAGGCGTGTCACGCACGCCGGGTCGGCATCGGAGGGCGTCCGGGACGGTGCCCACTCCGTTTCCGGGGGGTCTCGTACAGGCGGGTCCGGGTCCCGCAGGGACGGTCCCGTCTCCGGAGGGGGGACGGCCCTGTCTCCGGAGGGGGGACGGTCCTGTCTCCGGAGGGGGGACGGTCCTGTCTCCGGAGGGGGACGCGAGGGTGTTCCCGGGCACCCCTCCGGGGGAAACGGGCCGGGCACCCGGAAGGAAGGCGAACCGGTCAGCGGCGGAAGGTGTGCGGCCGGGGCCGTCGAAGACCCACTCAAACAGGGCGAAAGCCGCGGTGAACCGGAGTCTTGCTCCGATTCACCACCCCTGGGTCGTCACACGGCGCGATCCGCATTCCTATGATGGGCCCACGACACCGCGGGCCGCTGCGACCAGGCAGTCCGACGCGGTGCAGAAGCGGCGCGATGGTGGAGGGGTCGATGACTCAGGGGGCCGGTCAGGGACCCGAGGTGGAGCGGACGGCGACGTTGCGCGACTTCCGGGTACCCGCGTACGTGCACGAGACCGGTCCGTATGCCCAGAGCACGCACCCCGGCGACGTCGTCCCGCCCTCCGAGGAGACCTATCCGGAGGGATACACACCCACCCAGCGGGACCTCCCCGTCATCAATCGGGGGGACACTGTTCAGGTGACCGTCGATCCCGCGTCCGTCCCCGCCCCGCAGCCCGCCACCGGCCAGGGACCGCTGTATGTGGTCGGCGACGTCCACGGCTACCTCGACGAGCTGGTGGCCGCCCTCCAGGAGCAGGGGCTGCTGGACTCGGCGGGCCAGTGGTGCGCCGGCACCGCGCGGCTGTGGTTCCTCGGCGACTTCACCGACCGCGGCCCGGACGGCATCGGCGTCATCGACCTCGTGATGCGGCTGTCCGCCGAGGCCGCCGCCGCCGGCGGCTACTGCAAGGCCCTCATGGGCAACCACGAGCTGCTGCTGCTCGGCGCCAAGCGGTTCGGCGACACCCCCGTCAACTCCGGCGCGGGCACCGCCACCTTCCAGGCGGCCTGGCTGCTCAACGGCGGACAGAAGACCGACATGGACCGCCTCCAGGACCACCACCTGCAGTGGATGGCCCGCCTCGACGCCGTCGAGGAGGTCGACGGCCATCTGCTGCTGCATTCCGACACCACCGCCTACCTCGACTACGGCCGTTCCATCGAAGAGGTCAACGACACCGTCCGCGAGACGCTCACCCGCAACGACGCCGACGAGGTCTGGGACCTGTTCCGCAAGTTCACCAAGCGGTTCTCCTTCCGCGACGAGGGCGGCGCCGACGCGGTGCGCTCCCTGCTGGATACGTACGGCGGCACCCGGGTCGTTCACGGCCACAGCCCGATCCCGTATCTGACGGGCGAAGTCGGTTCCGAGGACGGCGAGGACGACAGCGGCCCCGTGGTCACCGGTCCTCATGTCTACGCCGACGGACTCGCCATCGCGATGGACGGCGGGGTCACCATGGCCGGGAAACTGCTGGTCCAGCAGTTGCCGCTGGGCACCTGACGATCCAACGGGCCGTGACCGTGCGGCCCGCAACCGCACCGTGCACGTGCCAATTTCGGTAAACCCCCTGTCACCACGCGCCGTCACCGCTCTACCATCGGCTTATCCGTAGCAGGCTCCCCTCCGTTTCTGCCCGACGGCTCGTCAGCATGCCGAGCCCCAAGCCCTACGGAGCATCGGGGGATGCACATGAACAGCGTTCCGCAGCACCTGCTGAACGAGGACCGCCAGGAATACGAGCGGATTCTCGATGAGGCGCTGCGCTCCGCACCACACCACCCGGAACTGGCCGCGGTCGGACAGCGGCTCAACTCGGAACAACTGCGCACCATGGCGCTCAACGCCACCGCGATCATCACGACGGCCGCGGCGACCGAGTACCAGCACTATGTGAAGGTCCGTGAGGAACTGCGCCGGCCACCGTCGTCGGCCACCCCGTCCGTCCGCGAGTCCGGTTCCACCGAGCCGGACACGAACGCGGTGGGGCTCGCCGCCACCGTGGGAGAGGTCGCCGGGACCACCGGGGCCGGCGCCGTCGCCGTCGTCGCCGTCCTGGCACCCGTCCTGGCCGGAACGGCGGCTGCGATCTTCCTGCTCGTCGGCTACATCCTGCGGATGCTCGACCCCGGCGCCGCGTTCGCCCGGACCATGCTCACCACGGGGTGGGTGTTCGGCGCGGTGACGGCGGTCGCCATCCTCGTCGCCGCCGTGGGCCTGCTGCTCACCGCGTTGCACAACAAGCCCTCGGCGCTCGGCGGGCCGTACCGCGAACTCGACGGGGAGGTGGCCCTGGCCAGGGACGCCTGGCACGAGGCCCTGCTGGAGCGGGGGATCCTGCCGTTCCTGCGGGACGCGCTCACCGACCCGGCGACGGTCACTGCGCTGCGGCACACGGCACCGCCCGCGCCGACCAGCCGTATCCCGCACCTGGGGTACGACCGGCCGGGTTTCTCCAGTCCGGAGGAGGGGGCGACCCGCGGCACACGGCCGAGCTACTCCAGTCCGGACTACTCCAGCCCGGACTTCGGGGGACCGGAGCACCAGCCGGAGTAGCCGGGTGGCCCGTCCGTCGGCTTGCGCTCTCCATGCCGGAGGCGCGAGCCGGGTGGACGGGGCGGAGGGCCGGGTCCGATGAAGGGCTGGGGAGGTCGGACCGGGGAGGCTCGGACCGGGTCTCAGAGAATCCCCGCCCGTCCCGCGGCCGTGATCCACTGCGGGAACTCGGACAGCAGACGGTCGTACAGTTCCGCGTCCGGCACGGTGCTGATGTCGTCGACGGCGAAGAACCCGACGTTGTCGACGCGGCGTCCCGGCAGTGTGTCGAACCGCTCCAGCACGCCGTAGTTGGACCTGCCCAGCCCCACGAACTGCCAGAAGACCGGTTCCTCCACCGCCTCGCGGAGCTCGCGCTCGATCTCCTTGTTGCGGTAGACACCACCGTCGGAGAAGAACAGGACGAGGGTCGGAGCGGACGCGGGACGGTCCCGGACGAACGCCCGCACCTCGGCGATGACCTTCTGCTCCTCGTTCTGGATGCCCACGTCCCGCATGTCGACCTGGCTGGGTTCCAGCCCCTTCTTCCGCCCGCGCCTGAACAGACCCACCTCCCCCACGCGCACATGCAGCCGCAGCCACTCGGGAAGCTCCCCCAGCCGCAGATCCGGCAACCGGGCCGGGTTCGAGGCGAAGGTCCAGGCCTGCATCTCACCGTCGTCGTCCAGCTGCGCCGCGACCGCCGCCATCCGCTCGACGACATCGGCCACGACCCCCTTGGAGTACAGGAAGGACATGGACCCGGAGGCGTCGAGTACGAGGATGACGCGCGCGGTGACCTCGGCGGCCCCGTGCTTGCGCAGACTGACCGCCACCTGCTCCTTGCGCAGCGACAACCGCTTGCGCATGTCGACGGGCAACCGCTCCTCGCCCTTGGTGAGCCGCGGGGCACCGGAGTGGGGGTGGGGCACGGAGGGCTGATGGGCGGGCGCGACCGGCACCGCGGGAGGAACGGGCGGGGACGGCGGAACCGGGGCTGCGACGACCGCGGGTGGGGCCGGGGGCGCGGTGGCCGCGGGGGAAGCGGACGAGACCTGGGGCGTGTCGTCCACGGTGATGCCGAAGTCCGTGGCCAGGCCCGCGAGTCCGGAGGCGTACCCCTGTCCCACCGCCCGGAACTTCCACTTCCCCTGCCGCCGGTACAGCTCGCCGCCGATGAACGCGGTCTCCGTCCCCGCCGCCATGTCGAACCGGGCCAGCTCGGCCCCCGCCCCGGCGTCGAGCAGCCTGAGCACCAGTCCCGGCACCTGCCCGAACGTCCCGCCGTCCGCCGACGCGCACAGCACGATCCGCTCGACCGCCCCTTCCACGGCGTCCAGATCCACCTCCACGGTGTCGGTCACGTCCCGCGCGCCACGCTGTTTCCCGAGGTGCGTCACGGCGCCGGACGTGTGACGGGACTGGTTGTAGAAGACGAAGTCCCCGTCGTCCCGCACCCGCCCGGCCTCCGTGAGGAGAAGCGCCGAGGCGTCGATGTCGGGCACACCGGGCCCGGCCGCCCAAGCGAACTCCACGCGCACCACGCGGGCATCGACGGGAAGATTGGACCCCTTGCTCATCGGACTCGCTGTCATGGGGCCAGTCTGCCCACCCGCCCCGGCGAAGGGGAGAGGCAACCGCACCTGCCGCCCCGCGGGAGCGGCACCCACCACGGGCACCGCCCCCGCGCCGCCTGCGGCGAACGCTCAGTCCGCGATCGGCAGGTACACGCGATTGCCCGCCTCCGCGAACTCCTTCGACTTCCGAGCCATCCCCTCCTCGATCTCGTCCCGGCTTCCGCCGTGTTCACGACGGATGTCCTGAGAGATTTTCATCGAACAGAATTTCGGTCCGCACATCGAGCAGAAGTGGGCCGTCTTGGCGGGTTCCGCCGGCAGGGTCTCGTCGTGGAACTCACGTGCCGTCTCCGGATCCAGGGCGAGGTTGAACTGGTCCTCCCACCGGAACTCGAAGCGGGCGTCGGACAACGCGTCGTCCCACTCCTGGGCGCCCGGGTGCCCCTTGGCGAGGTCGGCGGCATGGGCGGCGATCTTGTAGGTGATGACGCCGGTCTTGACGTCGTCACGGTTGGGCAGGCCCAGGTGTTCCTTGGGCGTGACGTAGCAGAGCATGGCCGTGCCCCACCAAGCGATCATCGCGGCACCGATGCCGGACGTGATGTGGTCGTACGCGGGCGCGACGTCCGTCGTCAGCGGGCCGAGCGTATAGAACGGGGCTTCATCGCAGATCTCCTGCTGAAGGTCGATGTTCTCCTTGATCTTGTGCATCGGGACATGCCCCGGGCCCTCGATCATGGTCTGAACATTGAAACGCTTCGCGACCGTGTTGAGTTCCCCGAGCGTGCGCAACTCCGCGAACTGCGCCTCGTCGTTGGCGTCCGCGATGGACCCGGGCCGCAGGCCGTCGCCGAGCGAGTACGTGACGTCGTACGCGGCGAGGATCTCGCAGAGCTCCTCGAAGTTCTCGTACAGGAACGACTCCTTGTGGTGCGCCAGGCACCATGCGGCCATGATCGAGCCGCCGCGGGAGACGATGCCGGTCTTGCGGTGGGCGGTGAGCGGTACGTACGCGAGACGCACGCCCGCGTGGACCGTCATGTAGTCCACACCCTGCTCGGCCTGTTCGACGACCGTGTCCTTGTAGATCTCCCAGGTCAGTTCCTCGGCCCGGCCGTCGACCTTCTCCAGGGCCTGGTAGAGCGGCACGGTGCCGATGGGGACGGGGGAGTTGCGCAGCACCCACTCGCGGGTGGTGTGGATGTTCCGGCCGGTGGAAAGGTCCATGACCGTGTCGGCGCCCCAGCGGGTCGCCCAGGTCATCTTCTCGACCTCCTCCTCGATGGAGGACGTGACCGCCGAGTTGCCGATGTTGGCGTTCACCTTCACCAGGAACCGCTTGCCGATGATCATCGGCTCGATCTCCGGGTGATTGACGTTGGCCGGCAGCACCGCCCGGCCCGCCGCGATCTCCTCACGGACCACTTCGGGGGAGACGTTCTCCCGGACCGCGACGAACTCCATCTCGGGCGTGGTCTCACCACGGCGCGCGTACGCCAGCTGCGTGACCGCCCGGCCCCCGCGGCCCCTGCGCGGCAGGCGCGGCCGGCCGGGGAACACGGCGTCCAGATTGCGCAGGCCCCCGCGCGGAGAGGTGTGCTTGATCCCGTCGTCCTCGGGACGGACGGGACGGCCCGCGTACTCCTCCGTGTCACCGCGGGCGATGATCCAGCTCTCCCGCAGCGGAGCCAGGCCCCGGCGGACGTCGGTGTCGACGAGCGGATCGGTGTACGGGCCCGACGTGTCGTACAGCGTGACCGACTGCCCGTTGGTGAGGTGCACCTGACGGACCGGCACCCGCAGGTCGGGGCGTGCGCCCTCGACGTACGCCTTGTGCCAGCCGATGGACTTCCCGGCCTCCCCGTTCACCGACGTCTCCGTCGGGTTCTGCGTGGAGGCAGGCGTGCGTGCGTCCTTGTTGGTCATGAGACCTACTCCCTACGCCGGCATTACCCGGTAACAGGTTCGGCGGTCGACGCAGCGGTTTCCGTCTGCCGACGTTCCGTGTGAAACATCACTCGCAATTCGGTGATGTTTCATGTGAAACATCGCTGGGACGGAGGTCAGCGCCCTCTCAGCCCGGTGCTCCGAGCTCCCGCGTGTACAAAAGCGCCTCCACGCTAGCGTCATTTCTGGCGCGGTGAACAGAGGGCCCATCCCGTTCTTGCGATGATCGGGCGGTGAGCTCCACTCAACCTCCTCCGTATCCACCGCCCGAACCACCGCGCACACCCGGTGCCGGAGACGGCGGCGGCCACGCGCACGGGCACAGCCACAGTCACGGCCCGGCGGCGCCCGTCTCCCAGCACCTGCGCAAGGTCATCGCGGCGATCCTGATCCCGTTCACGGCGGCGGTGCTGATCGGACTCGCCGTGCTGTGGCCGGGCGGTGCCCCGGCGCACGAGCGCACAGGCGTCGGTTTCGACCGGCAGACACAGCGCGCCACGGTCACCAAGGTGGTCGAGCTGAGCTGTCAGTCCGTCAACGCCTCCGGGGGCGTCCCGACCGGCGACACCTCCACCGCCGAGGGCTCGTCCGCCCAGCAGCAGGCGGGCGGTACCTGCAAGAAGGCGACGATCCGGGTCGACACCGGCGACGACAAGGGCCGTACGTTCAACGAGATCGTGCAGCCGGACCAGTCCCGGCAGCTGAGCGAGGGCCAGAAGGTCGTGGTCGCCTACGAGCCCTCCGCGCCCGAGGACCTCCAGTACTCGGTCACCGATGTGGACCGGCGCTTCCCGATGGCGCTGCTCGCGGGCATCTTCGCGCTCGCCGTCGTGGCCGTGGGACGGCTGCGTGGCGTCATGGCGCTGGTCGCGCTGGCGATCAGCTTCCTGGTGCTCAACTTCTTCATCCTGCCCGCGATCCTGCAGGGATCGAACCCGCTGGTCGTGGCGGTGGTGGGGGCGAGCGCGATCATGCTGATCGCCCTGTACCTGTGTCACGGGCTGTCGGCGCGTACGTCGGTGGCGGTGCTCGGCACACTGATCTCGCTGCTGCTGATCGGCTTCCTGGGCTCGGTGTTCATCGGGTGGGCCGCGCTGACCGGCAACACCGACGACAACACCGGTCTGATCCACGGGCTGTATCCCGGGATCGACATGAGCGGTCTGCTGCTGGCCGGCGTCATCATCGGTTCGCTCGGTGTCCTCGACGACGTGACGGTCACCCAGACGTCCGCGGTCTGGGAGCTGCATGAGGCCAACCCCTCGACGGGCTGGCGCGGGCTGTACCGCGCTGGCATCCGCATCGGCCGCGATCACATCGCGTCCGTGGTCAACACGCTGGTCCTCGCCTACGCGGGCGCCGCACTGCCGCTGCTGCTGCTGTTCTCCATCGCGCAGAGCAGCGTGGGGACGGTCGCCAACAGCGAGCTGGTCGCGGAGGAGATCGTGCGCACCCTGATCGGCTCGATCGGCCTGGTGGCCTCGGTACCGGTGACCACGGCCCTGGCCGCGCTGGTGGTCTCGGCCGACCGCCCGACGGCTCAGGCACGGACGCAGGCATACGGACCGGCGCAGGCACACGGGACCGGGCAGGTACCGGATGCACGGCCTGCCGCAGGGCGCGGCGGGCGGGGCAGGCGCCGTAAGCGCTGATGTCCCGGATGGCGGGCGGAGCGCGCTGAAGCGTTCCGCCACCGGTCCACCCGACTGGCGGAACGCTTCAGCCGGCGCTCTGCTCCGCCAGGATCCGGTCCAGCGCGTCGTCCAGGTGGGCGTCGAAGTCGGCGAGCGCCCCCTCCTGGCCCAGCGGCACCAGCTTGTCGGTGCGGTCGAGGAAGGCCACGAGCGGTGCGGTCGACGAACGGAACAGCGCTTGATCGCTGCCGACCTGAAGTCGGATCAGCACCTCGCCCAGTACGTCGGGATCCACCGGCGAGACGCGTACGTCGCCCTCCCCGCACGGCCGCCCGACGCCGTCGATCAGCAGTTCCCGACCGAACGCCCAGGTCACTGGAGCATCTCCCGGCAAGTGGAAGGTCAGCCGCACGGCGTAGGGGTCACAGGTGTCGTAGCGGAGCTCAACCGGGATGCGGAAGGACAGTTCCTCCGACACGAGAAAGCTCATCATGACCTCTGCCTGTACGGATTCGCGCATCGCCTACCCCGTCATTCGCCACGGACTGGCCGGGCATGAACACTGACACCAGAGGGAATCTTGCTGAACGTACACAGCAGATCACAAGGAGTGAGTTTTCAGATACTGATAGACAGCGCGAGTGACCCGACAAGACGCCCCATCTCGGTCTGCAGTCGCTGCGCCGCGGGGAGGAGCCGGTCGGCCTGGTGTGCGGGCAGCGAGATGGCCATCGCCGCGGCCGTACCGCCGACGGTGATGGGGATCGCCGCGCACACCGCCCCCAGGACGTACTCCTGACGCTCCATCACCGGCTCCATCCGCCGGGTCCGCTCCAGGCGCCTCAGCAGGCCGTGGTCGTCGCGCACGGTGTACGGCGTGACGGGCCGCACGGGATGGCGGTCGAGGTGGTCGCGGCGCGCCTCCTCGTCGAGCTGGGAGAGCAGGCACTGTCCGACCGCGTGGGCGTGTCCGGTCTCCCGGAAATCGGCCCACTCCTCGACCGCGGGATTGGCAGGGGTGTCGGAGACGCAGACGACGTCGATCTCGCCCTCGCGGTACACGGCGTAGTACACCGGGGCGCCGATCGCGTCCCGCCAGCGGGCGAGGGTGTCGACCACCGTGCTGCGACGTTTCTGCTCCGCCCCGCTGCTGCTCAGCCGTTCTGCCGCCTCCCCCAGGAAGAACAGCCCCTTGTCGCGGCGCAGATAGCCCTCGTGCACCAGGGTGCGCAGCAGGTGGTACGTGGTGGGGAGCGCCAGTCCGGTCTCCCTGGCCAGTTGTTTGGCGGGAGCCCCGTAGTCGTGCCCGGCGACGGTCTCCAGCAGGCGCATGGCTCGCTGGACGGAGCTGATGAGGGTCGCGGTGGGCGGCGGCGCGGTGGGCTCCGGCGAGCGGGGCTGCGGAGGGACCGCGGTCAGCTGCGCGGAGCCGGTGCCAGTCGTGGCCAAGGGTCACTCCCGAAACGCGAGGGGGCAGCCCGTGCGGGGAACACGGGTGGGGGTCGCCGCTCGCGGGGATCGTCCCCGCGTCGAGTTCCGGACTCTAACGGGCTGTCACCGCATGCGGACGGCCCGCCGGAGAAACTTCCCCCGCCCGAGGGAACCGGTGATTCCTGTTACCGCTTCACCGGTCCCCCTCGGCTCACCAGTCGCTGCGCGACGAAGAGCTCGATGTGAACTTCCGTACGACATAGATCAGTCCGCCGACCAGCGCCACGAAGACCAGCACCTTGAAGAGCAGTCCGATCACGAAGCCGACCACGCTCGCTATCAGCCCGCCGAACACAACCAGGGCGATGACCGGCACCGCGATCCACTTCACCCACCACGGCAGTCCCGCGAAGATCTCTCGCATCGCCCTCGTCCTTACCTCTCCGCCCGCCGAGTGCCGGGTCGCGTCGATGATGTCCTGCACCCGATGCTAGGGCGGCAGATGCTCCGGCGGGGGCCTCGGATCCCTTGTCCTCCCCTGACCGTTCCCCTAGGGAACCCCGACAGCGCCCCTCAGCTCTCGGGGGGAGAGAACACCACCAGAACCCGCAGATCCTCGCTGATGTGGTGGAACTTGTGGGCCACTCCGGCCGGTACGTACACGACGCTGCCGCGTGCCACCTGGGTGGTCTCCATGCCGACGGTGATCGCCGCGCGGCCGCTGACGACGAAGTACACCTCGTCCTGGCTGTGCGGCTGCTGCGGATCCTGGGCGCCGGCGTCCAGGGCGTAGAGGCCGACCGACATGTTCCGTTCACGCAGGAACTGCAGATATGCCCCGTCGTTGGCGGCGCGCTCCGCCTCCAGTTCGTCCAGCCGGAATGCCTTCATCGCCTTGTCCCGCCCCTGCCTCACTGCCCGAGTCCGATCGTGTCTGCCACGATCAGACACATGATGAATTTCCTAGTCAAGACGATCGCCAACGCGGGCGCCCTGGCGGTCGCCGTGTGGCTGCTCGACAAAATCACCCTGACCGGTGACAGCACGGGCAAGGAGATCGGCACCCTCATACTGGTCGCACTGATCTTCGGTCTGGTGAACTTCCTGGTCAAGCCGGTGGTGAAGCTGCTGAGTCTCCCCCTGCTCATCCTGACGCTGGGGCTGTTCACCCTGGTGGTGAACGCACTGATGCTGCTGCTCACCTCCTGGCTCGCCGACCAGTTCGACCTGAGCTTCCACGTGGAGGGCTTCTGGACGGCCGTACTGGGCGGTCTGATCATCTCCGTCGTCTCCTGGGCGCTCAACGTCATCCTGCCCGACGGGGACTGAGCACCATGACCTACCGCGTCTGCTTCGTCTGCACCGGCAACATCTGCCGCTCCCCGATGGCCGAGTCCGTCTTCCGCGCGCGGGTGGCGGAGGCCGGACTCGACGGCCCGGTCGAGGTGGACAGCGCCGGTACGGGCGGCTGGCACGAGGGCGAGGGCGCCGATCCCCGCACGGTGACCGTGCTGCGGGAGAACGGTTACGGCACCGGCCACACGGCCCGGCGGTTCGATCCGTCCTGGTTCGCCCGCCTCGATCTCGTCATCGCACTCGATTCCGGCCACCTCAGGGCGCTGCGCCGCCTCGCGCCCACGGACCGGGACGCCGACAAGGTGCGTCTGCTGCGCTCCTACGATCCCGCTGCCGGCGACGATCCAGACGTACCGGACCCCTACTACGGGGGTGCGGACGGATTCAACGAGTGTCTTGAGATGGTGGAGGCGGCGAGCACCGGACTGCTCGCCGCGGTACGTGAGCGGGTGGAAGGACAGACGGCATGAACGATTCGACGACGGGCGCGGGCCACGGGCAGGCGCTGCCGGACGGGGCGGGCGAGGGCACCCGCGCGGTGCGGGCCGGGCTGCCCGAGCCGGTCAAGCACGAACCGACCCTGCCCGGACCGGTGTTCGCCGCCCACTTCCATCTGCCGGGCGATCCCACCGGCCCGTACACCTACGGCCGGGACGAGAACCCGACCTGGACGCTGTTGGAACGGGCCATCGGCGAGCTGGAGGCACCCGGCCGGGACGACGCCGAAACCCTGGTGTTCGCCTCGGGCATGGCCGCGATCTCCTCGGTGATCTTCTCCCAGCTGCGCACCGGGGACGCGGTCGTCCTGCCGAACGACGGCTACCAGGCCCTGCCCCTGGTGCGGGCCCAGCTGGAGACGTACGGCATCGAGGTGCGGACCGCGCCGACGGGCGGCGACGCGCAGCTCGAGGTCCTCGACGGCGCGAAGCTGCTGTGGATCGAGACGCCCTCGAATCCGGGGCTCGACGTGTGCGACGTACGACGGCTCGCCGAGGCGGCACACGCGCGCGGTGCCCTGGTCGCCGTCGACAACACCCTCGCGACGCCGCTCGGCCAGCGCCCGCTGGAGCTCGGCGCCGACTTCGCGGTGGCCAGCGGTACCAAGCAGCTCACCGGGCACGGCGACGTGCTCCTGGGATACGTCACCGGCCGGAACGCCGAGGCCATGGCCGCCGTCCGTCGCTGGCGCAAGATCGTCGGTGCCATTCCGGGGCCCATGGAGGCATGGCTCGCGCACCGCTCGATCGCCACGCTCCAGCTCCGCGTCGACCGGCAGAACGCCACCGCGCTGACGCTCGCCCGGGCGCTGCGGGAGCGGTCCGAGGTCACAGGGCTGCGTTATCCGGGGTTGCCCGACGATCCCTCGCACAGGATCGCCTCGCAGCAGATGCGGCGCTACGGGTGCGTGGTGTCCTTCACGCTGCCCACGCGCGCGCGTGCGGACCGTTTCCTCGACGCGCTGCGGCTCGTAGACGACGCGACGAGCTTCGGCGGCGTACGGTCCACGGCGGAGCGGCGCGGGCGCTGGGGCGGGGACGCGGTGCCGGAGGGTTTCATCCGCTTCTCCGTGGGCGCCGAGGACCCGGAGGACCTGGTCGCGGACGTACTGCGCGCCCTGGACGAATCAGCCGGCTGACCGGCCGCTCCGGCCGGGCGGTAAGGCACCCGGCACACTGCGGCGGACGGTCCGAGCCTCCCCCCTCGTGGCTCGGACCGTCCTCGGTTCTGCGCGCGAAGAACCGCGTGACCAAGGCTAGTTGACTTAGTGTCAGTGTCCAATCACAGTAACGGCAGCGGCCTATCGACTTATTTATAGTTGGACGTCCGGCCCCGGAGCGGAGCCGGAGAAGGAGGGTGTGGCGTGGATCTGGCCTTGCTGCGGACCTTCGTGACCGTGCACCGGGCCGGTTCCTTCACCCGTGCCGCCGCCCTGCTCGGCCTCTCCCAGCCGGCCGTGACCTCGCAGATACGGACGCTGGAACGGCAGCTGGGGCGGCCCCTGTTCCTTCGGCAGGCGCGCGGCGTGACACCGACGACCACCGGGGACGAGCTCGCCCACAAGGCGGCGCCACATCTCGACGCCCTGGTGGAGATAGCCGAGTCCGGACTGGAGGAGGACTCCTCCTTACGGACACTGCATCTGGCCGGTCCTCCGGAGTTCACCGCCGAACGGGCACTGCCCGCGCTCACGGAGCTGACCGGCGAGGACGGCCAGAGCTTCGCCCTGCGTGCCTCCTTCGGCACCGCCGAGGAAGTCCTCGAGGGGCTGGCCGCCGGACATCACGATCTGGCCATCAGCACGGCCCGGCCACGCGGCGCCCTGCTCTCGGCGACTGCGCTCTGCGACGAGGAGCACGTCCTGGTCGCCGCCCCGCACTGGGCCGAGCGGATCGGCTCCGGCACGCTCCGCCGCACGGGTCCGTCGGTCCTGGAACACGTCCCGGTGGTCGAGGTGCACGAGTCGCTGCCCTTCGTCACCCGCTACTGGACCTCCGTCTTCGACTCCCGCCACGTCGCTCCGGGCACCGTCATCGTCCCGGATCTACGCGCGGTACTGGCCTGCGCCACCGCGGGAGCGGGGCTGGCGGTGCTGCCCCGCTACCTCTGCGCGGGTGCACTCGGGCGGGGCGAGGTGGTGGCCCTGCACGAACCGACGGTGCCTCCGCTGCGCACGTACTTCCTGGTGGTCCGCACCGGCACGCTGGCGATGCCGCACATCGCGCGGGCCCACGAGTGGCTGGAGCGGGCGGCCACCGGCTGGTGCTGACCTACCGGGGCGGCGTCTCACCGCGGGAAGCCGGCCGCTGCCCTCCCGCGATGTTTCACGTGGAACCAGCCGGGCCACATTCCTTCCATGACCGTCCGACCCGTGGTCAAGCGCACCGCCCGAGCCGTTCTGCTGGACGGCGAGAACCTGATTCTGATCAAGCGCACCAAACCAGGCGTGGATCCCTACTGGCTCACCCCAGGCGGCGGAGTGGAACCGGAGGACTCCACCGTCGTGGACGCCCTGCACCGGGAGGTGTACGAGGAACTCGGCGCGAAGATCACCGATGTGGTGCCCTGCTTCGTCGACACCGTGGAACACATCGGCGAGGACGACGGCGCCACCGGCGTGAAGGTGCAGCACTTCTTCGTATGCCGCCTGGAATCCATGGACCCGTCCCTGCGTCACGGTCCGGAGGTCGACGAACCCATCGGCGAGTACGAGATCGTCCGCGTACCCTTCACCCGCGTCGGAATCGCCTCCGTCCATCTGGTACCGCTGTCGCTGCGGCACTACCTGGACGGCAATATCGAGGGCGTACGCGCCATGCACGCCCCCGACCTGGGGTGACACCCGCCCCTTACGCGGCCCGCACCAGTTCGTAGGCTTCCCAGAGGTCCCGCCCCGTGTAGGAGTGGGTCGCGAGGCCGGTCAGATGCCGGTCCGCGTTGACCGCGACGGAGACCGGCACCGCGCCGAACAGGTCCCTGTCCGACATCGAGTCGCCATAGGCGACGCAGTCCGCACGGGTCACCCCGAACTCCGCGCACAGACGGTCGGCGATCCGGACCTTGGCCGCCGCGCTGAGGACGCCGACCGGGTCCACGGGCTTCGTGAAGGGGACGGCGGGGAATCGAGAGCCGTACGCCGCGTGCGCACCCCAGTCGATGAGCCGTTCCACGAAGAAGGACGGGGACAGCGAGACAACGGCGCAGTAGTCACCGTTCCGTGTGAGCTCTGCCCAGACCTCGCGGATACGGGCCAGCCACGGAGCCGCTTCGAACGCCGCCGCCACATGCGCCTCCGTGAGGCCCGCCCAGAGCGTGTGCACCTGTATGGCGTACTCCGGTGGCCCGATGAGGCCGGAGGAGATCGCCCGGTCGAGGGCCACCGTCTCGGCTTCCAGTCCCAACTGCCGCGAGATCTCCACGGGAGCCGAGCTGCCATGGAGCAGGGTGCCGTCGAGATCGAAGAGATGAAGCCTCGCCATGAGCGACGAGGTTAACGGGCCCCGCTCCCTTCGTCTCCCGATGGAAGGAATCGGCCGCACGCCGTTCTCGTATGTTTCACGTGAAACGTCCCGTGCCCGTGTCCGCGCTCCGTCCGCGACCACGGCGTGGCCAAAAGCTCGCACGAGTCTCCCGAAACGGGTGGACGCCGAAGCCCCCTGTCGGACAGCCTGACCTGCGTGCCGACACCTTCCCTTGCCTCTCTGCCCATCCGCCGTCTGACGCTCCGTGACCTCACCGCCTGCGCCGACTTGTCCGAGGACCGGGGGTGGCCACGGGAGGAGCACAAGTGGGGCCTCCTCCTTGCGGCCGGGAGGGGTCACGGCATCGACGATCCCGACGGTGGCCTGGTGGCCGCCTGCGTCGTCACCGAGTACGGGCCGCAGGAACAGCCCGCTCTCGCGGCCGTCGGCATGGTCCTGGTCGCCGAACGGCATGCCCGCCGGGGCGTGGGACGCCGACTCATGCGTCACATCGTCTCCGCGATGGGCACCACACCCCTCACCCTGCACGCGACCCCCTATGGCCGTCCGCTCTACGAGGAGCTCGGTTTCAAGGTCACCGGCCATGCCGAGATGTTGCGCGGACACTTCGTCTCCACGGGTGACCGGCCGGAGGCCGTCACCCGGGCCGCGACCGCAGAGGATCTCCCGGCGATCGTCCGGCTCGACGAGCAGGTGTTCGGCGTCGACCGCACGCACATCGTCACCCGCCTGCCCGCCTTCGCCGATCAGTTGCGTGTCGCCGAGGAGGACGGACGGATCATCGGTTACGCGGCTGCCTGGCCCAACATGGACACCCATGTCGTGGGCCCGCTCATCGCCCGCGACACGGCGACGGCCGAAGCACTGCTCGCTTCGCTCGCCGCCCGCACCGACCGGCCGCTGCGCACCGACATCGATGTGCGACACGAAGAGCTGCTGAGCTGGGCGAAGGCACACGGGCTGGCATCCGTCGCGTTGAACGCCGTCATGACGTACGGGATCACGGAGCTGCCCGGGAACTGGAGCCGACGGTTCGCCCCGCTGACGGTCGCTGCGGCCTGAGGCCGTCAGACGAGGGCCTCCACGGCGGTCGTGGCGAAGGCATGGTCCTGCTCCGGGGCACCACCGCCGACACCGATCGCACCGATCAGCCGGCCGTCGCGCCCGACGGGCACGCCCCCGGCGATGAACAGCAGCGGCCGGTCGAGTGCGGTGGGCAGGGTGTGGAAGAGGCCTCCGGGCCGCACGGCGTCCACGAGGTCGGCGGTCGGCGTGTTCATCTGGAGCGCGGTGTACGCCTTGCGGGTGCTGGTCTCCCCGGAGATCAGCACGGCGCGGTCGTCACGGCGGAAGGCGAGCAGATGCCCACCCGCGTCGAGGACGGTGACACTGACCGTGACACCGGCCGCGTCCGCGGCCTGGCGTGCCGCGCCGACCAGGGCTTCGGCTTCCGCGGTGGTGAGCGGGGCGACGGCGGTGGTGCTCATGGGAATTCTCCTTATGGTACTCGGTGATGTCGGTGGTGCCGGGTGGGGAACCGGTGGATGCGGGGGTGCGCCGGTCCTGTGGGTCAGTGGGGGACGGCGGTCCGGCACTCGGTGGGCACCGGGCCGGCGGGCAGGATGCCGGATGGGGTGTCGCGGCGCTCGAGAGCGGCCGAGACGAACGCCAGCACCAGGGCACTCGCGGCGAGAACGGCACCGACCCAGTTGGGTGCGGTGTAGCCGAGGCCGACCCCGATCACAAGGCCGCCGAGCCAGGCGGACAACGCGTTGCCGAGGTTGAAGGCGCCGATGTTCAGGGCCGAGGCCAGGGTGGGGGCGCCGTGCGCCTGGTCGAGGACCCGCTTCTGCAGGGGCGGAACCGTGGCGAATCCCAGGGCACCGATGAGGGCGATGGTGACGGCGGCGGTGATCTTGTTGTGCGCGGTCAGGGTGAAGAGCGCGAGGACGACGGCGAGGGCGCCCAGGGAGAGGTACAGCATGGGCATCAGGGCGCGGTCCGCGTACCTGCCGCCGATGAGGTTGCCGCCGACCATGCCGAGTCCGAAGAGGACCAGCAGCCAGGTCACGGAGCCGTCGGCGAAGCCGGCGACGTGCGTCATCATCGGCGCGATGTAGGTGACGGCCGCGAAGACGCCGCCGAACCCGAGGACGGTCATCGCCATGGCGAGCAGGACCTGGACGTTCTTCAGGGCGGCCAGTTCGTGACGCAACCGCACACCCTCGGCCTTGGGCATGTCGGGGACGAGCTTGGCGATGCCGGCCAGGCCGACGACGCCGAGGGTGGCGACGATGCCGAAGGTGACCCGCCAGCCGACGGACTGGCCGACGAGCGTGCCCAGCGGAACACCGACGACATTGGCGACGGTCAGTCCGGTGAACATCAGGGCGATGGCTCCGGCCTTCTTGTCCGGGGCGACCAGGTCGGCCGCGACCACCGAGCCGATACCGAAGAAGGCGCCGTGGGCCAGTGAGGCGATCACCCGCCCGGCCAGCATGAGGCCGAAGGACGGGGCCAGCGCGGAGAGCAGGTTCCCCGCGATGAACAACCCCATCAGCAGCATCAGCATCCGCTTGCGGGAGATCTTGGTGCCGAGCACGGTCATCAGCGGGGCGCCGAACAGGACACCCAGCGCGTAGCCGGTCACCAGATAGCCGGCGGTGGGGATGGAGACACCGAAGTCACCCGCGACCTCGGGCAGCAAGCCCATGATCACGAACTCCGTGGTTCCGATTCCGAAGGCCCCGATCGCGAGGGCCAGAAGCGCGAGAGGCATGGGGACAGACCTTCCCAGATGATTGCAGGGGCGCTTTGCGTTCACCGACAATAATTGCAGACGCGGGTTATTTGCAAACGCCGTCTATTGCGGGCTTGCTCTACCCTGGTGTCAGCAGCTCCTGGACGGAGGAAACGCCCATGACAGCCACGGACCCCGCGCTCACCGCCCTCGCTCAGGGCTGGTGCGCGCTCTCCCTGCTGCACGGGAGGATCGAGGCCCACATCGAGCGCGCCCTTCAGGCCCGGCACGACCTGAGCGTGCGGGAGTACTCCCTGCTCGACGTACTGAGCCGGCAGCACGACGGCGACGGGGGCCATCTGCAGATGAAGCAGGTCGCCGACGCGGTCGTGCTCAGCCAGAGCGCCACCACACGCCTGGTCACCCGCCTCGAGGACCGCGGACTGCTGGAGCGCTACCTGTGCCCCACCGACCGCCGGGGCATCTACACCAACGTCACCGAGGCCGGTCTCAAGCTGCTGGACGAGGCGCGGCCGACCAACGACACGGCCCTGCGCGAGGCCCTCGACACGGCGGCGGAGAACCCCGACCTCGCTCCCCTGGTCCGGGCCGTGGAAACACTGAAGGCGCCGGTGCCCGCGTAGGGTGCCGGCATGGAAGACCTGGAGATACGGGCCGCGGTCGCCGATGACGTTCCCGCGATCGTCGGCATGCTCGCGGACGACCCCCTGGGCGCGCAGCGCGAGTCGCCGGACGACCTCAGCCCGTACCTGACCGCTCTGGAGCGGCTCAGCGCCGACCCGAACCAGCACCTGGTCGTCGCGGTCCGCGAAGGCCGCGTCGTCGGCACGCTTCAACTCACGGTCGTTCCCGGACTCTCCCGCCGCGGTGCCACCCGGTCGGTCATCGAAGCGGTCCGCGTCCACGCGGACGAGCGCGGCAGCGGCCTGGGGAGCCGACTCGTCGAGTGGGCGATCGACGCGTCCCGCCGCGAGGGCTGCCAACTGGTCCAGCTGACCTCCGACAACACCAGGACCGATGCCCACCGTTTCTACGAGCGGCTCGGCTTCACGGCTTCCCACGTGGGCTTCAAACTGCCGCTGTGACGAAGGCGCCGGGGCCCTGTTTCACGTGGAACAGGACCCCGCGTCCACTTCCTGGCGGCCGGGGCCAGGAGGTGTCGTTTGGATCTTGCCGGGGTCGCGGGGTCCGGCACGCACATCTGCGGCGTTGCCGCCTGAAGCCGGCCTGATCCAAACGACACCCCCTAGCCGATACCCCGCCAGCCTTCCGGGTCCACTCCGCCCGGCACCGGAGCACCCTGGTCGTACGGCTGACGCGTGAACACGAACGAGCCCAGGTCGAGATGGCTCAGCGACCCGTCCGGCCGCCGTACGGGCTTCAGGAGTTCTCCGGCGTAGTAGCCCTCCAGGCCCGCCCAGGTACCGTCCTCCGTCGGGCGGAAACGCGAGCGCCGGCCGTTGCCGGACAACGGCTCCAGCGAGACGAGACCGTCGGCCGAGAGCCGGAGCGCGAACGCGGACGTCCCCCAGTACCACTGCCCCACCAGCTCCAGTGCCGCCGGGTCTGCCTCTCGCAGCGGCTGCCAGGGAGCCGGGATACGTGGTTCCGCCTCGGCGACGATCCGGACGAGGTCGGCGGCGACCGCGAACGGCGCCGACCCGGACGTGCAGTTGGTCAGGACCACCGCGCTCACGTCGTCCGCCACGCCGATCGTGAGGCAGGCGAGGAAGCCCGGCAGTGAACCCGTGTGCCCGACGAGAGCACGTCCGTGCTGGTGACGGATCTCCAGGCCCAGGCAGTACGCGTAACCGCTCGCCACGTCCGCCGCCTCGACCGGTGCGGCCGGCGTCCTCATCTCCCGCAACGACTCCGCGCTCAGCACCTGTTCGTCACCTTCGGCCAGGAAGGCCGCGAAGCGCGCCAAGTCATCTGCGGTGGACCACAGTTGCCCTGCCGGCGCCATCACCCCGAGATCCTCCGGCGGCTCGGGCAGCATCACATCGGCCCACGGATGCACCGCCCAGCCACCCGCGTACGGCGCTTCCGCGCGCGCAGTCGTGCGACGCAGGCCCAGAGGCACGAGCACTTCGCGCCGAAGCACCTCCTCCCACGGGGCACCGCGCAGCTTCTCGACCAGGGCGCCGAGCAACGCGTATCCGGGATTCGAGTAGTGGAACCGCCGGCCGACGGGGTGCACCAGGGGCCGCTCGCCCAGCACGTCGGCGAGACCGGGGCGCAGGGATCCGGGGGTCCGCTCCCACCAGGGCCCGGGCGTCTCGGCGGCCAGCCCGGCGCTGTGTGCGAGCAGTTCGGCGACGGTCACCTCGCCCACACCCGTACCCGGCAGGTGCTTCTCCAGCGGGTCGGCGAGATCGAGCGCTCCCTCGTCGCGCAGCCGAAGCACCAGAACGGCCGTGAAGGTCTTGGTGATCGAACCGATCCGGTACTGCACGTGCTCGTCCGGAGCGTGTCCTTCCACCGAGGTCCGCGCCCCCGTCCACACGGTCGTCCCGCCCCGCACCACGGCCGCGACGAGCGACGGCGCGCGTCCTTCGCTCTGGGCTACGGCGATCCTGTGCAGCAACGCCCGCCGCGTACCGGGCAGCAGTTCTTCCTGATGAGGTGTCGTCATGCCCTCAGTTCAGCAGGAACGGATCAGATCTGCGCCATGTCCACGAAGCGCGAGTAGTGCCCCTGGAAGGCGACCGTGATCGTGGCCGTCGGACCGTTTCGGTGCTTCGCCACGATCAGGTCCGCCTCACCCGCGCGTGGGGACTCCTTCTCGTAGGCGTCCTCGCGGTGCAGCAGGATGACCATGTCGGCGTCCTGCTCGATGGAGCCGGACTCACGCAGGTCGGAGACCATCGGCTTCTTGTCCGTGCGCTGCTCGGGGCCACGGTTGAGCTGGGAGAGCGCGATCACCGGGACCTCCAGCTCCTTGGCGAGCAGCTTGAGGTTACGGGACATGTCCGAGACCTCTTGCTGACGGCTCTCGGCGCGTTTGGAACCACCGGACTGCATCAGCTGGAGGTAGTCGATGACGACCAGTCGGATGTCGTTGCGCTGCTTGAGGCGACGGCACTTGGCGCGGATCTCCATCATCGACAGGTTGGGGGAGTCGTCGATGTAGAGCGGTGCCGCCGAGACGTCCGGCATCCGGCGTGCCAGGCGTGTCCAGTCCTCGTCGGTCATCGTGCCGGAGCGCATGTGGTGCAGGGCGACCCGGGCCTCGGCGGACAGCAGGCGCATCGCGATCTCGTTGCGCCCCATCTCGAGCGAGAAGATGACACTCGGCAGGTTGTTCTTGATGGACGCGGCCCGCGCGAAGTCCAGGGCGAGCGTCGACTTGCCCATCGCGGGACGCGCGGCGATGACGATCATCTGACCCGGGTGCAGGCCGTTGGTGAGCGAGTCGAAGTCGGTGAACCCGGTGGGCACCCCGGTCATCTCACCGCTGCGCGATCCGATCGCCTCGATCTCGTCGAGCGCGCCCTCCATGATGTCGCCGAGCGGCAGGTAGTCCTCGCTGGTGCGCTGCTCGGTGACCGCGTAGATCTCCGCCTGCGCGCGGTTGACGATCTCGTCGACGTCGTCGTCGCCCGCGTATCCCATCTGCGTGATGCGCGTGCCGGCCTCGACCAGGCGGCGCAGCACGGCGCGCTCGTGCACGATCTCCGCGTAGTAGGCCGCGTTGGCCGCCGTGGGGACCGTCTGGACGAGGGTGTGCAGATACGAGGCCCCGCCGACCTTGTTGATCTCACCGCGCTTGGTCAGCTCCGCGGCGATGGTGATGGGGTCGGCCGGCTCCCCCTTGGCGTAGATGTCGAGGACGGCCGTGTAGATGGTCTCGTGGGCCGGCTTGTAGAAGTCGTGGCCCTTGAGGATCTCGACGACGTCGGCGATGGCGTCCTTGGACAGCAGCATGCCGCCCAGCACGGACTGCTCGGCCTCGAGGTCCTGCGGCGGCACCCTTTCGAACGCGGAGCCTCCGCCGTCCCACACTCCGCTGTCCCGGCCGCGGTCGTGCTGCTCGTCGCGGCCCCTGCCCCGGTCCTCACGGCGGCGGGAGGCGGGCAGACGATCACTGGGTCCGCTCTCGGCCCACGGGTCGTCCAAGGGCTCGGAAATGCTCACCGAGCCACCTCCTCCCGTCCGCCGGAACGGACCTCGCCGTGCCTCTCTGTTCTACGGCACGGCACTGACAAATAAGAGGCCCAACTCCAGTTGTCGCACGCCGGATTTGTGGTGTTTCTGAAACCGGTGGACGGAGCGAGCGCCGGACCACCGTAGGCCCGTCGGCACCGTCAGCCAATCTGGTTATCCACAGGCCCTGTGGACGACTGGCCCAATGTTGTGGAGAACTCCGCAAAACCTGTGCACGAGCCGGTGGACAGCCCTGTGAACAAGCCCGCACCTTTACCATCAACAAGGCTGTGACCTGCAATTTCATCATCCACTGGCTGTGCAGAAGAAAAAGTTGCCCAGTCGGATCAAGATCGCTTCATGTGGTGTACGCAAGCCCACACCCAGAGCCACAAAGTAAGGGTCTCCAAGGCTTTGCATCTCTTACCTGTGGACGATTAGATTGGTGCACATGACACAGGCCCCCGCGCGGCCCGGAGCCGCTCGACGACGGCATGACCGCGAGATCGTCATGCTGGCAGTCCCCGCCTTCGGCGCCCTCGTCGCCGAGCCGCTCTTCGTCATGGCGGACAGCGCCATCGTCGGCCACCTGGGCACGGCGCAGCTCGCCGGTCTCGGCGTCGCCTCGGCCCTTCTGATGACCGCCGTGAGCGTCTTCGTCTTCCTGGCCTACGCCACCACGGCCGCCGTCGCCCGACGCGTCGGAGCCGACGACCTCCCGTCGGCCATCCGCCAGGGCATGGACGGAATCTGGCTGGCGCTGCTCCTCGGCGCCACCGTCATGGCCGTCGTCCTGCCCACGGCACCCGCCCTCGTGAACCTCTTCGGCGCCTCCGACACAGCGGCCCCCTACGCGACCACCTATCTGCGGATCTCCACACTCGGCATACCGGCCATGCTGGTCGTGCTCGCCGCGACCGGTGTCCTCCGCGGACTGCAGAACACCAGGACACCGCTCTACGTCGCCATCGCCGGCTTCGTCGCCAACGGTGTACTCAATGTCGCACTGGTCTATGGCGCCGGCTTCGGCATCGCGGGCTCCGCCTGGGGCACCGTTATCGCGCAGTGCGGCATGGCCGCGGTCTATCTGACCGTGGTACTGCGCGGGGCGCGCAGGCACGGGGCGTCGCTGCGCCCGGACGTCGCCGGGATCAGGGCGTCCGCCCAGGCGGGCGTTCCCCTGCTGGTCCGGACCCTCTCGCTCCGGGCGATCCTGATGATCGCGACAGCCGTCGCCGCCCGTCTCGGCGACTCCGACATCGCGGCCCACCAGATCATCCTCTCCCTGTGGAGCCTGCTCGCCTTCGCCCTGGACGCCATCGCCATCGCCGGGCAGGCCATCATCGGGCGTTGTCTGGGGGCCGGCGACACCCAGGGTGCTCGTGAGGCATGCCGCCGCATGGTCGAGTGGGGGATCGCCGTCGGTGTCGTCCTCGGCGTACTGGTGGTGCTCGCCCGGCCGGTGTTCCTGCCCCTGTTCACCAGTGACGCCACGGTCACGGACACGGCACTGCCCGCCCTGGTACTGGTGGCGCTGTCCCAGCCGATCTGTGGCATCGTCTTCGTCCTGGACGGGGTCCTGATGGGCGCGGGCGACGGACCGTACCTGGCGTGGGCGATGCTGCTGACCCTCGCCGTGTTCACTCCCGCCGCCCTGCTGGTTCCCGCGCTCGGAGGCGGGCTCACCGCGCTGTGGGCCACGATGACGCTCATGATGACCGTGCGCATGGTGACCCTGTGGTTCCGTACCCGCTCCGGCCGCTGGATCGTCACGGGCGCCGCCCGCTGACCGTTTCACGTGAAACACGGCGATGGGGGCCGCACCCCGAAGGGTGCGGCCCCCATGCTCACTGCTTCAGCGAGCGCGGCATTCAGCCGGCGACGACCTCGAGGCTGACCTTGGCGGCCACCTCGGGGTGCAGACGCACGGACGTCTCATGGGCGCCCAGCGTCTTGATCGGCGAGCCCAGTTCGATACGGCGCTTGTCGACCTCGGGACCACCGGCGGCCTTGATCGCCGAAGCGATGTCGGCCGGGGTGACGGAACCGAAGAGACGACCGGCGTCGCCGGAGCGGACGGCCAGGCGGACCTTGACGCCCTCGAGCTGGGCCTTCACCTGGTTGGCCTGCTCGATGGTCTGAATCTCGTGGATCTTGCGAGCACGACGGATCTGCTCGACGTCCTTCTCGCCGCCCTTGGTCCAGCGGATCGCGAGCTTCCGCGGAACCAGGTAGTTGCGAGCGTAACCGTCCTTGACGTCGACGACGTCGCCCGCGGCACCGAGGCCGGAGACCTCATGGGTGAGGATGATCTTCATGAGTCGGTCACCCTTCCCTTATCGCGCGGTGGAGGTGTAGGGCAGCAGCGCCACCTCACGGCTGTTCTTGATGGCCGTGGCGACGTCACGCTGGTGCTGCGTGCAGTTGCCGGTCACGCGGCGGGCACGGATCTTGCCGCGGTCGGAAATGAACTTCCGCAGCATGTTCGTGTCCTTGTAGTCCACGTACGTGACCTTGTCCTTGCAGAATGCGCAGACCTTCTTCTTAGGCTTGCGCACAGGCGGCTTCGCCATGATGTCTCTCCTGTGTGATCAAGAAGTGTGGGTACGGCCCGCCTAGAAGGGGGGCTCGTCCGAGTAGCCGCCGCCGCTGCCGCTGCCGCCGTTGCCGCCGCTGCCGGAGCCACCGCCCCAGCCGCCGCCACCACCACCCTGCTGGCCACCGGCGGGAGCACCGGTCGCCCACGGGTCGTCGGCGGGAGCACCGCCGCCCTGCTGGCCACCGCCGGGGCCGCCGCCCCAGCCGCCGCCACCCTGGCCGCCGCCACCGCCGCCGCCATAGCCGCCCTGGCCACCGCGGCCGGTGGTCTTGGTGACCTTGGCCGTGGCGCTGCGCAGGCTGGCGCCGACTTCCTCGACGTCCAGCTCGTAGACCGTGCGCTTGACGCCCTCACGGTCCTCGTAGGACCGCTGCTTCAGCCGGCCCTGCACAATGACGCGCATGCCTCGCTGGAGCGACTCGGCGACGTTCTCCGCCGCCTGGCGCCAGACCGAGCAGGTCAGGAACAGGCTCTCGCCGTCCTTCCACTCGTTCGTCTGACGGTCGAAGGTGCGGGGAGTCGACGCGACGCGGAACTTCGCGACGGCCGCACCGGACGGGGTGAAGCGCAGCTCGGGGTCGTCGACAAGATTGCCGACGACCGTGATGACGGTCTCGCCTGCCATGGGGAACCTCTCGGCGGGTTTGCTGCTGGCTGCTGGTGCTGCTACTCGGATCCCGGGATCAGCTGAGCGGAAGAGCTCAGTGGGTCTCGGGACGGAGGACCTTGGTCCGGAGGACCGACTCGTTCAGGTTCATCTGGCGGTCGAGCTCCTTGACGACCGCAGGCTCGGCCTGCAGGTCGATGACCGAGTAGATGCCCTCGGGCTTCTTCTTGATCTCGTACGAGAGACGACGACGGCCCCAGGTGTCGACCTTCTCGACCTTTCCGCCGCCGTCACGGACGACAGAAAGGAAGTTCTCGATCAGCGGGGAGACAGCACGCTCCTCGAGATCGGGGTCGAGGATGACCATCACCTCGTAGTGACGCATGTGGAACCCACCTCCTTTGGACTCAGCGGCCACGGTCGTTCCGTGGCAGGAGGGTCGTGATGCGTTGCGCAACGATGCCTGTCAGTAAAACAGCCGCCACTGACAATCGAGGTCGGGCGGCGATCTCCCAGACCGGCCGGGACGGACCGTGGTCCTGCCCTGCCTTTGCCTGGCTCTGTCCGGACAGACACCGGTGCAGACGCTACAGAGTACCCGCACAGCGGCTTCCGGTTGAAATCCGGCCGTGGGGACAGTCAATCTGTACACATCGGGTGTGTACGGCGCTACGATCCGCCGCCTTTCGCAGGAGGTGCCCCATGGCACAGGCATTGCGACCCAACACCGCCGGAGGCCTTTTCGCCACGGACGGCAAGCCCCATCCGCTCCAGCACGCCCTGCTGGCGGTGACCCTGGTGCTGGGCCTCACGTCCTTCATCACGGCGATGTTCCACCATCTGCACCTGCTCAGCTCCTGGACCGGCCTGGTGGGGATCCTCACCGGCGCGTACGGCCAGTGGATCTCGGTGACGACCCGCGAGCGCTTCGGCCTCGTCCTGGGCCTCGGTGCCGCGGCGGTCGGGTTCTTCCTGGGCATGGCGCACGGGGGCCTCTTCGGCGGCCTCTTCGACTGACGTCGGACACCCTTCTTTCGAACATCGTCGAACGCCCCGGCCGGCGACGGGCCGGGGCGGAGGTCCCGTGCGCCCAACCGGGGCGCCCCCGAGGCGCAGTAGGCTTCGCGCGAGAGCCGGAGCCCCTGAACCCATGGGGACACACCAGCCCGAGGAGCGCCCCGAATGAGCCTGACCCTGAGGACCATCAGCCGAGAGCAGCATCTGGCCTACATCCAGAGCCTGCCGTCGGCGAGTCACATGCAGGTCCCGGCCTGGGCTGATGTCAAGGCGGAATGGCGCTCGGAGAGCCTCGGCTGGTTCGACGACCGGACCGGTGAACTGGTCGGTGCCGGTCTCGTCCTCTATCGGCAGCTGCCCAAGATCAAGCGTTACCTCGCCTATCTGCCCGAGGGTCCGGTCATCAACTGGTTCGCGCCGAATCTTCAGGAGTGGATCGAGCCGATGCTCGCCCATCTGAAGCAGCAGGGCGCGTTCTCGGTGAAGATGGGCCCGCCGGTGATCATCCGGCGCTGGGAGGCCCCGACCATCAAGAAGGGCATCCAGGACCAGGACGTGAAGCGCCTGCGCGACCTGGAGGCCGATTTCATCGAGCCCCGCGCCTTCGAGGTCGCCGACAAGCTGCGCCGCATGGGCTGGCAGCAGGGTGAGGACGGCGGCGCCGGCTTCGGGGACGTCCAGCCCCGCTACGTCTACCAGGTGCCGCTGGCCAACCGCGCCCTGGAAGATGTCCACAAGAACTTCAACCAGCTGTGGCGCCGCAACATCAAGAAGGCGGAGAAGGCCGGTGTCGAGGTCGTCCAGGGCGGTTACAACGATCTGCCCGAGTGGCAGCGGCTGTACGAGATCACGGCCGTGCGCGACCACTTCCGGCCCCGCCCGCTGTCGTACTTCCAGCGCATGTGGTCGGCCCTCAACACCGAGGACCCCAACCGCATGCGGCTGTATTTCGCCCGGCACAACGGCGTGAACCTCTCCGCGGCGACGATGCTGATCGTCGGCGGGCACGTCTGGTACTCCTACGGCGCCTCCGACAACATCGGCCGTGAGGTCCGGCCCTCGAACGCGATGCAATGGCGGATGCTGCGCGACGCCTACGCGCTCGGCGCGACCGTCTACGACCTGCGCGGCATCTCCGACTCACTGGACGAGACCGACCACCTCTTCGGTCTGATCCAGTTCAAGGTCGGCACCGGCGGTCAGGCCGCCGAGTACCTCGGCGAGTGGGACTTCCCGCTGAACAAGCTGCTCCACAAGGCGCTCGACATCTACATGTCGCGCCGCTGACCTCCGTTTCGCCGCTCCGACGGCTCCATTCGTTCCCCCACCTCTGATACACCGCAGCCACGAGAAAGGTTCCAGGTCCGGCCATGGCGCTCACGCTCTACGTCGACACCGCGCGCTGGCGGGCGCATCACAAGCACGTGCAGGAGCAGTTCCCGGGGCTGGTCCCGGTCTGCAAGGGCAACGGCTACGGCTTCGGCCACGAACGGCTGGCCGAGGAGGCCACCCGACTGGGCTCGGACGTCCTCGCGGTCGGCACGACGTACGAGGCCGCCCGGATCAAGGACTGGTTCGGCGGTGACCTGCTGGTGCTGACGCCGTACCGGCGCGGCGAGGAGCCGGTGCCGCTGCCCGACCGGGTCATCCGCTCGGTGTCGTCCATCGACGGCGTGTACGGACTGGTGGGCGCCCGGGTGGTCATCGAGGTGATGTCCTCGATGAAGCGGCACGGCATCAGTGAGCAGGACCTGCCTCAGCTGCACTCCGCGATAGAGAACGTCCGGCTGGAGGGCTTCGCCATCCACCTGCCGCTGGACCGCACCGACGGCTCGGACGCCGTCGAGGAGGTCATCGGCTGGATGGACCGCCTGCGGGCGGCCCGTCTCCCGCTGCACACGATGTTCGTGAGCCATCTCAAGGCCGACGACCTCGCCCGGCTGCAGCAGCAGTTCCCGCAGACCCGCTTCCGCGCCCGGATCGGCACCCGGCTCTGGCTGGGGGACCACGAGGCCACCGAGTACCGGGGCGCGGTCCTGGACGTCACGCGCGTCGCCAAGGGGGACCGGTTCGGCTACCGGCAGCAGAAGGCCGCCTCCGACGGTTATCTGGTGGTCGTGGCGGGCGGTACGTCGCACGGGGTGGGCCTGGAGGCCCCCAAGGCCCTGCACGGGGTCATGCCGCGTGCCAAGGGCGTCGCCCGCGCCGGCCTCGCCACGGTCAACCGGAACCTTTCGCCGTTCGTCTGGGGCGGCAAGCAGCGCTGGTTCGCCGAGCCGCCGCACATGCAGGTGTCGATCCTGTTCGTGCCCGCGGACGCGCCGGAACCGCAGGTGGGCGAGGAACTGGTGGCCCATCTCCGGCACACCACCACGCAGTTCGACCGGCTCCTCGACCGCTGAGAGCGAGAAGGCCGTACACGGTTCTCCCGTGTACGGCCTTTCCTGTGCCCTGGGCGGACGTCACCCTCCGGGCGGTTCGCTCAGAGCGAACCGCTGGTGGCTTCCGTTCTGCCCCATTCGACCGGGGGCCCCTCGAAGTGGGCCGCGTGTCGCGCCGGGCGAGCCGCGGGGCCGAGCACGAACACGTCCTCCGCCCCGTCCAGCACCCCGCCCGAGGGGTCGTCGTCACCGGACCGGCGCACCGGGTCCCGCTCCGGCATCAGGATGTCGCGCAGGACCATGGCACACAGGTAGAGCGTCCCCAGCAGATGCACGCCGATCGCCCAGTGGTAGCCGTCGGTGGGCAGTCCCTTGTGGGCGTCACCGCTGGTCGTGTAGGCGAGGTACATCCAGATGCCCAGGAAGTACGCCACCTCGCAGGCCTGCCAGACGAGGAAGTCCCGCCACTTCGGCCGGGCCAGGGCCGCCAGCGGCACCAGCCACAGGACGTACTGCGGCGAGTAGACCTTGTTGGTGAGGATGAACGCCGCGACGATCAGGAAGGCGAGCTGGGCGAAGCGCGGCCGGCGGGGAGCCGTGAGCGCGAGTGCAGCGACGCCCACGCAGCACAGCAGCACCAGCACCATGGCGAGCGTGTTGACCGTGTCGGTGCTCAGCGGGTCGTCCGAGTTCTGCGCCAGGATCAGCCAGAAGGAGCCGAAGTCGACGGGTCGCTCCCGGCTGAACGAGTAGAACTTCGACCAGCCGTCGAAGGCGAAGAGCATCACGGGCCCGTTCACGACGAGCCAGGCGACGGCCGTGCCGCCGAGGGCCGTGCCGTACTCCCGCCACCGTCCCGCGCGCCAGCACAGCACCAGCAGCGGCCCGAGCAACAGCACGGGATAGAACTTGGCGGCCGTGGCGAGCCCGAGGAGGACGCCGAAGGCGAGGGAGCGTCCCCGCGACCACATCAGCATCGCGGCGGCCGTCAGAGCGACCGCCAGCAGGTCCCAGTTGATGGTCGCGGTCAGCGCCAAAGCCGGTGCCAGCGCGACCAGCAGGCCGTCCCAGGGCCGCCTCGCGTGCGTACGGGTCACGCAGACGACGATGACGGCCGCGCACGCCATGAGCATCCCGGCGTTGACCATCCAGTACCACTGCTCCTGGTCCTGGATGCTGCCGCTGCCGGGGGTGAGCCAGGCGGTGACCTCCATGAACAAGCCGGTCAGCACCGGGTACTCGAGGTACTGCATGTCCCCGGGGAGCTGATCGAAGTACGGCACCAGCCCGTCGGCGAAACCGCGCCCCTGGTAGAGGTGCGGGATGTCCGAGTAGCACGCGTGCGTGTACTGGGAGCTGGCACCGAAGAACCAGGCGCCGTTGTAGCAGGGTGCCTTCTGCACCAGGCCGAGGGTGAACATGCCGATCGCCACGAGTGCGATCACCCGCACCGGGGACCACCAGGAGGTCCCGGTCAGAGCGCGCCGCCCGAGCGGACCGCCGATCAGCTCGCTGCCGGCCGCGGCGACCCGGTCCTCCGCGGTCGGCCGCACCGGCTCCGGCTCGTGGACGCTCGCTTGCGTCGATTCTCCACTGGGCATGCCGCACATCCTGCCGTACATGACTGGGAATACGCCGAGGGCCGCCGTACCCGGAGGTACGGCGGCCCATGTTTCACGTGAAACACCCAAGCCGGGCGATAGGCCGACTAACCGGCCGGGCCTCCGAAGAGACCGCCATCGCTTCCGTTGCCGTTGCCTCTGCTGTTTCCGGTGTCACTGCTGGTCGTGGGATCCGGCGAACCGGTCGCCCCTCCGTCCGTGCCACCGTTGTCCGTGCCACCCGTATCCGTGCCGCCCGTTTCCTCTTCGTCCTCGCAGTTGAAGTCGAAGGGCCCGCACGTGGCGGTGTCCGTCGGTGTCGGCGTGGTCTCGGTCTGCGTGGGCGACGGAGGCGCCGACGGGGTCTCCTCTTCCGCCTCCTCCGTCTCGGTGACGGTCGGAGTCGGCGACGGCGCTCCGATCCCGTCCGCGATCTCACCGATCTTCTCGGCCTCGGGGAATCCGGGGTCGTCCTCGCCCTTCAGCGCGGCCTTCATGTACTCGGTCCAGATCTGCGTGGGAACGTCACCACCGTGGATGGAGTCCTCACCCGCCGTGCCGTTCATGGAGAGCAGTTTGTGGTTCTTGGGGTCCTCGCGGAACATCGCGATCGAGGTCGACAGCTGCTGGGTGTAGCCGACCCACCAGGCGGACTTGTTCTCGTCCGTCGTACCCGTCTTGCCGGCGGCCGCACGCCCCAGCTTCTGCGCGTGGTAACCGGTACCGTTCTCGATCACGTTCTCGAGGGTGTCGGTGACGTTGTTGGCCACGTTCTCGGGCATCGCCAGCTTGACCCGCGGCTTCTCGAAACCGGGGAGCTCCGATCCCTTGTGCTTGACGGCGGTCACCGAATACGGGTCGGCCTGCTTGCCGGACGCCGCGAAGGTCGCGTAGGCGTCGGCCATGCGGATCGCGCTGGGGGTCGACGTACCCAGGGCGAACGACGCGTTCAGTCCGGCGAAGCTGTCCTCGAGGATGCCGGACTTCTCGGCGAGATCCGCCACGTTCTTCATCCCCACGTCCATGCCGAGCTGCACGAAGGGCGTGTTGACGGACTGCTCCATCGCCTTGCGCAGGGTGATGTAACCCCACGGGTGGTTGCTCTCGTTCTCCTGGAAGAAGGGCGTGTTGTCCTTCTTGAGGACGTAGGAGCCGTCGTTGTTCCTGATCTTCAGGTGGTCGTCGCCGTTGTACTTGCTGAGCGGTGAGACACCCTCGCCATTGGTCTTGTACGTGCCGTGCTGCATCGCGGCGGCCAGCACGAACGGCTTCCACGTCGAACCGACGGGGACACCCGAGGTGTCCGCGTTGTTGTTGAAGTGGCCGTTCTCGAAGCCGGCACCGCCGTAGAGCGCGACGATCGCACCGTCGTTGGGCTTCACCGACGCCGCGCCGAACTGGACGTGATTGTCCTCATCGCGCTTCTTCGGGTCGATCTTCTCCTTCTCGACCTTCTTCACGGCCTTGGCCAGCGCGTCGACCTTGTCCTTCTCGAAGGTCGTGTAGATCTGGTAGCCACCCTGGTCGAACTGCGCCTCCGTGATGTCGGAGTTCTTCAGCACGTAGCGCTTCGCCGTGTCGACGAGATAGCTGACCTGCCCGGTCATGCCCTTGGTCGCCTTGCGGCCCTGGGGCATGGGGTACTCCTTGGTCGCCTCCTGGTACTCGGCGTCCGAGAGGTGATCGTCGCCGTGCATCTGCTCGAGGATCCAACCCCAGCGATCCTCGGAACGCTCACGGTTCGCGCTCTCAGTGGCGGAGGGGTCGAGGTTCTGGTTGCCCGCGGGGTCGTAGTACGTCGGACCCTTGAGCAGAGCGGCGAGGAAGGCGCACTCGCTGGGCGTGAGCTTGACCGCGTCCTTGCCGTAATAGGTCTGGGCGGCGGCCTGGATGCCGTAGGCGCCGCGCCCGTAGTACGAGGTGTTCAGGTACCCCTGGAGGATCTCGCGCTTGGTGAGCTTCGTGCCCACCTTGATCGAGATGAACATCTCCTTGAACTTCCGGGAGACCGTCTGGTCCTGGCTCAGGTAGGTGTTCTTCACGAACTGCTGGGTGATCGTCGAGCCACCCTGGGTGTCACCACCCGTGGCCATGTTGCCGAGCGCCCGGGCGATACCCATGGGGTCGATTCCCGAGTCGTCGTAGAAGCTCTTGTTCTCGGCCGAGATCACCGCCCACTGCATGGCCTCGGGAATGCGGTCGATCGTGACGTTCTGCCGGTTCTGGCCGCTGCCGGTGGCGACCATCTGTGCCCCGTCGGCCCAGTAGTAGACGTTGTTCTCGGACAACGCCGCGGCGTTCTCCTCGCTGGGCACGCTCACCATGGCGTACCCGATCCCCGCCACGGCGACCAGGCTGCCGAAGAACGCGAGGCACAGCCCGGACACGAGCTTCCAGGACGGCGTCCAGCGGTGCCAGCCGTCCTTGTCGTAGCGCGGATAGTCGATGATCCGCTTCTTTCCGGGGGGGGCCGCACGCCCCCCGCCCCGACCGGGACCGGCGGCACCGGCACGGCGGCCCCCGCCCCTCTGTGTCGCACGCCGCGCCTCGGCGCGGCTGCCGTACGTGCGTTCCTCATCCCCCGAGCCCGACCCATAGGAATCGGACGGAGACCCGGTGGCGCCTCGCGGTGCCGCGCGGCGGCCGGAGGACGAGCCGGACTGGCCGCGTCGGGCCGCGGCACGTCCGCCTCCCTGCGGCTGCGGCGGTTTGCGACGGTGCTCGCTCATCGAACGACTACTCCTCGGGCAGGCGCACCCTTGCGCGCCTGGAAACGGCGGCTGGTTTCCGGTCCCCCCGAAGTACGGATGCGGCGCTTCGCGCATTCACCCGTACTGCACCGGGGACCAAGACGTCCCCGGGCGTCACTCGGTTCCCGGTGGTGTGCATGGCGCACAGACTACGCACCGTCAAAACCCGCTGAGCACAGAAGTTCACCTCAAATCAGGCAACTTGCTCACCATGAACCGGTGATGTGATCCCGTTCACTTTTTTCCCCCTTGTCGCATCCGGAAGGCCGTTCTATCGTCGTGATGTATCGAGTCGATACATCAGCTCGGCATAAGGGCGGCGAAGTGCCGCACACGAGACCGTCACGGCATGACCGCGGCAGGGGAGGAGGCGACGATGAGCCGGCGTTCCGGGATACTCGAGTTCGCCGTACTCGGCCTGCTCCGCGAATCTCCGATGCACGGCTACGAGCTGCGCAAACGACTCAATACGTCACTGGGTGTGTTCCGTGCGTTCAGCTACGGGACGCTCTACCCCTGCCTCAAGACGCTGCTGGCCAACGGCTGGTTGATCGAGGAACCGGGGAACACCAGCGAGGACGCCCTCGCCGCTCCGCTCGCGGGGCGCCGCGCCAAGATCGTCTACCGGTTGACGGCGGAGGGTAAGGAGCACTTCGAGCAGCTGCTCTCGCAGACGGGGCCGGACGCGTACGAGGACGAGACCTTCGCCGCACGGTTCGCCTTCTTCGGGCAGACGTCGCGCGACGTACGCATGCGCGTGCTCGAGGGCCGCCGCAGCCGGCTGGAGGAGCGCCTCGAGAAGATGCGCGTCTCCCTGGCCCGGACCCGGGAGCGCCTCGACGACTACACGCTCGAGCTCCAGCGCCACGGAATGGAGTCCGTGGAGCGCGAAGTGCGCTGGCTGAACGAGCTCATCGAGAGCGAGCGGGCAGGGCGGGACCTGAAGGGATCCGCCACCGGGGGGCCCGCTCAGCAGGACACCACATCTGGAGCGACGGGCGGCCTGCCCCGGACCGGGGACGACCCCCGGCCGGATACGCCCGACGACACCGCCACGTGAGACCCGTTGAAGGGCCTCACTCGTACACACAGGGAGCAACCGGAATGGGTTCGGTTCGCGTAGCCATCGTCGGCGTGGGCAACTGCGCCGCATCGCTGGTGCAGGGCGTCGAGTACTACAAGGACGCCGACCCGGCGTCCAAGGTCCCGGGCCTGATGCACGTCCAGTTCGGCGACTACCACGTCCGTGACATCGAGTTCGTCGCCGCCTTCGACGTGGACGCCAAGAAGGTCGGCCTGGACCTCGCGGACGCCATCGGCGCCTCCGAGAACAACACCATCAAGATCTGCGACGTGCCGAACAGCGGCGTCCAGGTCCAGCGCGGCCACACCCTCGACGGTCTCGGCAAGTACTACCGGGAGACCATCGAGGAGTCCGCCGAGGCTCCGGTCGACATCGTCCAGATCCTCAAGGACAAGCAGGTCGACGTCCTCGTCTGCTACCTGCCCGTCGGCTCCGAGGACGCGGCGAAGTTCTACGCCCAGTGCGCCATCGACGCCAAGGTCGCCTTCGTCAACGCCCTCCCGGTCTTCATCGCCGGCACCAAGGAGTGGGCGGACAAGTTCACCGAGGCGGGCGTCCCGATCGTCGGTGACGACATCAAGTCCCAGGTCGGCGCCACCATCACGCACCGCGTCATGGCGAAGCTGTTCGAGGACCGCGGCGTCGTCCTGGACCGCACGATGCAGCTGAACGTCGGCGGCAACATGGACTTCAAGAACATGCTCGAGCGTGACCGCCTCGAGTCCAAGAAGATCTCCAAGACGCAGGCCGTCACCTCCCAGATCCCCGACCGGGACCTCGGCGAGAAGAACGTCCACATCGGCCCGTCCGACTACGTGGCCTGGCTGGACGACCGCAAGTGGGCCTACGTCCGCCTGGAGGGCCGCGCGTTCGGTGACGTCCCGCTGAACCTGGAGTACAAGCTCGAGGTCTGGGACTCCCCGAACTCCGCCGGTGTCATCATCGACGCCCTGCGCGCCGCGAAGATCGCCAAGGACCGGGGCATCGGCGGCCCGATCCTCTCGGCGTCCTCGTACTTCATGAAGTCCCCGCCGGTGCAGTACTTCGACGACGAGGCCCGCGTGAACGTCGAGAAGTTCATCCAGGGCGAGGTCGAGCGCTAGGACCTCCCCGTTGTGGGCAGTTGAGGGTCTCCGGGTCGTATGGCCCGGGGACCCCCTTCGTATGTGAGGCTGTGCCCCATGGCCGTCGTCCGTGACCTGCGCGTTCTGCTGCGCCTCCAGGGCTTCAGACGTCTGCTCGCCGTCCGGCTGCTCTCCCAGGGCGCCGACGGCGTCTTCCAGGTCGCGCTCGCCGCCTACGTGGTCTTCTCCCCCGAGAAGCAGACATCGGCCGCGGCGATCGCCTCCGCGATGGCGATTCTGCTCCTCCCGTACTCCGTGGTCGGCCCCTTCGCGGGAGTCCTCCTGGACCGCTGGCGCCGCCGCCAGGTCTTCCTGTACGGCAACCTGCTGCGCGCCCTGATGGCCTCGGTGACCGCCCTCCTGATCCTCGGCCGGGTGCCCGACTGGCTCCTCTTCGTCGCCGCCCTGTGCGTCACGGGCGTCAACCGCTTCGTCCTCGCCGGGCTGTCCGCCGCGCTGCCACGCGTGGTGGACGGCGGGCGACTGGTCGTCGCCAACTCCCTCTCCCCGACCGCCGGAACGCTCGCCGCGACCGCGGGCGGTGGTCTCGCCTTCGTCGTCCGTCTGGTCATCGCCGACTCCGACGCCGCCGTGGTGCTCGTGGGCGCCGCGCTGTACTTGTGCGCGGCCGTGGCATCGCTCCGGATGGCGAAGGAACTGCTCGGTCCGGACCGGGCATTGGTACACCCCCGAATGGCCACGGCACTCACCGGAACCGCTCGTGACCTGATGGCGGGCGTACGGCACCTCGCGGCGCCCCGACGCAGGGAGGCCGCCTGGGCGCTCACGGCGATGTCGCTCATGCGGTTCTGCTACGGCGCGATGCTCGTCATGCTGCTGATGCTCTGCCGGTACGCCCTGACGTCGACCACCAACGAGGGACTCGCTTTGCTGGGGCTGGCGTTGGCCGTGTCCGGCGCCGGCTTCTTCGCCGCTGCCGTCCTCACGCCCTGGGCCGCGGGACGGTTCGGTCCCGGCCGCTGGATCGTGGTGTGCGCCGCGGCGGCGGCCGTGCTGGAGCCGGCGCTCGGTCTGCCCTTCGCTACCGGCCCTTTGCTGGCCGGGGCGTTCGTCCTGGGTCTGACCACTCAGGGTGCGAAGATCGCCACGGACACCATCATCCAGGCCTGCGTCGACGACGACTTCCGCGGCCGGATCTTCTCCGTGTACGACGTCCTGTTCAACGTGGCCTTTGTCGGCGCCGCGGGGGTGGCCTCCCTGATGCTCCCGCCGGATGGTCGATCGGTCCCGCTGGTGGTAACAATCGCCGTTATCTACGGGGCAGTAGCTGTGACTATGGCCCGTTTTGAACGCCAGTAAGTGTCACATCAGAGCCACAGAGCCTTATTGGACTACAGAGTTGTCAGTGCGGGCCGGTAGCTTACGTGCGTCTTATCAACGCGTCTTTCGCGCCACGCACCCATGTTCCAGGGGGACCCCAAGTGACCACTCCGCCGCCCCAGGGCAACCCGTTCGCACAGGGCCAGCAGCAGCCCTACGGCCAGCCCCAGGGCCAGGCCCCCTTCCCGCAGCAGGCGGGCCAGCCCGGCTTCCCTCCGCCGGGTGCTCCGGTTCCCCCGCAGCAGGGTCGCAAGCTCAGCTTCAAGACGATCAAGAACATCGTCATCGTTCTGATCGTCGCCGGTGTGGCCATCGGCGGCTGGATCACCAGCCAGGACGACGCCAACACCGCTGCTGTCGGGGACTGCATGCACCGTGGCAGCACGGACGACAGCAACCCGGACCTCGAGGTCGTCGACTGCGGTGACGCGAAGGCGCAGTACACGGTGCTCGCCAAGCTCGAGGGCGACTTCTCCGGCCTCACGGCTCAGAACAAGTGCGAGGCGGCAGCCAAGGACTTCGAGTACGTGTACACGGAGACCAACGGCAGCAAGAGCTTCCTCCTCTGCCTGAAGGACAAGTAGGACAGACGGTGAGGGGCGGCGTTTCACGTGAAACGCCGCCCCTCACGCGCATCCGCGGGGCCATGTTTCACGTGAAACATGGCCCCGTTTCGCGCTCTCAGCCCTGCTGCCCGGCCCACCACTCCTTGAGTGCCGCCACCGCCGCGTCATGCGTCATCGGACCGTTCTCCAGTCGGAGCTCCAGCAGGTGCTTGTACGCCTGACCGACGGCCGGGCCCGGCTTGACGCCGAGGATCTCCATGATCTGGTTACCGTCGAGGTCCGGGCGGATGGCATCCAGCTCCTCCTGCTCCTGTAGCTGGGCGATGCGCGCCTCCAGGCCGTCGTACGCACGGGAGAGCGTGGCGGCCTTGCGCCTGTTACGCGTGGTGCAGTCCGAACGGGTCAGCTTGTGAAGCCGGCCGAGAAGCGGTCCGGCGTCACGGACATAGCGACGCACAGCGGAGTCCGTCCACTCTCCCATGCCGTAACCGTGGAAGCGCAGATGGAGCTCGACGAGACGTGAGACGTCCTTCACCAGCTCGTTGGAGTACTTGAGCGCCATCATGCGCTTCTTCGTCATCTTCGCCCCGACCACTTCGTGGTGGTGGAACGAGACGCGGCCGTCGCTCTCGAAGCGCCGTGTGCGCGGCTTGCCGATGTCGTGCAGCAGGGCCGCCAGGCGAAGGGTCAGATCGGGGCCGTCCTCCTCCAGGGCCATCGCCTGCTCCAGGACGATCAGCGTGTGGTCGTAGACGTCCTTGTGCCGATGGTGCTCGTCCCGCTCCAGGTGCAGGGCCGGCAGCTCGGGCAGTACGTACTCGGCGATCCCGGTGTCCACGAGCAGGGACAGGCCCTTGCGCGGGTGCATGGAGAGGATCAGCTTGTTCAGCTCGTCCCGTACGCGCTCGGCGGAGACGATCTCGATGCGTCCGGCCATCTCCTTCATCGCCGTGACGACCTCGGGTTCCACCTCGAAGTCGAGCTGGGCGGCGAAACGGGCGGCCCGCATCATCCGCAACGGGTCGTCCGAGAAGGACTCCTCGGGCGTGCCCGGGGTACGCAGCACCCGCGCGGCCAGGTCGGCGCGACCACCGTGCGGATCGATGAACCGCTTCTCCGGGAGCGCGACGGCCATCGCGTTCACCGTGAAGTCACGGCGGACCAGATCCTCCTCGATCGAGTCGCCGTACGACACTTCCGGCTTGCGCGAGGTGCGGTCGTACGCTTCCGAGCGATAGGTGGTCACCTCGATCTGAAAGCTTCGGTCGGCTTCTCCGACACGGGCCTCCTTCTGCGCACCGACCGTACCGAAGGCGATCCCGACGTCCCAGACGGCGTCCGCCCAGGGACGCATGATCTTCAGTACGTCCTGCGGACGGGCGTCGGTCGTGAAGTCCAGATCGTTGCCGAGGCGGCCGAGCAGCGCGTCCCGCACCGAGCCGCCCACCAGGGCGAGTGAGAACCCGGCCTCCTGGAAGCGGCGGGCGAGGTCGTCGGCGACAGGGGCGACCCGCAGCAGTTCACTCACGGCGCGGTCCTGCGCCTGGCTCAGGGCACTGGTTTCTTCGTTGGCGTTCGGCACAACAGAAGAGGGTACGTGGCCCGAACGGCCGTGAGCGCCCTCATTACGTGCGTGCGGACACCCCCGCCGATACACGGACAAGGCCCGCGCCCCCGATCTTGTGGACCGGTCCGCGGCACTTCCTCCCAGCGCACATCGTTACCATGCGTGGACGCACATTCCGACGACCACTGACGAAGACGAGGGACGGGCGAGCGCGTGGCCGAGGCGGCAGACTTCCAGGGGACGAGTCCCTCACCTGCCCGCCGCTGGCTGCGGCGCACCGGAGCCCTGCTCACCGGAGTGCCCCTGCTGGCCGGGCTCGTCCAGCTGCCCGCCGCGCCCCCCGCGGACGCCGCCGGAGCGGACGCGTCGCAGGCCGCCTCCGGCGCGGGCTCGGTCTCCGTCTCGGTCGACACTCTCACCCCCGGCGCCCCCTCCGACAGCGACACCGTCACCGTGTCCGGAACGGTGACCAACAAGGGCAAGCAGAACGTCACCGACGCCCATGTGGGGCTGCGTGTGGGTCCGCTGCTGAACACCCGCTCGGGTATCGACAGCGTCGCCAAGAACAGCACCGACGTGCAGAGCGCCATCGGCCCGGAGGTCGGCGACAAGTACGCCGAGGAGTTCGACAAGCTCACTCCCGGCGTCTCACAGCCCTTCACCATCTCGGTACCGGTGAACAAGCTGGACCTCGGGCAGGACGGCGTCTACCAGCTGACCGTGGCGCTCTCCGGGCAGACCTCCGCCCAACCGTGGGAGCAGACCCTCGGCGTCCAGCAGACGTTCCTGCCCTGGCAGCCCGACGAGGCATCCACGAAGACCAGGACGACGTTCATGTGGCCCCTGGTCTCCACCGCCCACATGACGGCGGAGACCGGTTCGGACGAGCAGCAGACGCCGCTCTTCCACGACGACGACCTCGCCAAGGAGATCTCCCCGGGCGGACGGCTGGACCGGATGGTGGCGCTCGGCAAGGATCTCGACGTCACCTGGGTGATCGATCCGGACCTGCTGGCGTCCGTCGAGGCGATGACCGACCGTTACGAGGTCACCGGCGAGGGTGACGACACTGTCGTCGGCGGCCACCAGTCGGTCGCCAAGCGATGGCTCACCGAGGTGCAGCGGGCCGTGGCGGACAAGGAGGTCGTCACGCTGCCGTTCGGCGACCCCGACCTGGCCTCCCTCGCACACAACGGCACGTCCGTCACCGGCTCGCTGAGCCACCTCAAGGAAGCCACCGACGTCGCCTCCAGGACCGTGGAGGCGATCCTCCACGTCAAGCCCACCACGGACTTCGTCTGGCCCGTCAACGGCGCCGTCGACCCGTCCATCATCAAGGTCGCCACATCCGCCGGAGCCGACAAGGTGATCGCCCGCAGTGACACCTTCGAGGAGACCGGCGGCCTGTCGTACACACCCTCCGCGGCCCGGCCCATCGGCGGCGGCACCACCGCCGTCGTCGCGGACGCGCGGCTGTCCACGGCGTTCCAGGGCGACATGACCAAGGCCTCCACCTCCACCCTCGCGGTGCAGCGGTTCCTGGCCCAGAGCCTGACCCTCGGTCTGCAGACGAGTAAGCAGCGCAGCGTCGTCGTCGCGCCGCAGCGCACCCCGTCGGCGAGCCAGGCCCAGACGATGGCCGAGGCGCTCACGGCTCTCCAGGACGGAACCTGGTCCCAGTCGCAGGACCTCAAGGCGGCCGCCAAGGCCGAACCGGACACCGCCGCCACCACCAAGGTCCCCTCGGCGTCCGCGTACCCCTCCTCGTTGCGCAAGCAGGAGCTGCCGCGGGCGACGTTCGAGCAGATCGGGAGGACACAGGCCAAGCTCGACAAGTTCAAGGTGGTCCTCTCCGACCAGTCCCGGGTGGTGACCCCGTTCGGACGTGCCCTGAACCGGGCGATGTCCGTCTCGTGGAGGGGCCGGCAGTCGGAGGCGGCGATCTACCGGAGCGGCATCGAGTCGTACCTCGACACGCTCATCAGCCAGGTCAGACTGATCGACAAGTCGGAGACGAAACTCTCCGGCCGTAGTGCCACCATCCCCGTGACGGTCCAGAACAACCTGGTGCAGGGCGTCGATCATCTGGTGCTGCGGCTCACCTCGACCAACCCGACCCGTCTCGAGATCGACGGGGACGCCTACGAGGAGCAGCCCGTCGCGGTCTCCGGCGGCCACAGCCAGTCGGTGAAGTTCACCACGTCCGCCAACGCCAACGGCCGGGCGACGGTGATCGCCCAGCTGTACACGCAGGACGGTCAGAAGTACGGCGAGCCCGTCACGTTCGACGTGAAGGTCACCGAGATCACCGCCACGGTGATGCTGGTCATCGGCGGCGGCGTGCTGCTGCTCGTCCTCGCCGGTTTCCGGATGTACACCCAGCGCAAGCGGGCCGCGGCCCGCGAGTCGGAGGAGCGGGATCACGAGGCGGGCGAGGACACCGATGACCCGCAGAACCCGGAAGCAGCCGGGGAGCGTCTCACCCAGGAGTCCGGGGCGGACGCGCGGGCGGAGGGCCCGGAGCAGCCGAGTGACCCGGCACCGGACACCGCACCGGAGAACGCCGACCCGTCCGGCACGGGTGAGAGAGTGGACCGTTGAGGATGTCGTGGCCGGTGGGCCCGGGACGATGAGGTGGGGTAACCATGAACGCGCCGTACGACGGTGACCGCGGCCATGCCGCGGGCAACTCGGGCTATCCCGAGTCGGACCCCCCGCAGGGTCCGCCGCCCGGGCACGACCATGTGCCGCAGCCGCCCGCCGACCCCTACCTCCAGGACGCCTACGACCAGGATCCCTACCGGGCGCAGGACCTCACCGCCCAGGACCCGGTCGCCGAGGCGCTCTACGACCGCGCCGCGCACCCGCCGCCCCCTCCCGGCGCCCACCCCCCTCAGCAGCCGCTGTACGGGCAGCCACCCCAGTCTCCGTACGCTCCCGACCCGCGGGTGTGGGCCCGGCCCCCCGCGCCGGAGCCGGACGGGCCGACGCAGTACCTGCCGTACGGCGACGACCCACGCACCACTCAGTTCGTGGGCGTGGACGACCTGGTCGGCCAGGCCGGGGACCAGCGCCACGAACCGGACGCCTTCGCCCATCTGTTCCGCGATCAGCAGCAGAGCGGGGCCTTCCCCGACCAGCAGCAGGGTGGCGGGTACTCCCAGCAGCACGGTGGCGGACACCCGGGCCACCCGCCGGTGAGCGGCCGGCAGCCCTACACGTCCGCACCGGTCCCGGGTCCCGCGTCCCCGACGCCCGGCCACTACGCGGGCGCCACTCCGCCGCCCGTCGCGGAGGCCACCCCACCGGAACCGACTCCCGCTCCCGCTCCCGCCCCGAAGAAGGGCGGCCGGGCCGGGGGACTGCTGAAGTCGAGCGCCGTGATGGCGGCGGGCACGATGGTGTCCCGCCTCACAGGGTTCGTCCGGTCCGCGATGATCGTCTCGGCGCTCGGCCTCGCCCTGCTGGGCGAGTCGTTCCAGATCGCCTACCAGCTGCCGACGATGATCTACATCCTCACCGTCGGCGGTGGCCTCAACTCCGTCTTCGTGCCGCAACTCGTGCGGGCGATGAAGGACGACGAGGACGGAGGCGAGGCGTACGCCAACCGCCTGCTGACGCTGGTGATGGTGGCCCTGGCCGCGCTCACCGCCCTCGCGTGGCTGGCCGCACCCCTCCTGGTGCGCGCCCTGTCGGTCCCGGTCGCCGACGACCCCGCGGCCAACGACGTCGCCGTCACCTTCACCCGCTACTTCCTGCCCTCGATCTTCTTCATGGGCGTCCACGTGGTGATGGGTCAGATCCTCAACGCACGCGGCCGGTTCGGCGCGATGATGTGGACCCCGGTCCTGAACAACATCGTCATCATCGTCACGCTCGGCACATTCATCTGGGTCTACGGCACCGCCGCGGACTCACAGATGAAGGTCACGAACATCCCGCCGGAGGGTCTGCGGCTGCTCGGCATCGGCGTCCTGCTCGGACTCGTCGTCCAGGCCCTGGCAATGATTCCGTACCTGCGCGAGACCGGATTCCGTATCCGCCTGCGTTTCGACTGGAAGGGCCACGGGCTCGGCAAGGCGGCCATGCTCGCCAAGTGGACCATCCTGTTCGTCCTCGCCAACCAGGCGGGCGCACTGGTGGTCACCCAGTTGGCCACCGCGTCGGTCAAGGACACGAACATCGCCGGCACGGGCTTCAGCGCCTACTCCAACGCCCAGCTGATCTGGGGTCTGCCCCAGGCCATCATCACCGTCTCCTTGATGGCCGCCCTCCTGCCCCGTATCTCACGCTCGGCAGCCGACGACGACGCCGGTGCCGTCCGCGACGACATCTCCCAGGGCCTGCGCACCACGGCCGTCGCGATCGTGCCGGTCGCCTTCGGCTTCGTCTCGCTCGGCATCCCGATGTGCACGCTGATGTTCGGCTCCTCGGGTACCGGAGCGGCCACCAACATGGGCTACATGCTGATGGCCTTCGGCCTCGGCCTGATCCCCTACTCCGTGCAGTACGTCGTCCTGCGCGCCTTCTACGCGTACGAGGACACCCGAACCCCCTTCTACAACACGGTCATCGTGGCCGCGGGCAACGCGATCGCCTCGGGCATCTGCTACTTCGTGCTCCCGGCCCGCTGGGCCGTGGTCGGCATGTCCGCCTCCTACGGCCTGGCCTACGTGATCGGTGTCGGCGTCGCCTGGAGCCGGCTGCGCAAGCGGCTGGGCGGGGACCTGGACGGCGCCCGGGTGCTGCGGACCTACGCCCGGCTGTGCATCGCTTCCGTTCCCGCCGCGCTGCTCAGCGGCGCGGCCTGCTACGGGGTCGTGCAGACGCTCGGCCAGGGCGTCCTGGGATCGTTCGCGGCACTGCTGGCCGGTGGGGCCGTACTGTTCGGAGTCTTCTTCGTGGCCGCCCGCCGGATGCGGATCGAGGAAGTCAACTCGCTGGTCGGTATGGTGCGCGGACGCCTTGGACGCTGAAGCAGGGGGTAGGCGCACAACCATCGTCAGCCACTGTGTGTCGTGCATAGCGGCGGACTGTGGGCACAATTGGTCTCGGCGTCGAACGGCGCGCGACGGACGCCGGCCGACGCGCATGGGATGGGGAGGCAGGGAACGACGGTGGCCGAACGGAGCACAGCTGCCGTCGACGTGGCAGACAACAGCGGCGAGCAGCCGCTGACCGCACAGGCGGACCAGTCCACGGCCGACGGGGTGGCCAAGAACCGGGAGCGGGACACGGACAACGACGAGGCACAGGAGAGCACCGGGACCGACGGTTCCGCGATGACCTCGCCACCCGAACTGCACAGCGGTCACAAACTCGCCAGACGCTACCGTCTCGAGGAGTGCGTCACCCGTCTGGACGGGTTCAGCAGTTGGCGTGCCGTGGACGAGAAGCTCCGCCGCGCCGTCGGCGTGCACATCCTGCCCGCGGATCACGCGCGCGCCCGGTCCGTCCTGGCCGCGGCCCGTTCCTCCGCCCTGCTGGGCGACCCTCGCTTCGTCCAGGTCCTGGACGCCGTCGAGGAGAACGACGTCGTCTACGTCGTGCACGAGTGGCTCCCTGACGCCACCGAACTGACCGCGCTCCTGGCGGCCGGCCCGCTGGAGGTGTACGACGCCTACCAGATGGTCAGTCAGATCTCCGCCGCCATGGCCGCGGCCCACCGCGAGGGTCTCGCCCATCTGCGTCTGAACCCCAACGCGGTCCTGCGCACCTCGACCGGCCAGTGGCGCGTCCGCGGCCTCGCGGTGAACGCCGCGCTGCGCGGCGTCGGCTCCGACACTCCGCAGCGTACCGACACCGAGTCCATCGGCGCCCTGCTCTACGCGGCGCTCACCCAGCGCTGGCCGTACGAGAGTGACGCCTACGGTCTGTCCGGACTGCCGAAGGACATCGGGCTGATCCCGCCCGACCAGGTGCGCGCCGGTGTCCACCGCGGGCTGTCCGAGCTGGCCATGCGTGCGCTCGCCAACGACGGCGCCACGGCCTCGCGCCACGAGGCGGCGTGCACCACACCCGAGGAGCTGGTGAAGGCGATCGGCGAGATGCCCCGCATCCGCCCGCCGGAGCCCGCGTTCACCACTCCGCCGGAGTACCAGCGCACGACTTACCAGCAGGGAACCTACGGCCGCCCGGCGCCGCACCCGGGCGTCACCCAGCCGGTTCCGACTCCGCCTCCTCCGCTGCAGAGCCGCACGGGGAAGGCATTGAAGTGGGCCGTCTCGGCCCTGCTGATCGCCGCGCTCGGCCTGGGCAGCTGGCAGCTCGCGGACGCGCTCCTGGAGCAGGACAAACAGTCCGACGACACCAATCAGACCCAGACGACGGACGGCGACGACAAGAGCCCGAAGAAGCCGGTCAGCAAGCCGATAAGGATTCAGGGCGTACAGGACTTCGACCCGTTCGGCAGCGACGGCTCCGAGAAGCCGGGCGACGTGGGCAAGGTGTACGACAGCACGCCCGGCACGTACTGGCAGACGGCCTACTACCTGAGCACGGACTTCGGCCGACTCAAGTCCGGCGTCGGTGTGATCCTCGACCTCGGCAAGGTCCAGCAGGTCGGAAAGGTCACCGTCTCCTTCGTGGGGGACACATCGGTCGAGTTGCGTGCCGCCTCCGGGGACACGCAGCCCACGTCCTTCGACGGTTACTCCAAGGTCGCCGAGGGGTCCGGTTCCACTGTGACCCTCAAGCCCAAGAAATCGGTCGAGTCCCGGTACCTTCTGGTGTGGCTGACCGAACTGCCGCAGACCAGTGACGGCAATTTCCGTGGCCGTGTCGTGGACGTCAAGGTGAGTAGCTAGGCCTTCTGCGACAAGGGGAGGAGGGCCGATGGCGGACGGCTCCGCATATGACGGGGCGAGTGACCAGGAACTGCTCACTCGCCATGTGGAGGGCGACCCCCAGGCCTTCGGTGAGCTCGTGCGTCGGCATCGTGACCGGCTCTGGGCCGTGGCCCTGCGGACACTCGGCGACCGCGAGGAGGCCGCTGACGCCGTTCAGGACGCCCTCGTCTCCGCCTACCGGGCCGCCCACACGTTCCGCGGCCAGTCGGCCGTCACGACATGGCTGCACCGGATCACGGTGAACGCCTGCCTGGACCGTGCCCGCAAGGCGGCCTCCCGCAAGACCTCTCCGGTCGACGACACGGAGCGCCTGGAGCAGCTGCTCGAACCCCACGAGTCCGCCTCCGCGCCCGCGGAGCGCAACGATCTGCACCGTCAGCTCATCGAAGCCATGGGCACCCTCCCGCCCGATCAGCGGGCCGCGCTCGTCCTCGTGGACATGCAGGGCTATCCGGTCGCCGAAGCCGCCCGCATCCTCGATGTGCCCACCGGCACGGTGAAGAGCCGCTGTGCGCGGGGCAGAGCCAGACTCCTGCCCCTGCTCACCCACCTACGGCCGGACGGCCCCGGTGGGAGCAAGAAACAAGGTGCGGGACGGAACCGGACGCAGGGGACGTCCGTCCCACCCGCAGCGGGTCCGCGGCAAGCGGATCCACCGGACCCAGGATCGAACGACCCGGCTGCAGTGAAGGGCGGAGGTGGGCGAGCGTGACGTCGACGACAGACATGGCGGAGCACCCGGACGTCGCGGAGATCTCCGACCTGGCCGAAGGGATCCTCCCGTCCGCCCGGAGCACCGACGTACGCCGGCACCTGGACGAGTGCACGCTCTGCGCGGACGTCCATGCCTCGCTCGAGGAGATCCGGGGCCTGCTCGGCACGGCGCCGGGCCCGCCCCGCATGCCCGCCGAGGTGGCGGGTCGCATCGACGCCGCACTGGCCGCGGAGGCCCTGCTGCACGCCACGGCGCCGGAGACTGCCGAGGAGCCCGCCGGTACTTCTCCCTCGTCCTCCGACGACGGGCCTGTGCATGTTTCACGTGAAACATCGGTGTCCCAGGACCGGCCGGCCGGGCGCCCCCGCTCCACCACGACCGGACCGGGACGCAAGGGCCGTCTGCGCGGTGGGCGCCGCCGGGTCGCCGTCCTGGGGACCGTGTTCACGGTCGCCGCTCTGGGACTCGGGTCGGTGGTGTTGTCCTCCATGAACGACGGCACCGGCCAGGACGAGGGTCCCCGCACAACCGTCTCGGACACCTTCTCCGAGGGGAAGCTGGAGAAGCAGGTCACCGATCTCCTCGCACAGAGCCAAGGGAAGGTGCAGGGCTCCGGAACCGTCCACACCCTCGGGTCGCAGTCGGAGTCCGACGCCGCCAACCCCAGGGTCCTCAAGGAGCCCTCGGTGCCGAAGTGCGTCAGCGACGGCATCGGCCGCAACGACGCCGCACTCGCCACCGAGAAGGGCACCTACAAGGGGAAGGACGCGGTGCTCGTCGTGCTTCCCGACGTCTCGGACGACACCCGGGTGACCGCGTACATCGTCGAGGCGACCTGTGTGGACAACCCGTCCGCGGCCACCACGGCGAAGGTTCTGCTGAAGCATTCCTACACGCGCTCCTGACGAGCGACGCACGCGCTCCTGACGTCCGGCCCACACTCCCCTGACGACCTGCGCCTGGTCTCCGCCCTTCGTGGTATCCCGTACGGTGTGCCTCTCCGTGCCGACAGCGGGACGTGCCCGTGTGCCCGGACACGGCGGGAATGCGCGCCCCTTAGGATCCGTTGGGTGGGGTGAGAGTTCCGAAAGAAGCTCCCCCCGGTCGACCGACGCAGTCCAGAGACGAGGAATCAAGCCGTGAGCGACGTCCGTAACGTGATCATCATCGGTTCGGGGCCCGCCGGCTATACGGCGGCGCTCTACACCGCCCGTGCGTCGCTGAAGCCCCTGGTGTTCGAGGGCGCTGTCACCGCCGGCGGCGCGCTGATGAACACCACCGAGGTCGAGAACTTCCCTGGCTTCCAGGACGGCATCATGGGCCCCGAGCTCATGGACAACATGCGTGCCCAGGCGGAGCGCTTCGGTGCCGAGCTCATCCCGGACGACGTGGTCACCGTCGATCTGACCGGTGAGATCAAGACCGTCACGGACACCGCCGGCACGGTTCACAAGGCGAAAGCCGTTATCGTCACCACCGGCTCACAGCACCGCAAGCTCGGACTGCCCAACGAGGACGCCCTCTCCGGCCGCGGTGTCTCGTGGTGTGCCACCTGTGACGGGTTCTTCTTCAAGGACCACGACATCGCCGTCATCGGCGGTGGCGACACCGCGATGGAGGAGGCCACCTTCCTCTCCCGCTTCGCCAAGTCCGTGACGATCGTCCACCGCCGTGACACCCTGCGCGCCTCCAAGGCGATGCAGGAGCGGGCCTTCGCCGACCCGAAGATCTCGTTCGTCTGGGACAGCGAGATCGCCGAGGTCCAGGGGGACCAGAAGCTCTCGGGCCTGAAGCTGCGCAACGTCAAGACCGGCGAGCTCTCGGACCTGGCGGTGACGGGCCTGTTCATCGCGATCGGCCACGACCCGCGCACCGAGCTCTTCAAGGGCCAGCTGGAACTGGACGAAGAGGGCTACCTGAAGGTCGAGGCGCCCTCGACGCGTACGAACCTCACCGGTGTCTTCGGCGCCGGCGACGTGGTCGACCACACCTACCGCCAGGCGATCACCGCGGCCGGTACGGGCTGTTCCGCCGCTCTCGACGCCGAGCGTTTCCTCGCCGCTCTCGCGGACGAGGAGAAGGCCGAGCCCGAGAAGACCGCTGTCTGACCCCCACCCGCCCCACGCACCAACCAGTTAAGGAGCCCGCTGTGGCCGGCACCCTGAAGCATGTGACCGACGAATCCTTCGAGCAGGACGTACTCAAGAGCGACAAGCCCGTCCTGGTGGACTTCTGGGCCGCCTGGTGCGGTCCGTGCCGTCAGATCGCCCCGTCCCTCGAGGCGATCGCCGCCGAGTACGGGGACGAGATCGAGATCGTCAAGCTGAACATCGACGAGAACCCGGGTACGGCCGCCAAGTACGGCGTCATGTCCATCCCGACCCTGAACGTCTACCAGGGTGGCGAGGTCGCCAAGACCATCGTCGGCGCCAAGCCGAAGGCCGCGATCGTCCGTGACCTCGAGGAGTTCATCACCGTCACCAAGTGACGGCTGACCGCCTTGCCGGCGGCACATGTTTCACGTGAAACACGAATGGGCCGACCCACCCGGGTCGGCCCATTCGTGTGAGGAGCATCAGAGGGGCCGCAGCGCCGGTTCCTTCTGCACCGCCCCGAGCAGCCGGTCCAGCGCCATCTCGACGTCTTCCTTCCAGGAGAGCGTCGTCCTCAGCTCCAGTCTCAGCCGAGGGTGGGTGGGGTGCTGCCGGACCGTCTTGAAGCCCACGGCCAGCAGATGATCGGCGGGCAGGACACAGGCCGGCTCCTTCCAGCGGGCGTCGCCGAACGCCTCGATCGCCTTGAAGCCCCGGCGCAGCAGGTCCTTGGCCACCGTCTGCACCATCACCCGGCCCAGCCCCTGCCCCTGGTATCCCGGCATGATGAACGCGGTCATCAGCTGCACCGCATCGGGCGACACGGGGCTGGTGGGAAACGCCGTGGAGCGTGGCACATAGGCGGGTGGAGCGTAGAGGACGAAGCCCACGGGAACGTCATCGACGTAGACGATCCTTCCGCAGGATCCCCAGTCCAGGAGGACGGCCGAGATCCACGACTCCTTCTCGACCGAGGAGGTTCCCGCTTTTACCGCTGCCTCGCCGCTGACGGGGTCGAGTTCCCAGAAGACGCACGAGCGGCAGCGCTGGGGGAGATCCGGAAGGTTGTCCAGCGTGAGCGGTACGAGCCGACGGCCCATGAAGGCTGTTCCTCGCTTCCTTCGCCCGCTGCCTCGCGGGCGGCTGTCAGAGCGCTCCGTTCCCTGAGCAGACTGCCGATGAAGCCGCTGACGGCGCCCACCCCCAGCCCCGCGCTCACCAGTGCGGTGCGGCTCGTCATTCGCATGGCCCCTGCCTTGCTCTCAGAGGTACTGCCGGGTGGATGCGCCCTGTCCGAACGCATCGTATCCATGAAGCGATTCCATCGATACCGCCAAAAAGCAAAGGACGGACCGTGTTCCGGTACACACCGGACACGGTCCGTCCCTGGTCACCCAGTCGGCCGAACCCACCGAGGAGTCAGGACTCGGTCTCCACGGAGTCGTCGTCGACCAGGCTCTTCTGCAGAACAGGCCCCTCGCCCGGAGCAAGAGTGCCGAGGATGCGCTCGAGGTCCTCCATGGAGGCGAACTCCACGGTGATCTTGCCCTTCTTTTGCCCCAGGTCGACCTTCACCCGCGTCTCGAAGCGGTCCGAGAGACGCGTCGCCAGGTCCGTCAGGGCCGGGGAGACAAGAGCCCCCGCACGCGGCCCCTTGGACCGCTGAGCCTTCTGGGTATGTGAACCCATCAGGGTCACGATCTCCTCGACCGCCCGCACCGAGAGTCCTTCGGCCACGATCCGGTGGGCCAGCCGGTCCTGCTCCTCGGCGTCCTCGACGGACAGCAGCGCACGTGCGTGTCCGGCGGACAGCACACCGGCGGCCAGCCGGCGCTGAACGGCCGGCGGCAGCTTCAGCAGACGCAGCGTGTTGGACACCTGCGGCCGGGACCGGCCGATGCGGTCCGCCAGCTGGTCCTGCGTGCAGTTGAAGTCCTTCAGCAACTGGTCGTAGGCGGCGGCCTCTTCCAACGGGTTCAGCTGAGCGCGGTGCAGGTTCTCCAGCAGCGCGTCCAGGAGGAGCTTCTCGTCATCCGTCGCCCGCACGACCGCAGGGATCACCTCGAGTCCCGCCTCACGGCAGGCACGCCACCGCCGCTCACCCATGATGAGCTCATAGCGCGCGGGACCCACCTGCCGTACGACAACCGGCTGGAGGAGACCAACCTCCTGGATGGAGGTGATGAGCTCGGACAGAGCGTCCTCGTCAAACACCTCACGCGGTTGCCGCGGGTTCGGCGTAATGGCGTCGAGAGGGATCTCGGCGAAGTGCGCACCCATGGGCGGCGCGGGCACAGCCGCGGCGCTGTGAGCCGAATCCTCTTCCGTTTCACGTGAAACGGTCGTCAGCGTGGCCAAGTTCGCGGCAGCCACCCCCCGCTCGTTCGGCAGCATCGGCAACACCGCAGAAGACGGGGAAGCAGCCCCACCCACCACGGACGGCGTCACCGTCTTCTCCGTCGGGGCAGTAGGGATCAGTGCGCCGAGACCACGGCCCAGCCCTCTCCGTCGCTCGCTCACTGGACGCCCTCCACCATGCTCGGATCGTTCTGCTGTACGCCGAGGTGAGCCTGCGACGCGTCATAGCTGACGCCGACACCCCTCAACGCAATCTCTCGTGCCGCCTCGAAGTAGGAGAGGGCACCGCTTGATCCAGGATCGTAAGTCAGCACCGTCTGCCCATAGCTCGGCGCCTCCGAGATACGGACGGAGCGGGGAATGCTCGTCCGCAGTACCTCGTCGCCGAAGTGGGTGCGCACCTCGTCCGCGACCTGCGACGCGAGCCGCGTCCGGCCGTCGTACATGGTGAGCAGGATCGTCGATACGTGCAGGGCGGGGTTGAGGTGCCCCCGCACCAGGTCGACATTGCGCAGCAGTTGCCCCAGTCCCTCCAGCGCGTAGTACTCGCACTGGATCGGGATCAGGACCTCCTGGCCGGCCACCATCGCATTGACCGTCAGCAGGCCGAGCGAGGGCGGGCAGTCGATGAGGATGTAGTCCAGCGGCTGCTCATACGCCTGGATCGCCCGCTGCAGCCGGCTTTCCCGCGCCACCAGCGACACCAGCTCGATCTCCGCACCGGCGAGATCGATCGTGGCGGGTGCGCAGAAGAGCCCTTCGACATCGGGGACCGGCTGGACGACCTCCGCGAGCGGCTTGCTCTCCACCAAGACGTCATAGATGGAGGGGACCTCGGCATGGTGGTCGATGCCCAGGGCTGTGGACGCATTGCCCTGGGGGTCGAGGTCGATCACCAGGACACGGCTGCCGTGCAGAGCAAGCGACGCGGCAAGGTTGACGGTGGTCGTCGTCTTGCCGACACCACCCTTCTGGTTGGCGACCACGACGACTCGGGTCTGCTCAGGCCGTGGCAGGCCCTCACCGGCTCGCCCCAGAGCCTCCACCGCCAGTTGGGCAGCACGACCGATGGGAGTGTCGTCCATCGGAGGCGGTGTTTCACGTGAAACATCCGCTCCCGTCGACTCGGTACGGGGACCGGGGACCGGATCGGTCATCGGTCCCGCGATGTTGGCGTCGGACCGCAAGGATTCACTCTCCTCGACTTCAGGCTCGCTATGAACAGAGCCTCCCATGCCTTCGGGGTCGTGAACCAGTGAGCCCTGACGTTCTGTGGAGAAAACCACCTCTGTGGACAACTCCACACCCCTTGAGGAGGCCGGTGTCTCGTCAGGAACAGAAGCCTCTCCGAGCGAACCGAGAGGCTTCCGGTCACGGGGTTCGGCCGCAGCGCGGCCCCGACCGATGATGCCGTGCAGCAGTGAGCGATGTTTCACGTGAAACACGATGCACAGCCGCCGAGGCGGCACTGCCGCGACACTCCGGCATACATGGGTTCGGCAGCTTGTGTGGAGTACGTCCGGCCCTCAGGACGGACCACACCCCATCGGGCCACACCCCGACGGACCGGTCACCATCGGTTCGGACCCGCCCGCCCTCAACGTCGGCGCCGGACCCGTCCCGTACGGGCGGCCTTCGCACGCTTCGCCGCGAACCGCACACCGCCCGGGCTCTCCCCGACCTCGACCCGCACCACCGTGGACATCGGATCCACGACGCCCTCGCCCACATGCACGATGGACGTCTCCACGGCACCGAGCTTGCTCAGCGCCGTCCCCGCGCTCTTCAGCTCCTCCTCGGCGGTGTCGCCCTTGAGTGCCAGCATCTCGCCGTAGGGCCGCAGCAGGGGAATGCCCCATGTGGCGAGGCGGTCGAGCGGAGCCACGGCGCGAGCGGTCACCACGTGCACCGGAGGCAGCTTTCCCATGACCTCCTCGGCCCGGCCACGCACGACCGTCACGTGGTCCAGTCCGAGCAACTCGACGACCTCGGTCAGAAAGTTGGTACGCCGGAGCAGCGGCTCCAGCAGAGTGATCTTGAGATCCTCCCGGACCAACGCCAGAGGAATGCCCGGCAGACCGGCACCCGAGCCCACATCGCACACCGTCACACTCTCAGGCACGACCTCCGAGAGCACCGCACAGTTCAGCAGATGTCGCTCCCACAGGCGGGGCACCTCACGCGGCCCGATCAAACCGCGCTGCACACCCGCCTCGGCGAGCAGCTCCGCGTACCGGACCGCATCCTCGAAGCGATCGCCGAACACCTCGCGTGCCTGCTCGGGCGCGGGGGGAAGCTCCGCTGCCTCCGTCACGGGGGACCGTCCTTCCGTACCGTGCCGGCACCAGACGCCGACACCAGAACCACAGAACTATCAGGCTGACAAAGTTCGGCCCCGTCTGCGCAACAGACGGGGCCGGTGGAACGTAGAGCCGATCAGGCGGGAAGCACGACGACGAAGCGCTGCGGCTCCTCGCCCTCGGACTCGCTGCGCAGGCCGGCCGCCTTGACCGCGTCGTGCACGACCTTGCGCTCGAACGGCGTCATCGGGTCCAGCTTCACGGCCTTGCCGCTGCTCCTGGCCTCAGCCGCGGCCTTGGCGCCCAGCTCGGACAGCTCGGTCCTCTTCTTCGCCCGGTAGCCGCCGATGTCGAGCATGAGACGACTGCGGTCCCCGGTCTCCCGGTGCACGGCCAGACGCGTGAGCTCCTGGAGCGCCTCCAGCACCTCACCGTCACGACCCACCAACTTCTGCAGATCACGACTGCCCGTGTCGCTGATGATCGAGACGGAGGCGCGGTCGGCCTCGACGTCCATGTCGATGTCGCCGTCGAGGTCGGCGATGTCGAGCAGACCCTCCAGATAGTCCGCCGCGATCTCGCCCTCCTGCTCCAGGCGGGTCAGGGTGTCTGCGCCCTCGGCAGCGGCGGAGGTGGTGCCTTCCGTCACGGGATGGACTCCTTCTTACTTCTTGGACGGGGACTTGGGCCGCTGCGGACCCTTGCGCTGCCCGGACTGGGCCCTGCTGCGGGTACTGCCGGCGGGCTTGGCGGTGTCCTTCTTGGCAGGGGCGGCGGGCTCGGCGTCCTCGGGCCCCTCCGACTTGGTCAGCGAGGTGGGCTCACCGGCCGCCTTGGCAGTGCCGGACTGACGCTTGGACTTGGTCTGCCGCCTGGGCTGCTGCCGCTTGGGGGTTGCCGCGTCCTCGGCCTGGTCGGCGGCCGTGCTCTCGCCCTTGATCACCGTGCCGTCGGCCTGAGCCGCGAGGCCCGCCTTGTTCAGACCGTTGACGAACTTGCGCTCGTACTCGTTGCGGTCCCGGCCCTTCGCGACGATGGCCTTGACGATGGCTCGCTCACGACGGTTGCGGGTCTTGCCGTGACGGGTGACGTGCTTGGTGAGGCGCTCCAGATAGGAGGCCTGCGCCTTGGAACCCGGCGTGGGGTTGTTGTGGATGACGTACATCTGCTGGCCCATGGTCCACACGTTGGTGGTCAGCCAGTAGACGAGGACACCGACCGGGAAGTTGATGCCGAAGACGGCGAAGATGACGGGGAAGACGTACATCAGCATCTTCTGCTGCTGCATGAACGGCGTCTTCACCGTGGTGTCGACGTTCTTCGTCATCAGCTGGCGCTGCGTGTAGAACTGCGACAGCGACATCATGACGATCATGATGGCCGTGACGACGCGGACATCGGTCAGCGAGGAGTTGAGCGCCTCGACCTTGTCCGCGCTGTCCGTGAACTTCGCCGCGAGCGGGGCACCGAAGATGTGGGCCTTCTGCGCACTCTCCAGCAGACGATCGTTGATCACACCGATGGTGTCGTTCGACGCGATGCTGTTGAGCACGTGATAGAGGGCGAAGAAGAACGGCGACTGCGCCAGGATGGGAAGGCACGAGGAGAGCGGGTTGGTGCCCGTCTCCTTGTACAGCTTCATCATCTCTTCGGACTGGCGCTGCCGGTCGTTCTTGTAACGCTCCTGGATCTTCTTCATCTCCGGCTGGAGCGTCTGCATCGCACGCGTCGCCTTGATCTGCTTCACAAAGAGCGGGATCAGGCAGATACGGATCAGAATCACCAGGGACACGATCGACAGGCCCCAGGCCCACCCGGTGTCAGGGCCGAAGACGGCGCCGTACACCTTGTGGAACTGGACGATGACCCAGGAGACAGGTGTCGTGATGAAGCTGAAGAGGCTGGCAATCGTGTCCACTAATCATGCTCCTTGGGCATGGGACGAGGTCTCTGCGGCCGGGCTCGAAGGACTCGTCGGACCTGTGGGAGAGGTCCACCCCTCGGTGGCCGGTTCGGCGGCGGAGGTCCCGCCCCTGCGTGCACGCCAGGCGTCACGCAGCATTTCGTGCCACCGCGGACGTTTGCGCGGCGGGACATGGTCCACACCACCCAGCGACCACGGATTGCACCGGAGGATGCGCCAGGCCGTGAGCGCTGTGCCCTTGATGGCACCGTGCCGGTCGATGGCCGTGTAGCCGTAGTGGGAACACGACGGGTAGTACTTGCACACCGGCCCCAGCAGCGGACTGATCGTCCACTGGTAGATCTTGATCAGAGCCAGCAGCGGGTACTTCATCGCGCGCCCCCTCCCAGCAGCCGCCGCAGGGCGGCATCCAGGTCTCGGGCCAGTTGTGCATGGTCGGCGTCACCCGCACCGGGCAGCGCTCGTACGACTACCAGGCTACCGGGGGGCAGCTGGTCGACTCGCTCGCGCATCAGATGGCGAAGCCTGCGCTTCACCTTGTTGCGCACCACCGCACCACCCACGGCCTTGCTCACGACGAAACCCGCACGCGACGGGGGAGCGCTCTCCCCAGGCGCATGCGGGTCCGTGGCACCGCTACGAAGATGGACGACGAGATGCCGGTTTCCTGCCCGGCGCCCTCGTCGTACCGCGGTCGCGAAGTCCTCGCGCCGCCTCAGCCGGTTCTCGGTGGGCAGCACGACGGCATGACCTGACCGGGATCAGGCGGACAGACGGGCGCGACCCTTGCCACGGCGGGACGCGAGAATCGCGCGGCCGGCACGGGTACGCATACGCAGCCGGAAGCCGTGGGTCTTGGCGCGACGACGGTTGTTCGGCTGGAAGGTGCGCTTGCTCACTCGGGGGCTCCAGAAAGACTCGGTGTTTGCGGGGTGCCGTCCTGGCTGTCACCGTGCGCCCACGAGTAGCTCGCGTCACGCCCGAGTGCACCGCTGACCGATCACCTTGCATGATCTGTGCCCATCGGAGGCAGGCGGCAGCAGCCATCGACAACTCGACCTGGTCACGGTACGCGCGGCTGCGCCATTCGGTCAAACCGGCGACGACTGGGAGACACTTGTCCACAGCCTGGGGACAACAACTTGAACCGTACCGGCCGCGCTGACTACCGTGGCTGGACTCCGATTATTCGTTCCCTTGACCCTCCACCACCCGATTTACATCCCGACCCGTCCTTCGCATCACACGATCGAAGGACCTGTGAGAGAGCGTGCCCTGTGGCTGACGTACCTGCCGATCTTGCCGCAGTGTGGCCACGCGTACTGGAGCAACTCCTCGGGGAGGGCCGCGGACAGGGAGTCGAGGGCAAGGACGAACACTGGATCCGGCGCTGCCAGCCGCTGGCACTCGTCGCCGACACCGCGCTGCTCGCCGTACCCAACGAGTTCGCGAAGGGCGTGCTCGAGGGCCGCCTCGCCCCCGTCGTCAGCGAGAGCCTGAGCCGCGAGTGCGGACGCCCGATCCGCATCGCGATCACCGTCGACGACACCGTCGGCGAGCCCCCGCCCCCACCGGCACCCCGCCCCCAGCCGCGCTACGAGGAGCCCGAGCTTCCGGCCGTCCGCCAGGACCGCCCCAACCACCCCGACCGGCAGGAACGGCAGGAACGGCAGGAACGCGAGCCGTACGAGGGGTACGACAGCTACGAGGGATACGGCCGCCGGCGCACCGACCCGCAGCAGGGCCCCTCCGGCGACCAGCTGCCCACCGCCCGCCCCGCCTATCCGTCGGAGTACCAGCGCCCGGAGCCCGGAGCCTGGTCGCGGCCGGCGCAGGAGGAGTACGGCTGGCAGCAGCAGCGCCTCGGCTTCCCGGAACGGGACCCGTACGCCACACCCCCGCAGGACACCTACGGCTCACAGGACTCGTACGGCTCACAGGACGGCTACGGCGGCGGCCCGCCCGTACAGGACTACCGACCGCAGCCCATGGACCGGCCGTCCTACGACCAGCAGCGCTCCGACTACGACACGTCGCGCGGTGACTACGACCAGCGCGACGCCATGCGCCGCGAACGGCCCGAACCCCCCTCCGGCTCCGGACACGTCCACCGCGGCGGCCCCGTGGGCCCGAACCTGCCCACCACCGGCGCGCCCGGCCCGCTGGCGGCACAGCCGGCACCGGCGGCCGGCCCCGGTGAACCGACCGCGCGGCTGAACCCGAAGTACCTCTTCGACACGTTCGTCATCGGCGCGTCCAACCGCTTCGCGCACGCGGCCGCGGTCGCCGTCGCCGAGGCACCGGCGAAGGCCTACAACCCGCTGTTCATCTACGGGGAGTCCGGGCTCGGCAAGACCCACCTGCTGCACGCGATCGGACACTACGCACGGAGCCTGTATCCCGGCACGCGCGTGCGGTACGTGAGCTCGGAGGAGTTCACCAACGAGTTCATCAACTCCATCCGCGACGGCAAGGGCGACAGCTTCCGCAAGCGGTACCGCGAGATGGACATCCTGCTCGTCGACGACATCCAGTTCCTGGCGGACAAGGAGTCGACGCAGGAGGAGTTCTTCCACACCTTCAACACGCTCCACAACGCCAACAAGCAGATCGTGCTCTCCAGCGACCGGCCACCCAAGCAGCTGGTCACGCTGGAGGACCGGCTGCGGAACCGTTTCGAGTGGGGACTGATCACCGACGTCCAGCCGCCGGAGCTGGAGACGCGCATCGCGATCCTGCGCAAGAAGGCGGTGCAGGAGCAGCTCAACGCCCCGCCGGAGGTGCTGGAGTTCATCGCCTCCCGGATCTCGCGGAACATCCGGGAGCTGGAGGGCGCGCTGATCCGGGTGACGGCGTTCGCCTCGCTCAACCGGCAGCCGGTGGACCTGGGCCTGACGGAGGTCGTCCTCAAGGACCTGATGCCCGGCGGTGACGACTCGACACCGGAGATCACCTCGACGGCCATCATGGGCGCCACGGCCGACTACTTCGGCCTCACGGTCGAGGACCTGTGCGGCAGCTCCCGGGGCCGCCAGCTGGTGACGGCCCGCCAGATCGCCATGTACCTGTGCCGTGAGCTGACGGACCTGTCGCTGCCGAAGATCGGCGCGCTGTTCGGCGGCCGCGACCACACCACGGTGATGCACGCCGACCGGAAGATCCGCAATCTGATGGCCGAGCGGCGCTCCATCTACAACCAGGTCACCGAGCTCACCAACCGCATCAAGGCCGGCTGAGCGGCCACAGGGCGGACGGCTTCACCAAGGGCGCCCCGGAACGATCCGGGGCGCCCTTCCTCATGCCTCGGGCGCCTCACCTCTGTGACGAGCGATCTGGGGTTGTTCGATTCCGCTGCCGGGTTACGGCCTTCCTCCACAGATTCGGTGACTTTTTCCCGTCCACATCCTGGGGATCGGGAAGTTGTCCCGATCTTGTCCACAGGCAGGCTTGTCGGAGGATCATCGGGCCAGGTCAATGGCCTGTGGATACGTGGACGAACGATCTCCACAGGCTGTGGACAACTCGGCGGCCCTCATCCTGCGCATCGGGTTGTCCACGGGCAACCCACAGGCTGGAGGCGGTTGTCCCCAGTGATCGCCCGGTTCTCCACATGACTGTCCACTGTTCGGCAACACGACGTGCCCTCTCACCGGGGCGAGTGAAAGGCGTCACACCAAGCTGCCACAGGGGCCTGTGGGAAAGACACGAAAACCTGGGGACGGAGCTGGGGAGAACTCGCCCTTCCCTGTGTACGGGATGTGCAGAACTTTCTGTTCTCCACAGAGAGGCCCAGTTGTCCACGGGCTCCACCCACAGGCCCCGTGGACAAAATTGCCACCTTGACCTGGGAAAACAAGGTTATCCACGGTATCCACAGGCCCTACTACTACTCCCAACTAGAGAGAGTGAGGAATCCGTTTCGAAGGAGGCCCTGTGCACAACTCGCTGTCTCGGCCCCGACTGCCACTCGTCACGACTTGACCCCGAGGGGCACCTACTGTCAGTGCGGTGCGTCAGACTGGTCCCCGGTGTCCTTCACCTCACCGGTACCGACGACACCGAGTCAGACGACGAAAGCCAGGCAGGGCGAGAAGCGCCGGCAACAGCAGGAGGCGGCAACAGTGAAGATCCGGGTGGAACGCGACGTACTCGCGGAGGCAGTGGCCTGGGCTGCGCGCAGCCTCCCGGCCCGTCCGCCGGCCCCTGTCCTCGCCGGCCTGCTCCTGAAGGCCGAGGACGGCCAGCTGAGCCTGTCCAGCTTCGACTACGAGGTCTCCGCGCGGGTGTCGGTGGAGGCGGAGGTCGAGGAGGAGGGCACGGTCCTCGTCTCGGGCCGTCTGCTGGCCGACATCTCCCGCGCCCTCCCCAACCGGCCGGTGGAGATCTCCACAGACGGTGTACGGGCGACGGTGGTGTGCGGCTCCTCGCGGTTCACACTCCACACACTGCCTGTGGAGGAGTACCCGGCCCTGCCGCAGATGCCGAACGCGACGGGCACGGTCCCCGGCGAGGTCTTCGCCTCCGCCGTGCAGCAGGTCGCCATCGCGGCCGGCCGTGACGACACGCTGCCCGTGCTCACCGGTGTGCGCATCGAGATCGAGGGAGACACCGTCACACTGGCCTCCACCGACCGCTACCGCTTCGCGGTCCGCGAGTTCCTGTGGAAGCCGGAGAACCCGGAGATCTCCGCGGTCGCCCTGGTGCCCGCCAAGACGCTCCAGGACACCGCCAAGGCGCTGACCAGCGGTGACCAGGTGATCCTGGCGCTGTCCGGCTCGGGTGCGGGTGAGGGCCTGATCGGCTTCGAGGGCGCCGGCCGCCGTACCACCACGCGCCTGCTGGAGGGCGACCTCCCGAAGTACCGCACGCTGTTCCCGACCGAGTTCAACAGCGTCGCCGTGATCGAGACCGCTCCCTTCGTGGAGGCCGTCAAGCGCGTGGCCCTGGTCGCCGAGCGCAACACCCCGGTGCGGCTGAGCTTCGAGCAGGGCGTGCTCATCCTGGAGGCCGGTTCCAGTGACGACGCACAGGCTGTGGAAAGGGTCGACGCCCAGCTGGAGGGCGACGACATCTCGATCGCCTTCAACCCGACGTTCCTGCTGGACGGCCTGAGCGCCATCGACTCCCCGGTGGCCCAGCTGTCCTTCACCACCTCCACCAAGCCGGCGCTGCTCAGCGGCCGTCCGGCGGTGGACGCGGAGGCGGACGAGGCCTACAAGTACCTGATCATGCCGGTGCGGCTCAGCGGCTGAGGTGTGCCCGCCGCAGCGACTGCTGGGGGCGGGGTTGTCCCCCGCAAGATCGCAGTATGCCGGTGCGGCTCAGTGGCTGACCGCCGTCCCGAGCAAAGCCGCAGGTGGGGGCTGCGTATGAGCGCGTATGCCCACAGATGTGCGCGAGCGTCCGGGTTTAGGCTCGGACGCCGGCACGTAGGTGCCGTCACGTCACGTCGCATACCTAAGGATCACAACTGATGGAGCTCGGTCTCGTCGGCCTCGGCAAGATGGGCGGCAACATGCGCGAGCGGATTCGCCGCGCGGGTCACACCGTCTTCGGATACGACCGCAACCCGGACCTCGCCGATGTCCACAGCCTGCAGGAGCTTGTGGGCAAGCTCAGCGGCCCCCGTGTGGTGTGGGTGATGGTTCCGGCGGGCGGGCCGACCCAGTCCACGATCGATGAGCTCGCCGAGCTTCTCGAGCCGGGTGACGTCGTCGTGGACGGTGGAAACTCCCGCTGGACGGACGACGAGAAGCACGCGGGGGAGCTGGCGGCCAAGGGCATCGGCTTCGTCGACTGCGGCGTCTCGGGCGGCGTCTGGGGCCTGGAGAACGGCTACGCGCTGATGTACGGGGGCGACAAGGAGAACGTCGCCAAGGTGCAGCCGGTGTTCGACGCCCTCAAGCCGGAGGGCGACTTCGGTTCGGTGCACGCGGGCAAGGTCGGCGCGGGCCACTTCGCGAAGATGGTCCACAACGGCATCGAGTACGCCATGATGCAGGCCTACGCCGAGGGCTGGGAGCTGCTGGAGAAGGTCGACTCGGTGACCGACGTCCGTGAGGTGTTCCGCTCCTGGCAGGAGGGCACCGTCATCCGTTCCTGGCTGCTGGACCTCGCGGTGAACGCCCTGGACGAGGACGAGCACCTGGACGAGCTCCGGGGTTTTGCACAGGACTCCGGTGAGGGACGCTGGACTGTGGAGGCCGCCATCGACAACGCGGTCCCGCTGCCGGCGATCACCGCCTCGCTGTTCGCGCGGTTCGCCTCGCGTCAGGAGGACTCGCCGCAGATGAAGATGATCGCGGCGCTGCGGAACCAGTTCGGCGGTCACGCGGTCGAGAAGAAGTAGTCCACAGGGCACGTCCCGTATCCACAGGACCGTTTCCGCGGTTCGCAACGTCGGGGGAGGTCGGCGGAACGACCATGCACGTCACGCATCTGTCGCTGGCCGACTTCCGGTCCTATCCCCGGGTCGAGGTCCCGCTCGACCCGGGGGTGACGGCCTTCGTCGGGCCCAACGGGCAGGGCAAGACGAACCTGGTCGAGGCGGTCGGCTACCTGGCCACCCTCGGCAGCCACCGGGTCTCCTCCGACGCCCCACTGGTCCGCATGGGGGCCGACCGCGCGATCATCCGGGCTCAGGTGCGTCAGGGCGAGCGGCAGCAGCTGGTCGAGCTGGAGCTGAACCCGGGCCGTGCCAACCGCGCCCGCATCAACAGGTCCTCGCAGGTCAGGCCCCGGGACGTGCTGGGGATCGTCCGCACGGTGCTGTTCGCGCCCGAGGACCTCGCCCTGGTCAAGGGCGACCCCGGTGAACGGCGCCGGTTCCTGGACGAGCTGATCACCGCGCGCTCCCCGCGCATGGCCGGTGTCCGCTCGGACTACGACCGGGTGCTCAAGCAGCGCAACACCCTGCTGAAGTCGGCCGCGCTGGCGCGCCGGCACGGCGGCCGCACCCTGGACCTGTCCACGCTCGACGTCTGGGACCAGCACCTCGCGCGTGCGGGCGCCGAGCTCCTGGCGCAGCGGCTGGATCTGATCGGTGCGCTCCAGCCGCTGGCCGACAAGGCGTACGAGCAGCTCGCGCCCGGTGGTGGGCCGGTCGCCCTGGAGTACAAGCCGTCCGCGCCCGGTGAGGCCCATACGCGCGAGGACCTGTTCGAGCAGCTGATGGCGGCCCTCGCGGAGGCGCGCAAGCCGGAGATCGAGCGGGGCGTCACCCTGGTCGGTCCACACCGCGACGACCTGCTGCTCAGGCTGGGTCAGTTGCCCGCCAAGGGTTATGCCTCCCACGGCGAGTCCTGGTCGTACGCGCTGGCGTTGCGTCTGGCCTCCTACGACCTGCTGCGGGTGGAGGGCAACGAGCCGGTGCTGGTGCTCGACGACGTCTTCGCCGAGCTGGACGCGCGGCGGCGCGAGCGTCTGGCGGAGCTGGTGGCGCCCGGTGAGCAGGTCCTGGTGACCGCGGCGGTCGACGACGACGTGCCCCATGTGCTGGCGGGTGCGAGGTTCGCCGTGGCCGAGGGGACGGTGGAGCGCGTATGAGCGGGCCGGACACGCCCTCGGGTGACGGTGGGAAGGCCCCCGAGCCGTCCGGTGTCGACCTCGCGCGCGTGGCGTTGCGTGCGGCCAAGGAGGCGGCACGCGCGCGTGGGGACGCGGCGCAGCAGCGGAAGCAGGCGCGGCGCGGCGGCCTGCGTTCCGGTGCGCGCGCCGACCGGCGCGATCCGATGGCGCTCGGCCCGGCGATCAGCCGGCTGCTCACCGAGCGCGGCTGGGAGGCTCCGGCCGCGGTGGGTGGGGTGATGGGGCGCTGGCCCGAGATCGTCGGCGGGGACGTGGCCAAGCACTGTGAGCCGGAGCGGTACGACGAGGACGAGCGGGTGCTGGTCGTGCGCTGCGACTCCACGGCGTGGGCGACGAATCTGCGGCTGCTCGCGCCGACTCTGGTCGCGCGCCTGAACGAGGACCTCGGGCACGGCACCGTGCGGTTGATCAAGGTCGTCGGCCCTGTCGGTCCGGCCCGTCGTTTCGGGCCTCTGCGCGCTCCCGGAAGTACGGGTCCCGGGGACACGTACGGGTGATCCGGTGCCCGTTTCGGGCCCTTCGGTCACACGTGATGGACATCACAGCGCGGGTCTCGACGGTGCTGTTCCGCCGTCGGTGCCCGTTTCTTCGTGGCACCGCACGCGGTTGCGAATCGTCACCTGACTCCTAAGTAGCCAAGGGTTGACGGCCCGAAGCGCTGAGTGCCCTCGTGGGGCTCCTGGAGCCCCCATCCGCATATCGGGAGTCGGACGAGACCGGTTGAGGGCGGCACATGCGGACTCAGGTGCCCGCAAACCCCCATCGATGTCAGTGCTACCGGTAGAATGGAAGACAATCCCGCCCCGAACGTGGGGACCGCCCGGGAAAAGCTGAGCAACGCTGATCAAGGCTTACCAACGCAACATGCCGCAGCCGCTCCGGCAACCTGCCGACGAGCCCGGCTCGTGCTGTGCCAGAAAGGGCGCTTCGTGGCCGATTCCGGCAACCCCAACGAGAACATCCCGTCCACCGACACCGGCGTGAACAGCGCGGCGAGCACCTCGGGTACCGAGGTCACCGCCTCGTACGACGCCAGTGCCATCACCGTCCTCGAGGGTCTGGACGCGGTCCGCAAGCGACCCGGTATGTACATCGGTTCCACCGGTGAGCGGGGACTGCACCACCTGGTGCAGGAGGTCGTCGACAACTCGGTCGACGAGGCGCTGGCCGGCCACGCGGACACCATCGACGTCACGATCCTCGCCGACGGCGGCGTGCGGGTCGTCGACAACGGACGTGGCATCCCGGTCGGCATCGTCCCCTCCGAGGGCAAGCCGGCCGTGGAGGTCGTGCTGACGGTCCTGCACGCGGGCGGAAAGTTCGGTGGCGGCGGCTACGCGGTCTCCGGCGGTCTGCACGGCGTGGGTGTCTCCGTCGTGAACGCCCTGTCGACCAAGGTGTCCGTCGAGATCAGGACCGACGGCCACCGCTGGACGCAGGATTACAAGTTGGGCGTCCCGACGGCCCCGCTTGCCAAGCACGAGGCCACGGACGAGCACGGCACCTCGGTCACCTTCTGGGCCGACCCGGACATCTTCGAGACCACCGACTACTCCTTCGAGACGCTGTCGCGGCGCTTCCAGGAGATGGCGTTCCTCAACAAGGGGCTGCGCATCAACCTCACCGACGAGCGCGAGTCGGCGAAGGCCACAGCCGGGGCGGATGAGGCGGGCGAGGACGAGAAGTACGAGGTCAAGGCCGTCTCGTACCACTACGAGGGTGGCATCGTCGACTTCGTGAAGTACCTCAACTCCCGCAAGGGAGAGGTGGTGCACCCCACCGTGATCGACCTCGAGGCGGAGGACAAGGACAGGAGCCTGGCCCTCGAACTCGCGATGCAGTGGAACGGTGGTTACAGCGAGGGCGTGTACTCCTTCGCCAACATCATCCACACGCACGAGGGCGGTACGCACGAAGAGGGCTTCCGGGCCGCGCTGACCTCGCTGATCAACAAGTACGCGCGTGACAAGAAGTTGCTGCGCGAGAAGGACGACAACCTCACGGGTGACGACATCCGCGAGGGTCTGACCGCGATCATCTCGGTGAAGCTGAGCGAGCCCCAGTTCGAGGGTCAGACGAAGACCAAGCTGGGCAACACCGAGGTCAAGACCTTCGTGCAGAAGGTCGTCTACGAGCACCTCAACGACTGGCTGGACCGCAACCCCAACGAGGCCGCGGACATCATCCGCAAGGGCATCGCGGCGGCCACCGCGCGTGTGGCGGCCCGCAAGGCGCGCGACCTGACCCGCCGCAAGGGTCTGCTGGAGTCGGCGTCGCTGCCGGGCAAGCTGTCCGACTGCCAGTCCAACGACCCGACCAAGTGCGAGATCTTCATCGTCGAGGGTGACTCCGCCGGCGGTTCGGCCAAGTCCGGCCGGAACCCGCAGTACCAGGCGATCCTCCCGATCCGCGGCAAGATCCTCAACGTCGAGAAGGCGCGCATCGACCGGATCCTGCAGAACCAGGAGATCCAGGCGATGATCTCCGCGTTCGGCACGGGCGTGCACGAGGACTTCGACGTCGAGAAGCTCCGCTATCACAAGATCATTCTGATGGCGGACGCCGATGTCGACGGCCAGCACATCAACACGCTGCTGCTGACCTTCCTGTTCCGCTTCATGCGGCCGCTGGTGGAGCACGGGTACGTCTACCTGTCCCGTCCGCCGCTCTACAAGATCAAGTGGGGCAGGGACGACTTCGAGTACGCGTACTCCGACCGCGAACGCGACGCGCTGATCGAGATGGGCCGCAATGCCGGCAAGCGCATCCGCGAGGACTCCGTCCAGCGCTTCAAGGGTCTCGGTGAGATGAACGCCGAGGAGCTGCGCATCACCACGATGGACCAGGAGCACCGGGTCCTCGGACAGGTCACCCTGGACGACGCCGCCCAGGCCGACGACCTGTTCTCGGTCCTCATGGGCGAGGACGTCGAAGCCCGCCGCGCGTTCATCCAGCGCAACGCCAAGGACGTCCGCTTCCTCGACATCTGAGTCGGTCTCAGCTGACCGCATCAGGAAGGACCTTCACCAGCAATGACCGACGAGAACACTCCTGTGACGACGCCCGAGGGTGACGCCCTGGCCATGCGTGTCGAGCCCGTCGGGCTCGAGACGGAGATGCAGCGCTCCTATCTCGACTACGCGATGTCCGTCATCGTCTCGCGTGCGCTGCCGGACGTCCGTGACGGCCTCAAGCCCGTGCACCGCCGCGTGCTGTACGCAATGTACGACGGCGGCTACCGGCCCGAGCGCGGCTTCTACAAGTGCGCCCGCGTCGTCGGTGACGTCATGGGCAATTACCACCCGCACGGCGACAGCTCCATCTACGACGCCCTGGTGCGCCTCGCCCAGCCCTGGTCGATGCGGATGCCGCTCGTCGACTCCAACGGCAACTTCGGCTCGCCGGGCAACGACCCGGCGGCGGCCATGCGGTACACCGAGTCCAAGATGGCGCCGTTGGCGATGGAGATGGTCCGCGACATCGACGAGGAGACCGTCGACTTCACGGACAACTACGACGGCCGCTCCCAGGAGCCGACCGTCCTGCCGGCCCGCTTCCCGAACCTGCTGATCAACGGCTCGGCCGGTATCGCGGTCGGCATGGCGACCAACATCCCCTCGCACAACCTGCGCGAGGTCGCGGCCGGCGCCCAGTGGTACCTGGAGAACTTCGAGTCCTCGCACGAGGAACTGCTGGACGCGCTCATCGAGCGCATCAAGGGCCCCGACTTCCCGACCGGTGCCCTCGTGGTCGGCCGCAAGGGCATCGAGGAGGCGTACCGCACGGGCCGCGGCTCGATCACCATGCGCGCGGTGGTCGAGGTCGAGGAGATCCAGAACCGCCAGTGCCTGGTGGTCACGGAGCTGCCCTACCAGACCAACCCCGACAACCTCGCGCAGAAGATCGCCGACCTGGTGAAGGACGGCAAGATCGGCGGCATCGCGGACGTCCGCGACGAGACGTCCTCCCGGACCGGCCAGCGCCTGGTCATCGTGTTGAAGCGGGACGCGGTCGCCAAGGTCGTCCTGAACAACCTCTACAAGCACACCGACCTGCAGTCGAACTTCGGCGCCAACATGCTGGCCCTGGTCGACGGAGTGCCGCGCACGCTCTCCCTGGACGCGTTCATCCGGCACTGGGTGAACCACCAGATCGAGGTCATCGTCCGCCGTACGCGCTTCCGGCTGCGCAAGGCCGAGGAGCGGGCGCACATCCTGCGTGGCCTGCTGAAGGCCCTGGACGCCATCGACGAGGTCATCGCGCTGATCCGGCGCAGCGACACCGTGGAGATCGCGCGCGGGGGCCTGATGGACCTCCTGCGGATCGACGAGATCCAGGCCAACGCCATCCTCGAGATGCAGCTGCGCCGACTGGCCGCCCTGGAACGCCAGAAGATCGTCCAGGAGCACGACGAGCTCCAGACGAAGATCAACGAGTACAACGAGATCCTCGCCTCCCCGGTCCGCCAGCGCGGCATCGTCAGCCAGGAGCTGGCCGCGATCGTCGAGAAGTACGGCGACGACCGCAAGACGAAGCTGATCCCCTACGAGGGCGACATGTCCATGGAGGACCTGATCGCCGAAGAGGACATCGTCGTCACGGTCACGCGCGGCGGCTACATCAAGCGCACCAAGACCGACGACTACCGGGCCCAGAAGCGCGGCGGCAAGGGCGTACGCGGCACGAAGCTCAAGGAAGACGACATCGTCAACCACTTCTTCGTGTCCACCACCCACCACTGGCTGCTGTTCTTCACCAACAAGGGCCGGGTCTACCGGGTGAAGGCCTACGAGCTGCCCGACGCCGGCCGGGACGCGCGCGGGCAGCACGTGGCGAATCTGCTGGCCTTCCAGCCGGACGAGACGATCGCCCAGATCCGCGCGATCCGCGACTACGAGGCGGTGCCCTATCTGGTCCTGGCCACCAAGGCGGGCCTGGTGAAGAAGACGTCGCTGAAGGACTACGACTCCCCGCGCTCGGGCGGCGTGATCGCGATCAACCTGCGGGAGCAGGAGGACGGTTCCGACGACGAACTGATCGGTGCCGAACTCGTCTCGGCCGACGACGATCTGCTGCTGATCAGCAAGAAGGCGCAGTCGATCAGGTTCACGGCGACGGACGACACGCTCCGTCCCATGGGCCGTGCGACCTCGGGCGTCAAGGGCATGAGTTTCCGCGGGGGGGACGAGCTGCTCTCGATGAATGTTGTTCGACCCGGTACGTTCGTGTTCACTGCCACAGACGGCGGGTACGCGAAGCGGACCGCTGTCGACGAGTACCGCGTCCAGGGTCGCGGCGGCCTCGGCATCAAGGCTGCCAAGATTGTCGAGGACCGCGGCACCCTCGTCGGCGCGCTGGTGGTCGAGGAGACCGACGAGATCCTCGCCATCACGCTGTCGGGTGGTGTGATTCGTACGCGAGTCAACGAGATCAGGGAAACCGGCCGTGACACCATGGGCGTCCAACTGATCAATCTGGGCAAGCGCGATGCCGTGGTCGGCATCGCCCGTAACGCCGAGGCTGGACGCGAGGCGGAGGAAGTCGACGGCGACGTGGCCGTGGACGAGTCCGCCGACGGGGCCGCGACCGCCGGCACGGACGAGGGTGAGGCGCCCTCGCCCGAGTAGCACGAGGAGTGAGACAGCGTGAGCGGAGCCACGGGCGCCGGACCGGCCGGTACCAGCAGGGGAACGGACGGCGGCGGCCGTGGCTCCGCCGCGCGGGCGGCGGATCCGCATACGACCAATCTCAAAGCGATCAAGCCGCCCGCCAAGGACGCCTCCTCGTCCGGCAGGCAGGGATCCCAGGGGGGAACCGTGACGGACACCAGAGGCCCGCAGCAGGCCGCGCCCGACCAGGGCGCCGCCGCTCAGACGGCCTCACCGCTGCCGGGGGAACGGCAGTCGCAGCAGCAGGCGGGCCCGTACCACCCGCCGCAGGCCTACCCGGCGCAGGCCGCCGGTACGGCGGCCGGTCAGACCGGCGCGGTACGGCGTCCCCGCACGGGGGCGCGGACCACTCCGCGCGTGCGCAAGGCGCGTCTGCGGGTGTCGAAGGCCGACCCGTGGTCGGTGATGAAGGTCAGCTTCCTGCTCTCCATCGCGCTCGGCATCTGCACGATCGTCGCGTCCGCGGTGCTGTGGATGGTCATGGACGCCATGGGTGTGTTCTCGACGGTCGGCGGCACGATCTCCGAGGCGACCGGTTCCAACGATTCGAACGGCTTCGACCTCCAGTCGTTCCTGTCGCTGCCCAACGTCCTGATGTTCACGACGATCATCGCGGTCATCGACGTCGTCCTGGCGACGGCGCTCGCGACGCTCGGCGCGTTCATCTACAACCTCTCCGCGGGCTTCGTGGGCGGTGTCGAGCTGACCCTGGCCGAGGACGAATGAGCTGATCACCAGGCTTTCCCCGCCCGCTCCGGCGGTCCTGCGACAACCGATTTTGGGACTGCCCCGGTCGTGCGCTAATCTTCAGGAGTCAGCGCGCGGGACATACACCGCAGAGCGCGGCGGGGCTATAGCTCAGTTGGTTAGAGCGCATCCCTGATAAGGATGAGGCCACAGGTTCAAATCCTGTTAGCCCCACCAGTGAGAAGACCCCCGGTCGAAAGCGACCGGGGGTCTTTGACGTGTGTGGTCTCGGTGATGTGCCGCACACAGCGCGGAAGACCCCCGGTCGGATGTCGACCGGGGGTCTTCCGGTGTCGGCTCGGGCCGTGGTGCTGTACGCAAGTTCGCCAGGACTCGGGAAGCGGCGACGGCACGAGGTGGGGGCGGGAGCGGCCCCCGCGATCAGCGCTGGAGGGGGATGCGGCCGGTGACGGGTTCCGCGCGGGTGGACGCCGTGTCGTCGGAGCAGTCCGCGGAGTCGGACTCCGCCGTCGTGTCCGAGAGCGGACGGTGCCGGCAGCTGGGAGACTTGCCGTGGGCCTCGGCGTGGATGCGCTGTTTCATCGTGGGGGGCAGGGCCCTGGCCAGTGACCAGGACCAGAGGGGCGTCATCGGCGCCGACACGTTCGGGACGCTGTCGCTGTTGCGCGTCTTGTCGGTCTGCGGTACGGCCGCGGAGGCGGTCGTGGTGATGAGTCCGAGCGCCGTGCACAGCGCGAGGAAGGCGGTGACGATGGCGTTCCACAGCTTCATGACCTTGTTCCGGGCCATGGCCCCTCACTTTCGGGTTGGGCGATTTGCGTACTTTCCTCATGATGTGTATGGGGCTCGCGAAGTGGTGGACCGACGCCCGTGGCGCGTGGATGTTCAGATGAACACCACACGGATGGGTGCATAAGCGATGAAAAGATGCCGAGTCGCCAGAGAAACCATCAAAGTGACCGTCCGTACGGGCGCGGTCACCCTCCGGTCGGATCGCCGTACTCCGCTTCTACTGCGCCGTGCCGGAGGGCAGTTGAAGGGCCGACGCAGGTCACCGATCGGTATCGACCGGTGTGTATAGTCGGGCGGCAGAGGTCCCCTACGTCAAGGAAAGACGAGGTCGCGCGGTGAAGAAGCTTCTCCTGGTCGCACTGGCCGCCATCGGCGGGCTCCTCGTGTACCGCCAGATCCAGGCGGATCGCGCCGAGCAGGATCTGTGGACGGAGGCGACTGACTCCGTGCCCACGGGTTCGTGAGTACCGACAACCGACGCTGAACAGACCCCGGCCGCCCACGCGGTCGGGGTTTTGTGTGTGGCGGGGACTTGTCGGCGGGCCTCGTCCACGGGGCAGGATGGGCGCGGTGCGACGTCCGGGAGACGACGAGGGGTGGCGCGTGAGGGGACGGCGGGGTACGGCCCGGGCTGGGCACAACGGGCCCTCGGTCGGCGGACGTGCGGGCGTGGTGACGCTCGCGTCCGTGATGGTGCTGGGACTGGCCGGTGTGCTGCAGGGGCGGGCGGCCGTCGCGAGCGAGGCCGCCGAAGGCGTCGGGGCTTACGCCTTCGCGGAGGACGCGCGGAGGATCGACGGCGCCGTGAGCACCGCGGACACCGCGGAACTGGAGCCCGGCCGCACCTACCGGAGCACCCTCCCGGCGAGCGGCACTGTCTACTACCGCCTCGAACTCGACGGCACCACGAGCACCTACGCCTCCGCCACCGCGGTGCCCCCGGCCGGCCGCACCGCCTCCGTCATCGACGGGGTCAAGGTGTCCGTGCAGGACAGTGAGGGCCGCTCCTGTGACGTGGACACGGCGAGCTTCGGCGCCGCCGGCAGCCCGCATCCGGTCGCCGCGTGGGCCATGCGGGAGATCTCCCCCAGGAGATCCCTCTGCCAGGAGGCCGGTACGTACTACCTGAGCGTCGAACGCGTCGACCCGGACGGGGTGGGCTCCTCCCCCGGCCCCTGGGAGATGGAACTCACCGTGGTGTCGGAGCCCCCTCCGAAGAAGGCCGGTGCGACGAGTGCGCCGAAGGAGTGGAACTCCGCCCCGCCACAGCCCCTCCCGGGAAAGCCCGAACGGCGCTCCGGAGGCGCGGGCTTCACCCGGGCCACCCCTGTCGGCCAGGGAGTCTGGCGGGACGACATCCGCCCCGGCCAGACACTCTTCTACAAGGTCCCCGTCGACTGGGGCCGACAGCTCTACGCCACCGCCGAACTGGGCGGTTCGAGCACGGGCGGCAGCGGCTATGCCACCGCCGCGCTGGACCTGGACCTCTACAACCCCGTACGCGGTCACATCGTGGACGTGGGCGTCGGTTACGACGGCAGCAAGAAGGCGGAGAGCCTCGCGCCCCTCCCGCCGGTCGCGTACGTCAATCGGCACGCCGCCGGCCGTCAGGTCGGGGCGATGCGGTTCGCCGGCTCCTACTACCTCGTCGCGCACCTCTCGGCGGCGGTGGCGGACGACTTCGGCGACGGGCCCGTTCCGCTGACCCTGCGGGTGCGGCTGAGCGGTGCGGCACAGAACGGGCCCGGATACGCGGGGGAGTCCGTGCCGCCGGACGTCTTCACGGTCACGGGGGCGGACCGGGAGGCGGCCGAGGGCGAGCACGCGGGCGACGGCACCGCCTTCCGGGCGCTCGCGGTGGGCGGCATCGGCACGGGCACCGCACTGCTGGCGGGGCTCGGCGTGTGGACGCTGGCGGCTCGGCGGCGGGCCGTGCCGTAAGACCGTGGGCATCCCGCGGGCAGCGGCGGTCAGATGCGCGTGAGGGCCCAGAACCCCACGGCGTAGCAGGCCAGAGCCAGGAGCAGCAGGGGAACGACCACCTGTGCCGGAGGGCCGGGGCGCCGGCTGCGCCGACGGTGGGTCCGAGGGACGGTGGACCCGTGCTGCGACAGTACCTCGCTCGGAGGCGGAGCCTGCGCGGCCTGGGCGGTGTATTCCGCGGTGGAGGCGTCGGGATACGCGGTCGGCCGTGGCAGGGGGGAGCGCAGCTGACGAGTGGGGTCGTGGGGGGACACGTAGGGGACGGCGTTGGCCGACTGGTGCTGTACCGGCACCCGGGGGGCCTGTTCGGGGGGCGGGGCGGACACGGGGGAGGGGGTGGTCGTGGCCCGGGGCGGTGGCAGGGGGAAGCTTCCGGTGTCCGACATGCCGGGCGACTGCGGGGAGGAGCCGGACGCGGTGCCCAGACGCGGATCGGCGGGTACGACACCTCCGACCCTGTCCAGGTCCGCACCGAGCGCCCTTGACCCGGTTCCGGCGCCCGCTGCCGTGGCCGGCCGGACGGATCCGGGGCCGGTCGTGCCGTCGGAGGCGTCCGCACCGCCCGTGTCCCGGCCGGACCCGGACCCGGACCCGGCACCGGTCAAAGAGCCCCGTTCCTCCTCCGGGACCGTACGCCCCACGCCCGAAGCCCGCTTCAGCGGACCGTCCGTGGCGAAACCCGGGGGCAGAGGACCCAATTGGTCGAAGATCTCGATCACTTCGTCGTCGGGACCGGATTCCGGAAGAAGCTCCGCGGCAGCCGCGAGCGCCTTCCGCGCCCCCGTGGCCGTGCGGAACCGCGCCTGCGGATCCGGCTGGAGCAACGAGGCCACCACCTGCCACAGCGGCTCGGGGATGCCCTGGGGAGCACCGGGCGTCCCGTGATCGGCGAAGTACTGGATGAGGGCCTTGGCGTCCGGCTTGGCGCCTTCCAGCAGATACAGCGCGACCAGGCCCACGGCGAAGAGGTCGGCGGGGAAGTCCGGTTCGGAGCCCATCAGCTGCTCCGGCGCGAGATAACCCGGCGTGCCCACCACCAGATTGGTCTCGGTCAGCCGGGGCTCACCCAGCCGCATCGCGATACCGAAGTCCGACAGCCGCAGCCGCGGTCTGCCCGTGCCGGTGGCCTCCAGGAGCACGTTGGCGGGCTTGATGTCGCGGTGCACGACGTCCTCCGCGTGCACCGCGGCGAGTCCCGCCAGCAACTGGTCGAGCAGGGTGCAGACAAAGGCCGGCGGCAGCGGACCGTAGTCGCCGACCAGGTGGACCAGCGAACCGCCGGGGACCAGGTCCATGGTGAACAGGACCTTGTCGTCGTCGGCGGCCCAGCTGGTGGGCGCCAGGACATGGGGGTGATCGATCCGCAGCGCCTGCTCACGCACGAAACGGAGCAGGGAATGGGCGTCGCTCTGCAACAGGACCTTGGCAGCCACATAACGACGGCGGCGGTGGTCCCAGGCGCGCCAGACGGCACCGACACCCCCGCGCCCGATCGGATCGACCAGTTCGTACCGGCCGGCGAAGACCTCACCCATCGCTGTGCGTCGCCCCTCCCCCTGCGGTGTCCCCCGTTTTCCGCGCGTCCCCGGCAGCCGAACCCCCTTCGGCCGCCGGGCGGGGAATCAGTTCTGGTGGGACTGGTAGTGCGTGACCGCGTCGGAGGTGCGGCCCGCGCCGTAGACCCGGAGGAACTCTGCCAGTTCGGGGTGGGTGGGGGCGAGGGTGTCGGCGGCCTCGATGATGTCACCGGCGGCGGCCACTGAGCGCAGCAGGGACTGGATCTCACGGACCACCCGCTTGACCGTGGGCGCCCCCGAACTGCCCGTCGTCTGCGTGGTGTTGCTGAGCACCGATCCCCCCTGCGACTTCTTGATCTCGTCCATGCGCTCGGTAGCCTCGGCCGCGCTCACACTGCCGTCCGCGACCTGCCCCGCCAGGTCCTGCAGCAGCTGCACCCGCTGCACCACAGCGGGATTTCCGATCTTCGCCCGCTGGCCGCTCATCAGCTGCGACAGCATCGGTGCGGACAGTCCCAGAACCCCCGCGAGACGAGCCTGGTTGAGGCCCAGGTCGTCTATGAGCCTACGGAAGAGCGCCCCCAGCGGCTCCCCGTACCAGTTCCGCTGCAGTTCCCGCGCTCTGGCGGTGGCTTCCTGCTGTGCGGCGTCCATTGCGTCTCCCCATCGCTTCCCCAAGAACCGTGGTTCGCTGTAGCGAACCACGTCCGAGCATCTTACGGAGAGTGGTCGGTCACGGGGACCCCCAATCTTTTTGCGGAATCCCCGGGGGGACCCGGTACTCTGGTCTCGGGCGCCCACCGGGATGCGGTTCTTGCAGGTGGACGCTTTCCTCCGGGGCCTTAGCTCAGTTGGTAGAGCGCTGTCTTTGCATGGCAGATGTCAGGGGTTCGACTCCCCTAGGCTCCACATTCGGACCCCTCCCACCTGCGGAAACGCGGTGAGAGGGGTCCCTTGTTTCACGTGAAACGGCGCGGTGGGGCGGAAGACACCCAAGTCTTCCGCCCCACCGCGCCGTTGGTGTTCTCGCGCGTCAGGTCTGGTCGTCGCGCCGGGTGGCCTCCTCGGCCTCCTTGGCCTCGACCTCCGGGTCGAGCGTGGCCCCACTGCTGCCGTCCACCGACGTCAGCTTCGCCGACCCCGACGACACGTCCGTCGCGGCCGGCGGCTCCACCAGCCAGTCCGGGTTGGCCTGCTTGTCCCACCACTTCCAGGCGGCGAAGGCACCGCCTGCCACGGCACCCAGAATCAGGACTGTCTTCGCGGCACGGCCGGCCCTCGCCCGCCGCTGCTGCTTGCGGACCAGTTTCTGGATCTGCCGCGCCGAAACCTGGCCGCGCAGCGCGGCCAGCGCGGCCGCACCACGGGCCGCGGCCTCTTCCCGCGCAGGACCGGCGGCGGCCACCGCCTGCTCGATCCGCGGACGGGAGTAGTCCGCCGCCTGCCGGGCGGCCTTGCGGGTGCGGTCGGCAGCCTGGTCGACCTTCGGCGGAACATGCGTCCGGGCCTGTTCCAGATAGGGCTGCACATGGGCGCCGTACTGGACGCGGGCGTGGCCGGCGGCCTGCGTCACCACGGGCGCGAGCCGTACGCGGGCTTCCTGTGCGTAGTGTGCGGCCCTGACCTTGGCCGTGTCGGCGTAGGGCGCCACCACTTCCGCGGCGTGCAGCACGCTGTCCTTCGCCGAACCGGTCGCGGCGCGCACGCTGTCGATGCGGGTCACGGGTTCCTCCTCCTCGGTGGCGTACGGTATTTCGACTTTCCACCCTTTTACGGATCATGCCTGTCGGGTTGCCGCGCGGCATGCGCGGACGGGCATCCGGGTGCCGGTGAAGTCGATCGATCGCGGTATCACGTGCAATAGCGGATGAATACGGGGCAACGGGAGCTTGTCGTCGACAATGCCACGGATCGTCGCCTTGCGCCCCCGGCACGGGACCACTCAGCCGGTTTTCCGCAAGCGGAACGCCCCGGTTGCCCACCTGTGAACGGGCGCCGGACGACTGTGCGTCCCGTCCGTGCGAGGATCAGGGAGTCACGGAAAGACAACGGAAGGCACATCGTGGCTGAGCAGCTCAACGCCACCCTGAAGACCAATCACGGCGACATCCAGGTCCGGCTCTTCCCGAACCAGGCGCCGATCACGGTCAAGAACTTCGTCGAGCTCGCCAAGGGCGAGCGGGAGTGGACCCACCCGCAGACCGGTGCGAAGTCCACGGACAAGCTCTACGACGGTACGGTCTTCCACCGGGTGATCAGCGGTTTCATGATCCAGGGCGGAGACCCGCTGGGTAACGGCACCGGTGGTCCCGGCTACCAGTTCGAGGACGAGTTCCACCCGGACCTGCGCTTCGACAAGCCCTACCTGCTGGCGATGGCCAACGCGGGCCCGGGCACCAACGGCTCGCAGTTCTTCATCACCGTCGCCCCGACGGCCTGGCTGAACCGCAAGCACACCATCTTCGGCGAGGTCACCGACGGCGCCAGCCAGAAGGTCATCGACGCCATCGCGTCCGCGCAGACCAACCCGCGCACCGACCGCCCGGTGAACGACGTCGTGATCGAGTCGGTCGAGATCCGCGAGGGCTGACACCTCGTCCCCCGGAGTGCGAAAGCCCCCGAAGGGAACCAATCGCCCCGCTCATCCGTAAGGATGGGCGGGGCGGGGCTTTTCCACACGACCTAGGGGATCCCATGGACGACCAGGCTGCCGGCAGTCCGCAGGACGCCCGACGCGTCCCCGTCTGCTATCGCCACCCGGACCGCGAGACCGGCATCCGCTGCACCCGCTGCGAGCGGCCGATCTGCCCGGAGTGCATGGTCGACGCCTCGGTCGGGTTCCAGTGCCCGGAGTGCGTCCGTGGGGGAGGTTCGGGTACGGGGCACGCGCCCACGGCCTCCATGCCCCGCACGATCGCCGGGGGAGCCGTCGCCGCCGACCCCCGCCTGCTGACCAAGATCCTCCTCGGGATCAACCTCGCGGTGTTCATCGCCGTGAAGGCCCGGCCGTCACTGCTGGATCCCCTCGTGCTGGTCGGCGTCTGGCCGCCGGCACCGTTCATGCCCACCGAGGGGGTGGCCGAGGGCGAGTGGTACCGCCTGATCACCTCGATGTTCACGCACGAGGCGATCTGGCACATCGCCTTCAACATGCTCGGCCTGTGGTGGCTCGGCGGACCACTGGAGCAGGCTCTGGGGCGCGCTCGCTATCTCGCGCTCTATCTGATCTCCGGCCTGGCGGGCAGCGCGCTGACGTATCTGCTGGTCGCGGGGGGTACGGCCTCGCTCGGCGCGTCCGGTGCGGTCTTCGGCCTCTTCGGCGCGACCGCCGTACTGATGCGCCGTCTCAACCACGACATGCGTCCGGTCATCGCCCTGCTGGTGATCAACGTGATCATCACATTCGGCTGGAGCAACATCGCCTGGCAGGCCCACATCGGAGGGCTCGTCGCCGGTGTCGTGATCGGGTACGCCATGGTGCACGCCCCGCGGGAGCGGCGGGCGCTGGTGCAGTACGGGACGTGTGCGCTGGTGCTGGCCGTGGTCGTCCTGATGACCGTGCTGAGGACGGCGCAGCTCACCTGAGCACCGAGTTTGTCCACAGTCGGTGGTGGATCTTGTGCACAGGGTGCGGAAGGGGTTGGCTGCCGGGTGATCGGCCAGTGTTTCCGCAGGTCAGACGGTGTGCGAACAGATTTTCGGTTACCGGTACTTCTGTCACACCGGCGTCAACGTCCCGAAAGTTATCCACAGATCGAGTTTCCTGTCCACATGTGGACAAGGGCTGTGGATAACTCAGAGGACAGTCCTGCCCAGAGCTGTTCAACAGCTCTGGGCAGGACTGTGCTCACCGTGCGGCGAGCGTTACTTCCACTGGGTGGAGACACCGAATCCGGCGGCGATGAACCCGAAGCCCACCACGATGTTCCAGTTGCCCAGGGCGTCGATGGGCAGCGAACCGTCGGTGACGTAGAAGACGACGATCCAGGCCAGGCCGATGAGGAACAGGGCCAGCATCACCGGCGCGACCCAGGCACGATTGGTCAGCTTGAGCGCGGTCGTCTGCTTCGCCGGCGGCGGCGTGTAGTCGGCCTTCTTGCGGATACGTGACTTCGGCACGAGGGTCTCTCCTGTCGATGCGCTGCGTGGCCGCGCAGGGAACTGGGTCGGGCTCGGAGCAGCGTACTAGGGGACTCTGAGCGCTCCCCCGGGCGTCCGTTAGCGTAGTGCTTCCGCGGCGCCGAAGGAGATAAGGGTACGTTGAGCAATTCTGCCGACTTTCCCGGGAAGGAATCCAGTCCTGCCCGCCGACGCGGCCCGAGGCCCGTGCGGATCCTCACCGCGGGTGTCTTCGCTCTGGCGGGACTCATCTTCTTCACCAGCTTCGACACGGCCAAGGGCACCAACATCCGCACGGACGCCTCGCTGCTGAAGCTCTCCGACCTGATCCACGAGCGCAGCCGCAAGAACGGCGAGCTGGAGGAGTCCAACGGCGCGTTGCGCGACGACGTGGAGTCCCTCGCCGAGCGGGACGACGGCAGCACCAAGGCGGAGGACGACAAGCTCGCCGGCCTGGAGAAGCGCGCCGGCACGCAGAAGCTCAAGGGTGAGGCGATCACGGTCACCCTCAACGACGCGCCGCCGGACGCCACCGCCAAGCTGCCCGGCTATCCCGAGCCGCAGCCCGACTATCTGGTCATCCACCAGCAGGACCTCCAGGCCGTGGTGAACGCGATGTGGCAGGGCGGCGCCGAGGGCATCAAGGTCATGGACCAGCGGCTGATCTCCACCAGCGCGGTGCGCTGTGTGGGCAACACCCTGATCCTGCAGGGCCGCGTCTACTCGCCGCCGTACAAGATCACGGCGGTCGGTGATCCCGGGAAGCTGAAGAAGGCGCTCAGCGCTTCGCCGGCGATCCAGAACTACATGGTGTACGTCAACGTCTACGGGCTCGGCTGGCAGGTCGAGGACAACGGGACCGTGACCCTTCCCGGCTATTCGGGCACGGTGGACCTGCACCACGCGAAGCCCGTGGAGTAGCGGCCCGTCCCGGTTTCACGTGGAACATGCCCGGACATCGAGGCGATCGGCCCCGAGCCACGTACTCGTGGGTGCACACGGCCGGTCCCGTCCTGATCCCACACAGCCTGTGGAGGCCGGGAAACCGGAAGGGCCGCGCCGTTAGTCTGTTGGCGTACGGCGTGGGTCTGGTGCCGTGGTACGACGGAAGGGACGGCATGTACAGCTGGATCTGGCGGCATCTGCCGGGCAACGGATGGGTGCGGGCACTCCTCTCGCTGGTGCTGATCACCGCCGTGGTCTACGTCCTCTTCCAGTACGTCTTTCCGTGGGCCGAGCCGCTGCTGCCCTTCAACGATGTGACGGTGGACAACCAGTGAGCGCGCGCATTCTCGTCGTCGACAACTACGACAGCTTCGTCTTCAACCTCGTCCAGTACCTGTACCAGCTGGGTGCCGAGTGCGAGGTCCTGCGCAACGACGAGGTGTCGCCGGAACACGCCCGTGGGGGAGGCTTCGACGGGGTGCTGCTGTCGCCGGGGCCCGGTACCCCGGAGGAGGCCGGCGTCTGCGTGGACATGGTGCGGCACTGCGCGTCCACCGGGGTGCCGGTCTTCGGTGTCTGCCTCGGCATGCAGTCGATGCAGGTGGCGTACGGCGGTGTCGTGGGCCGTGCGCCCGAGCTGCTGCACGGCAAGACGTCGCCGGTGGAGCACGGGGGCAAGGGTGTCTTCGCGGGCCTGCCCTCCCCGTTCACGGCGACCCGCTATCACTCGCTGGCCGCCGAACCGGCCACGGTACCGGCGGAGCTGGAGGTCACGGCCAGGACGCCGGACGGCATAGTGATGGGGCTGAGGCACCGTGAACTCCTGGTCGAGGGGGTGCAGTTCCATCCCGAGTCGGTGCTGACCGAGCACGGCCACCGGATGCTGGCCAACTGGCTGGTGGAGTGCGGCGACGAGGGCGCGGTGGCGAGGTCGGCGGGGCTCGCCCCGGTGGTGGGCAGGTCCTCGGCGTGACCGCGCTGCGCCCCGAGCGCGAGTCCGGCGCCGACGCCTACGGCGGCGCCGGTGAGCAGCGCACCCCGTACGGCGGGCAGCCGTACGGGGCGCCGGGTGCGTACGGGGACGGCTGGTACGACGACACGGCGTCCGACTCCCCTGGCGGTGTTTCCGAGAACACCGTGTATCTGCCGCCGGTCGACGAGGAGACGGTGGCGCTGCGGATCCCCGAGCCGCCGGAGCGGACGGAGCGTGAGGAGTCCGCGTCGGCTCCTTTAGCGGCATCGGGCGGGCGTGCGGCCCGCAGGAAGGCCGCCAGGAAGCGCCAGGGGCGCCGTGGAGGCTCTCACCAGGCCGCGGAGGCCCTTGGCGCGGACGCAGGCCGGGAAGGGGCGTCAGAGGCGTCCGAGGGGGCGTCACGGGCGCCGCTGTCGCGGGTGGAGGCGCGTCGGCAGGCGCGGGCGCGCAAGGCGAGTCCGGCGGTCGTCGCGAGCCGGGCGATCGGCGAGGTGTTCATCACCTGCGGTGTGCTGATGCTGTTGTTCGTCACCTACCAGTTGTGGTGGACGAACGTGCGGGCGCACGCGCAGGCCGGCAAGGAGGTCAGCGACCTCCAGGACGACTGGGCGAACGGCGAGCGCAAGCCGGGGGCGTTCGAGCCGGGGCAGGGCTTCGCGCTGCTGCACATCCCCAAGCTGGACGTGGTGGTGCCGATCGCGGAGGGCATCAGCAGCAAGAAGGTGCTCGACCGCGGCATGGTGGGGCACTACGCGGAGGGTGCGCTGAAGACGGCGATGCCGGACGCGAGGACCGGCAACTTCGGGCTGGCGGGCCACCGCAACACGCACGGGGAGCCGTTCCGGTACATCAACCGGCTGGAGCCGGGTGATCCGATCGTCGTCGAGACGCAGGACGAGTACTTCGTCTACAAGATGGCGTCGATCCTGCCGGTGACGTCGCCGAGCAATGTGAGCGTCCTCGAACCGGTGCCGAAGGGCTCGGGGTTCACCGGGCCCGGCCGCTACATCACGATGACCACGTGCACACCGGAGTTCACCAGCAAGTACCGCTTGATCGTCTGGGGCAAGATGGTCGAGGAACGGCCGCGCAGCAAGGGCAAGCCGGATGCGCTCGTCAGTTAAGGGCAGAGGAAACGTGGCAGCGACCGCCGACGGCACCGCAGAACACACCGACGCGTCCGCGTCCCCGCCGCCTCCGGGGCGCCGTCGGCCGGGTCCGGTGGCGCTGGTCGTCAGCTTCTTCGGGGAACTCCTCATCACCGTGGGCCTGGTGCTCGGTCTGTTCGTCGTCTACTCGCTGTGGTGGACGAACGTCGTCGCCGACCGCGCGGCGGACCAGCAGGCGGACAAGGTCCGTGACTCCTGGTCCCGGGAGTCCGACGGCGGTGGTGGCAGTGGCGGGCCCGCCTCCTACGACAGCGGGAACGGCATCGGCTTCCTGCACGTGCCCGCGATGACCGGTGACGAGATCCTCGTCGAGAAGGGCACGTCGATGAAGGTCCTCAACGACGGCGTCGCCGGCTACTACACCGACCCCGTGAAGGCGGTCCTGCCGACCTCCGGCAAGGAGGGCAACTTCTCCCTCGCCGCCCACCGGGACGGGCACGGCGCGAAGTTCCACGGCATCCACAAGATCGGGAAGGGCGACCCGATCGTCTTCGAGACGAAGGACAAGTGGTACGTCTACAAGGTCTACGGCATCCTCCCCGAGACCTCGAAGTACAACGTCGACGTCCTCGGGAAGATCCCGAAGGAGTCCGGCAGGAAGAAGGCCGGCCACTACATCACGCTGACCACCTGCACGCCGGTGTACACCAGCAAGTACCGCTACGTCGTCTGGGGCGAACTGGTCCGCACGGAGAAGGTGGACGAGGAGCGGACACCGCCGAAGGAACTGCGCTGACTTCCCCTGCTGAGGGAGTCCGTTGCCTAACATGGTGAAGGCCCGAAGCCGCAACTTGCCTTTGCGGCTTCGGGCCTTCTTCTCCCGGGCCTAGCGCAGCGCCTTCAGCCGTGCTCCGGCGCTCCACGCCTCCAGTTCCTCACGGCTCACGGTGAGGACTCCGCTCAGGTCGGCGATCGCCTGTGCTTCGTGGCTGAAGTAGGACGTGGTGACGAACAGGGCGACATCGACGCGTTCGACGGCTCGTGCGGCTCCGGCGAACCTCTGCATGTCCGAGCTCGGCACGTGGCGGTGGCTCGCCCGGTTCTTGCACTGGACGGCGACAGTGCGGCCGTCGGCCGTGCGTGCGGTGATGTCGATGCCCCGGTCGATGTAGGCCTGTCGTACGACGACGTCGCCGCAGCCGTCCCGGCGCAGCAGGTCGGCCACGTGACGTTCGAACGCCTGCCAGGTCATGGCCGCGATGGAGTCCCTGGCCCGGTCTGTCGGCGTCGCTTCTTCCAGACTGCTGATCCGGCGGTGGTGCCGGCACAGCGTGCGTTCGACGTTCTCGATGTCCTCGCGGAGTTCGATGAGTTCGCGGCGGTGTTCACCGGATGTGGCGATCAGGGTGTTGAACATCGGCACGACCGTCGTGCCGAGGATGTGGGTGATGCGTCGGTCGATGTGGTCGTCGAGGGGGAGGGCTTCCGTTCGGACGGAGTTTTCCACAGGCTGTGTGCGGGCCAGGCGCTCCATGTCGAGCAGGTATGTGCGTACCTGGCGGGCGACGTCGCTGTCGCGGAGAAGCATCGCGACGTTGAGGACGGCACGGCGCGAGTAGAGAGTGAGGCTCGACCGGGGCTGTGGATAACCTCCCGGATAGAGTGACAGGACGTCACGCTTAAATTGTGCGAGCTCAGGGCCTTGGAGCGTCATCATTCCGTTGCACGACAGTTCCCCGCGGTGTCGTGCCTTGAGCTGACGGATCGCCTCAGTGGTGACGTCGAAGTACGCCGCCACCATCGCCGTCGTCACATGCATCCCGTCCGGCAGCAGTGACAAGGCCTTGACCTTGTCGAGTACGTCTGTGCGGTCCAGCACGCTGCTGCGTAGCGTCTGCGATTCCAGCAGTACGGATTCCCCGATCATCTTCTGTCCCTTCGATCTTCGCGTTCGGGGCAGAACTCCAGATGTCCCGCCCCACCCGATCAACGAGTGGTGAAAGGCGAAGGCACGAGCGAAGCGAGGACGTGTGTGCAGGGCGGGTCCATGACGAGAGCCCCGGCCCCCTCCGGAGAGGGCACCGGGGCTCCTGTCATGCGGGGCGCTGCGGGTCAGTCGTCCTCGTTGCCGCCGGTGAGGCCGCCGAAGATGCCGCCGTTGTTGCCCCCGTTGTTGCCGCCCTGGTCCACGGTGACCAGGCTGACCGCCGTGCCCTTGTCGACCGGGTTGCCCTGGCCGGGGTTGGACGCGACGACCCTGCTGTTCTCGTCCTGCGAACCACCGATGTTGCCGACCACCAGTCCGGCCTGCTCGATCATCCTCCGGGCGTCCTTGAGGGTCTGCCCATTGATGTTCGGAACCGCGACCTGCTGGTTCTCCTTGGCCTTGCCGATCTGGATGGTGACCGGCGAGTTCTTGGCGAGCTGGGTGCCCTGCTGGGGATCGGTGCCGATGACCTTGCCGACCAGCGCCTGGTTGTCCGTCTCCACCTCGACGCAGTTGCCGACGAGCCCGTTGCCGGTCATCTGCGCCTTGGCCTCGTCACAGGTCCTGTTGGTGACGTCGGGCACGGTTGCCTTGTCCGCCTCCTTGGCGACGGTGAGGGTGATCGTGCTGCCCTTCTCCTGCTCCGTGTCGCCCTCGGGGTCCTGTCCGATGACCACACCCGGGGTCTGGTCGGACACCTCCGTCTCCTGCTCGACCGTGAAGCCCTTCTCCTCGAGCTGGGACTTCGCCTTCTCGTAGGTGAGGCCCTGCACGTCGGGCACGGTCACCTTCGGCGCACCGGTGGAGACCGTCAGATTGACGGTGGAGTCCTTGTCGACCTTGGTGCCCGCGTCGGGGTCCTGGTCGCAGATCTTGCCCTTGCTCTGGTTCTCGCAGGGCCCTTCCTTGAAGGTGAGCTTCAAATCGCCGTTGACGGCCAGCTGTTCGGCGTCCGCTTTGGCCTCGCCGATGAAGTTCGGGGTCGCGACCTTGTCGTTGTCCACGCCACCGCTGCCGCTGATGGCCCAGCGGCCGATCAGGATCGCGCCGATGAGGACCAGGACACCCGCCACGACCAGCAATATCGTCGAGGTGTTGTTCTTCTTCGGCTGGCGCCGGCGGCTCTGGCGGTCGTCGTAGCCGTAGCCGCCGTCGTCCGGGTTCATGGGCGGCAGCATCGACGTCGCCGCTCCGGCGCCGGCGTCCGCGCGCAGTGCCGTCGTCGGCTGGTCGTCGGGGTAGCCGCCGTAGCCGGCCGCGCCCAGGGCGGCGGTCGCCGCGACGGGCTGGCCGTCGAGGCAGGCCTCGATGTCGGCGCGCATCTCGTCGGCCGACTGGTACCGGTAGTCGGGGTCCTTGACGAGCGCCTTCAGCACGATCGCGTCCATCTCGGGCGTGATCTCGGGGTCGAAGACGCTCGGCGGCTGCGGTTCCTCCCGTACGTGCTGGTAGGCGACCGCGACCGGGGAGTCGCCCACGAAGGGCGGCCGGACGGTCAGCAGTTCGTACAGCAGGCAGCCGGTGGAGTACAGGTCGGAGCGCGCGTCGACCTGCTCGCCCTTGGCCTGCTCCGGCGAGAGGTACTGCGCGGTGCCGATGACGGCCGAGGTCTGCGTCATCGTCATGCCGGAGTCGCCCATCGCGCGGGCGATGCCGAAGTCCATGACCTTGACCTGGCCGTTGCGCGTCAGCATGACGTTGGCCGGCTTGATGTCGCGGTGGACGATGCCGGCCCGGTGCGAGTACTCCAGGGCCTGGAGGATGCCGATGGTCATCTCCAGCGTGCGCTCCGGCAGCAGCTTGCGGCCGCTGTGCAGGAGCTCACGGAGCGTGGAGCCGTCGACGTACTCCATGACGATGTACGGGATCGACACGTTGTCGATGTAGTCCTCGCCCGTGTCGTAGACCGCCACGATCGCGGGATGGTTGAGCGAGGCGGCCGACTGGGCCTCCCGGCGGAACCGGGCCTGGAAGGACGGGTCGCGTGCGAGATCCGCGCGCAGCGTCTTCACCGCCACCTGGCGCCCGAGCCTGGTGTCATGCGCGTGGTAAACCTCCGCCATGCCACCACGGCCGAGCACCGGGCCCAGCTCGTACCGGCCGCCGAGGCGACGCGGCTCTTCCATAGCTACTACCAGCCCTCTCCGTCGGTCCCGGGCGGCACGCTCGTGCCGCCGGAGGCTGCCGTCCGGGCCTACCGTACCCGGCTCGTTTTGTGTGACCTGGCCAAGTACGTCAGCCGATACAGGACCGGTACCTCAACGTGCACCGATGTGAAGCGGACGTGAGGGGAGTCACTGCTTGCCCTTGAGGACCGCCTCCATGACGTCCTTGGCGATCGGTGCGGCCAGGCCGCCACCGCTGATGTCGGCACCGGTCGCTTTGCTGTCCTCGACGACGACGGCGACGGCGACCGGGGAACCCTCGTCGGTCTTGGCGTACGAGATGAACCAGGCGTAGGGCGTCTCGCTGTTGTTGACGCCGCGCTCGGCGGTACCGGTCTTGCCGCCGACGGTGACACCGTCGATCCGTGCGTTGCCTCCGGTGCCGTCCTCGACGACGGTCTCCATCATTTCCTGGATCTTCTGGGCGTTCTCCGAGGAGAGGGGCTGGGACAGCTCCTGCGGTTCGGTCGTCTCGATGGTGTCCAGGTTCGCGGCCTTGAGCTGGTCGACCATGTACGGCTTCATCAGCTTGCCGTCGTTGGCGATGGCGGCGGTGACCATGGCCATCTGGAGCGGGGTGGCGCGGTTGGAGGCCTGGCCGATGCCGGCCATGGCGTTCTGCGACCTGTTGTCCTCGGGGAAGACGCTCTCGGCGGCGCGGACCGGGGTGTCCAGCTCGGGGTTGTTGAAGCCGAACTTCTCCGCGTACTCGATCATCTGCTCGTTGCCGACCTCGTGGCTGAGCTTGCCGAAAACGGAGTTGCAGGAGTACTGCATGGCCACGCGCAGGGTGGCGTTCTCGCAGGGGATGTTCCCGTGGTTCCGCAGGGGCGTGGTGGTGTCCGGCATGATCCACGGTTCCGGCGTGTCGGTCTTGGTGTCGATGTCGGTGACCAAGCCCTCCTCCAGCGCCGCGGCGGCGGTGACCACCTTGAAGGTGGAGCCCGGCGAGTAGGTCTCGCGCAGCGCCCGGTTCAGCATCGGGTCGTCGGGGTTGTTCGCCTTCTGGACTGCCTGCCAGGCCTTGGCGTCCTCGTTGGAGGCCCCGGCGAACTTCGACGGGTCGTACGACGGCGTGGAGGCCAGCGCCAGGATCTTGCCGGTCGCCGGGTCGATCGCGGCGACGGCGCCCTTCTTGTCGCCGAGACCCTTGTACGCGGCCTTCTGCGCGGCGGCGTCGAGGGTGGTGACGACGCTGCCGCCTTCCTTCGGCTTGCCCGTGATCATGTCGAGGGTGTTGCGGAAGAAGAGCCGGTCGTCGTTGCCGGTGAGGATGCCGTCCTCCAGGCTCTCCAGCTGGTTGGCGCCGAAGGCCTGTGAGGAGTAGCCGGTGATGGGCGCCCACATGGCGCCGTCGGTCCAGGTGCGCTTGAACTTGTAGTCGCCGCTCTTGGACTCGACGGAACCGGTGATCGCCTTGCCGTCGACGATGATGTTGCCGCGTGGGGTGGCGTAGCGCTCGATGTTGACGCGGCGGTTCTCGGTGTCCGTGGCCAGCTTGTCGGCCTGGGCGTACTGCAGCCAGTTGCCCCGGATGAGCAGGGCGAGGATGAGCAGGCCGCAGAAGATCGCGACCCGGCGCAGGGGCTTGTTCACGGGCGGACCACCTGTGTCATCTCGGCGTCGGGGTTGGCGGCGGGGGCGGGCGCCGGACGGCGGGCGGTGTCGCTGATTCTGAGCAGGATGCCGATCAGCGCCCAGTTGGCGATGACGGAGGAGCCGCCGTACGCCAGGAAGGGCATCGTCATACCGGTCAGCGGGATCAGGCCCATGACGCCGCCGGCGACGACGAAGACCTGGAGCGCGAAGGCGCCGGACAGGCCGATGGCGAGCAGTTTGCCGAAGGGGTCGCGGGCGGCGAGGGCGGTGCGCACGCCGCGTTCCACGATCAGCGCGTAGAGCAGGATCAGTGCCATGACGCCGGCCAGGCCGATCTCCTCGCCGAAGGTGGCGAGGATGAAGTCGGAGTTGGAGGCGAAGCCGATGAGGTCGGAGTTGCCCTGGCCCCAGCCGGTGCCGAGGGTGCCGCCGGAGCCGAAGGCCCACAGGGCCTGCATGGCCTGCTCGGAGTGGACGATGCCGTCGCTGACTCCGGCGCGGCTGAGTTCGTACTCGCGCATCGGGTCGAGCCAGGCCTGCACGCGCGTCTGGATGTGCGGTTCGAAGCTCGCCACGCCGACGGCGCCGACCGCGGACATCAGCAGGCCGAACACGATCCAGCTGGTCCGCTCGGTGGCGACGTACAGCATGATCACGAACATGCCGAAGAACAGCAGCGAGGTGCCGAGGTCGGTCTCGAAGACCAGGATCAGGATGGAGATGATCCAGACGACGATGATCGGGCCGAGGTCGCGGCCGCGGGGCAGGTAGAGCCCCATGAAGCGGCGGCTGGCGAGGGCCAGGGCGTCGCGTTTGACCATGAGGTAGCCCGCGAAGAAGACCGCGAGGACGATCTTGGCGAACTCGCCTGGCTGGAGGGTGCCGAGACCGGGGATCTTGATCCAGATCTTGGCGCCGTAGACGTTGTGGCCGAGGCCCGGGACCAGCGGCAGGAGCAGCAGGATCAGCGCGCCGGCCATGGAGATGTAGGTGTAGCGCTGCAGGACGCGGTGGTCCTTGAGGAAGAACAGTACGGCCATGAACAGGCCGACGCCGAGCGCGGAGTACATCAGCTGGCGCGGCGCCGCCTCGACGAACGTGCTGCTCGCCTGCAGCCGCTTCGACTGGTCCAGGCGCCAGATGGCGACCAGGCCGATGCCGTTGAGCAGGGTGGCCAGCGGCAGCATCAGCGGGTCCGCGTACGGGGCGAACTTCCGTACGGCGAGGTGGCCGACGCCCGCCATCAGGCCGAGGCCCAGGCCGTAGCTCAGCAGCCCGGTGGGCAGCTCGTCGCTGATGGCCAGCCCCACGTTGGCGTAGGCGAAGACCGGGATGACGACGGCGAACACCAGGAGCGCGAGCTCGGTGTTGCGTCGGCTGGGCGCTCCGATCGCGCCGATCGTGGACGTGTGCTGCGTCGACGGGTTGGTAGTACTGCTCATCGTGTGACAGGGCCTCTCACGGCTTGCCTACTGCTTACCGCACAGCGAGACGACCTTCTGCTCCTCCTCCGAGAGGCTGGGGCCGGGGCTGGAGGTGGGTGCGGTCGTGGACGGGGGCGTGGACTGCTCCGGTGCCTTCGCCGAGCCCGAGGGGTTCGGCGTCGGCGAAGCCTTGGACGTGAAGGAGGCGGGTGTGGTTCCCGTGGTGCCTCCGGCCTCGCCCTCGCCGGTCTTCGCGTTCTTCTCGCTCTCGGCGGAGCGCCGTTCGGCCTGCTTCTTGCACGCGGAGGCCTGCACCGACAGTTCCTCGATCTTCGCGCGGGCGCCGTAGAGGTCGCCTTCGGCGATGGTCGCCTCGACCAGCTTCTGCTGGTAGGGCGGCAGGTACTTGAGTTCGATCTCGGGGTGGTCCTTCTCGACCTTCGAGAGGGAGACCCAGGCGAGGTCCTGGTTGATGCCCCGGTACAACGCGACGTGCTCGCCCTTGGTGCCGACGTAGTACTGCGTCTGGGTCCAGCGCCAGCCGCCGTACATGCCGCCGCCGAGGACGGCGAGCGCGAGCAGGCTGTAGACGGACCGCTTGAGCCACCGGCGGTTCTTGCCGGGCTTGGTGAAGTCGTCGTCGCCGTAGGCGAAGCCGTCGGTGGGGATGAAGCCGGTGATGTCGCCGCTGCCGGGCGGGCCGAACTCGCCCCCGCCGCCCTCTCCGCGCCGGCGGCCGAGACCGGAGGCGCGGCCGGCGGGGGTCTGCATGATGCCGTTGTCGGAGAGCTGGTTCTGGTTCTCGGCGACGGCGCCGACCACGACCGGGGTGTCGGACAGCTGCCCGGCGAGGGTGTCACCGGTGTCGAGGTCCAGGACGTCGGCGATGATCACGGTGATGTTGTCGGGACCGCCGCCGCGCAGGGCCAGCTCGATCAGGTTCTGGACGGTCTCCTCGGGGCCCTGGTAGCTGGCCAGGGTGTCCTCGAGGGTCTGGTGGGAGACCACGCCGGACAGGCCGTCGGAGCAGATCAGGTACCGGTCGCCGGCCCGGACCTCGCGAATGGACAGGTCGGGTTCGACGTGTTCGCCGCTGCCGAGGGCCCGCATGAGCAGGGAGCGCTGCGGGTGGGTGGTGGCCTCCTCCTCGGTGATCCGGCCCTCGTCGACCAGACGCTGCACCCAGGTGTGGTCCTGGGTGATCTGGGTGAGGACGCCGTCACGCAGGAGGTAGGCGCGGGAGTCGCCGACGTGCACCATGCCGAGGCGCTGACCGGTCCACAGCAGGGCGGTCAGGGTGGTGCCCATGCCCTCGAGCTGGGGGTCCTCCTCGACCATCATGCGCAGCTGGTCGTTGGCGCGCTGGACGGCGGTGCCGAGCGAGGTGAGCAGGTCGGAGCCGGGGACGTCGTCGTCGAGGGCGACGATGGTGGAGATCGCCTCGGAGGAGGCGACCTCGCCGGCGGCGGCGCCGCCCATGCCGTCGGCGATGGCGAGCAGGCGGGGACCGGCGTAACCGGAGTCCTCGTTGCCCTCGCGGATCATGCCCTTGTGCGATCCGGCGGCGAAGCGCAGGGACAGACTCATGCGCACCTCGCCTGTCGGCTCCGGGTACAGCCGGTCGTGTCGAGCCACACTGCCCACCCTCCGGTCGGGAGCGCGCCGGGGCCCTGGATGGGGACCCCCACTGCGTGCTCGCTCCGCTCGCGCTCATTCATTGGTGTAGCACTACTTCCGCAGCTCGATGACGGTCTTGCCGATGCGGATCGGTGCGCCCAGCGAAATCGGTGTGGGGGTCGTCAGCCGGGTCCGGTCCAGGTAGGTGCCGTTGGTGGAGCCCAGGTCCTCGACGATCCACTGACCGTCGCGGTCCGGGTAGATCCTGGCATGGCGGCTGGAGGCGTAGTCGTCGTCCAGCACGATCGTGCTGTCGTGCGCCCGGCCCAGGGTGATGGTCTGGCCCTGGAGGGCGACGGTGGTGCCGGTGAGGGTGCCCTCGGACACGACCAGCTTGGTGGGGGTGTTGCGGCCGCGGCGTCCGCCGCCGGACTGCTGGCGCTGCGGCGGAGGCGCCTGGCGGGCCGCCTGCTGCGCCCGGCCGGCGTCCCGCCGGGATCCGCGCTGGGTGACGCGGGTGCCGAACAGGTCACTCCGGATGACCTGTACGGCCACGATCACGAACAGCCACAGTACGGCCAGGAACCCCAGCCGCATGACCGTGAGGGTCAGCTCTGACATTGCCCCCGCTTCACCCTTCGGCTTGCCTATAGATAACGGTGGTGCTGCCCACGACGATCCGCGAGCCGTCGCGGAGCGTAGCGCGGGTGGTGTGCTGCCCGTCCACCACGATGCCGTTGGTGGATCCGAGATCCTGGATCGTCGAGGGCGTTCCGGTCCGGATCTCGCAGTGCCGGCGGGAGACGCCGGGGTCGTCGATCCGTACGTCGGCTTCGGTGCTGCGGCCCATCACGAGGGTGGCGCGGGAGATCTGGTGGCGGGTGCCGTTGATCTCGATCCAGTAGCGGGTGCGTCCGCCGGCCGTGGGGGCGGCGGGGGGCCGCTGGCCGCCCGCGGGCTGCGGGTAGCCGTAACCACCGGCGGGCCTGCCGCCGGGCGGCGGCGCGGCCGGCATGGGCGGGGCGCCCGCGGGGCCGGCCGGCGGGTAGCCGTAGCCTCCGGGGCGGCCGGCCGGCGGTGCGCCGCCGGGAGCGGCGGGGGCCTGGCCGGTGGAGGAGGCGAGCGTACGGCTGCGGACCCGGTACAGGCCGGTGTCGAGGTCGTCCGCCTTCTCCAGGTGCACCTTGATGGGACCCATGAAGGTGTAGCGCTGCGACTTGGCGTAGTCGCGCACCATGCCGGCGAGCTCGTCGCCGAGCTGGCCGGAGTACGGGCTGAGCCGCTCGAAGTCCGGGGTGCTCAGTTCGACGATGAAGTCGTTGGGTACGACGGTGCGGTCGCGGTTCCAGATGGTGGCGTTGTTGTCGCACTCCCGCTGGAGCGCTCCCGCGATCTCCACGGGCTGCACCTCGGACTTGAACACCTTGGCGAAGGTGCCGTTGACCAGACCTTCGAGACGCTGCTCGAACTTCTTCAGGACTCCCATGGGGCACCTCCTCCGTCGCTGCCGTCCTGTGTACTGCCCGGCGCACCGTTTCGCGCACCGCCTACCTGGTACTGCTTACTGATCGTATCCACGCGCCGGTCGATCGGCTGGTTCCCCCTGTCGGCCCGGTCGACGGGTGTCGACGCCTGACGAAGTTCCCTCCGGAGCCCTTCTTCGAACTCCTTCGGCGAACTCCTTCGTCCGTGCTCGTGCGCGTCGTTCTGCCATGGATCGTAGAGGGGGCCGCAGCCCAGTGTCCCGCACCCGGCTGTGGACTCCGTCCGGCTCCTGGACAGACGGGGACTACCGGTACGAGGTTGATACGTGAAGCGGTCACCGCCGCGACATCGGGGGCCGTGAGGAGGCCGGCCGGGGTGATCCGGGCTCGTCGGGGGCGGTGGGAGCGGTGGGGGCGGCCGTGGGGAAAGGGGTGTGAATCCATCCCGACCAGCGTGCTAATGTTCTGGGTGTCGGAAGGCGCAAGGCCCCAAGGGGCAGGGCCCGGAGGACACACCCAATGCGCGGGTGGCGGAATAGGCAGACGCGCTGGATTCAGGTTCCAGTGCCCGAAAGGGCGTGGGGGTTCAACTCCCCCCTCGCGCACACCGTCGAACGGGCGGCATCCATCGGATGCCGCCCGTTTCGCGTGCTCGGAGCGGGTGCGGTGGCGGGGTGGTGTGTGAGGAACATCTCATGATCCTTTTCGTCGTGGAGTGGCGTGCCGTTCGCCCTCGGGGCGCGTGGTGAGGGCCTCCGGGGAGGCCCTCGAAAGGGTGCGGGGAGGGCGCCGGCGGGACGTCCGGAGCGGGCCTCGTGGGTTCACTCGCGGACGCCCGCCGATTCCAGTGCGGGCTTCGAAGGGGCTACTCGCGGACGCCCGCCGATTCCAGTGCGGGCTTCGAAGGGGCTACTCGCGGACGCCCGCCGATTCCAGTGCGGGCCGGCGCAGGGCGAGGGCGGTGGGGACGACCGCGGAGGCCGTGGCGAGTACGGCGCAGGCGGCCGTGACGGCGGCGAGCGTGGACCAGGGGAGGGCGATCGTGGCGGGGGCCGAGAGCAGGGCCAGTGCTCCCCCCATGCCGGCCAGGTTGAGCGCGGCCACGGTCAGACCCAGGACCGCGCCGACCGCGACCACCGTCAGCGACTCCGCGCCCACCATCCGCAGCACCTGCCACCGCGTGGCCCCGGCCAGCCGCAGTACCGCGAGGTCGCGCACCCGGTCGGAGGTCGCCATGACCATGGTGTTGGCCAGGGAGATGCCCGTGTAGAGCAGGGCGATGCCGAGGACCAGCAGGAGGCCGTAACGGGTGGCGCGTTCGCTCCCGGGGTCCGAGGCGGCTGCCCACCGGTCCCCGGTGCGGACCTGACCGCCGGCGGGCCGTACCGCCCGCTCCAGACCGGCGGCCACCACGCGCGCGTCGGCACCGTCCGCGAGGGCGACGTCCACCCGGTCCACGCGCGCGCCCGGAGCGTTGGCCGGGGTGACGTAGACGCCGTTGTCGCCGGTGCCGGTGGTCATCACCGCGGCGATCCGCAGCGTCCGCTCCGTGCCGTCCCCGAGCCACACCCGCACGCGCTGCCCGACCGTGTGCCGCTCCCACTCCTCGTTGACGACGATCGAGCCGTCGTCGAGGTCGGTGACCTTCCCCGCGGCGAGCGGCAGCCGCGCGGTGGCCGCCAGCGCCCCGGGGCCGACGGCCCGGGCCTCGGACCTGATCAGCGCCACGCCCTCCTCCAGGACGTACACCGTGCTCGGCGCGCTCTCCGACACCCGCGCGCCGGGCACCGCGCGCAGCCGGTCCAGCGTCCGTGCGTCGAAGGACCCGTCACCCGCGGCTGTGACGACGAACGCCGCGGTGGTCCGCTCCCGCGTCTCGGCGGCCCTGGCCCGGTCCAGGGTGGCGGTGGCCCCGAGCAACGAGCCCGCGAGGGCGACCGTGACCAGCACGGGCGCCGCGACCGCGGCCGTACGGCGCACCCCGGCGGCCGCGTTCTCACGCACCAGCATGCCGACCGCCCCCGGCAGCCGGGCCGGAAGCCAGGTGGACAGCCGGGTCAGCGGGCGCACCACCAGCGGGGTGAGCAGCGCGGCGGCGGTGATCAGCAGCATGGGCCGGCTGACGTAGGTCTTGCGGTGCAGCAGGTCGCCCGGATCGCCGAGCAGCGCCAGGGCGAGCGTCACCCCGGCGGTCAGCAGCAGAGCCGTGCCGCACAGCCACCGCCCCCGTGTCATGGCCCCGCTGTCGGCGGACGCCTCGCGCAGCGCCTGGGCGGGGCCCGTGCGCCCCGCCCGCCAGGAGGCCACGACGACACCGCTCAGGGCGACGAGGAGCCCCGTCCAGAACGCCACGTGGTACGGCCAGTGCGCGTCGCCGATGGTGAACCAGCCCGGCGCCAGCTCCACGTCGGCCACCCACGCGGCGAGCGAGGGTGCCGCGTACCCGCCGAGCGCGCAGCCGGCGGCCGAGGCGAGTACCCCGATCAGCAGGGCCTCGCAGAACACCGTGCGCCGTATCTGGCCCGGGGTGGCGCCCGCGGTGCGCAGCAGTCCGAACTCCCGGCGCCGCCGGTCGACCGTGAAGGCGAAGGTGGACGCCACCACGAACACCGAGACGAAGGCGGAGACCCCGCCCGCCGTGCCGAACAGGGCGTTCATCGCGGTCAGCGCCTTGCTGTCGCGTTCGGGATCCGCGTCGGCGTACCGGCGGCTCTTCCCGGTGAGGACCCGGACGCCCTCGGCTCCGCGCACCGCTTCCCGTACGGCCGTCGGGTCGGCGTCCACGACCAGCTGGACGACGGCCGGGGACAGCTCGGCGGCGCGCGCGTCGGTGTGGAAGACGGCGTGCTCGAAGCCGCGGCCGGCCACGGTGCCCACGACCCGCACGGTGCCGTGGTCCGTGCGCACCCGTGTGCCGGGCCGCGCCCAGTCGCCGCTGACGACGACCTCGTCGTCCGCGCGGGGCGCACGGCCCGCCTCGACGGCGTACGGGGCGAACGCGGCGGTGGACCAGGGGTGGCCGGTCAGCTCGCCGGGACCGCCCTCCGCGCGCACGGGGTAGGAGCGGTCCTCGACGACCGTGCCGAGCCGGCGCAGCTTCGCGACGGTCTCTGCAGGCACCGCGCGCGGGTGCGCCAGTTTCCCGGTCCGTTCGCCGTTGGGCGTCGGTACCCGCAGGGTGTCCGCGCCCTTCACCACGGCCGGGGCGGCGGCGAACCGTTCCGGCCCCCGCGCGGGAGCGTCCAGGGAGGAGGCGAGGGCGAGTCCCATGACGGTGAGGAGGGCCACGCCCAGCGCGAGGGCGGTGAAGCTGCCGGCGAAGGTGAGCCACCGGGCGCGCAGGGTGCGCAGGGCGAGGTTCAGCACGGCACGGCCTCCAGTCCGGTCATCCGCGCGGCGACGGTGTCGGCACCCGCGCCGGACAGCTCGCCGTGGACACGGCCGTCGACCAGGAAGACCACGCGGTCGGCGCGGGAGGCGGCCACCGGGTCGTGGGTCACCATGACGATCGTCTGTCCCTCCCGGTCGGCCATGCCACGCAGCAGCGTGAGCACCTCGTGTCCGGTGCGGGAGTCCAGCGCGCCGGTCGGTTCGTCGGCGAACAGCACGTCGGGGCGGGTGATCAGGGCACGGGCCAGCGCGACCCGCTGCTGCTGCCCGCCGGACAGCTCGGCGGGCCGGTGCCGGGCGCGGTCACCGAGACCGACCTGGTGGAGCGCCTCACGGATCCGGGCCCGCGGCACGCGCCGGCCGGCCAGCCGCAGCGGGAGGGCGACGTTCTGCTCGGCGGTCAGCGCCGGCAGCAGGTTGAACGCCTGGAAGACGAAGCCGATGCGCTCGCGGCGCAGCAGGGTCAGCCGTCTCTCACCGAGTCCGGTCAGCTCGGTGCCGCCGACGGTGACCGAGCCCGAGGTGGGCCGGTCGAGTCCGGCGGCGCACTGCAGCAGCGTCGACTTGCCGGAGCCGGACGGGCCCATCACGGCGGTGAAACTCCCGCGCGGGAAGGCGAGGGAGACCTCGTCCAGCGCGCTCACCGCCCCGCCGCCCGACCCGTACCGCCGGCTCACCCGACGCAAGGTGATCGCGTCGCCGTCCTTCTGGCTCATGTGCTCCACTCCCCTGTCCGGGCCCGGCCGCTGCCGGGCTGGTCGTCCGAGGGAAACGAAACCGTCCGGGAGCCGGTCGGCGCAGTGCGGCAGAGGCGAGAAAAGAGGTAGGGCCAGGCATACCCCGAAGCCTCCGGCCAGGCCGATGGCCCCGGGCGGCGCCGGCTTCTACGGTGATCCGCATGCAGCCTCGAAACCTCTGGCAGGCCATGTCCCGTCCCGGCTACGCGCTGTCGGTGTGGCCGTGGCGCTCGGCCGTGTATCTGCTCACCGGCGCGGTGACCGGCGCGGTCGTGCTCGTGGGCATCGTGGTGTCGGTGGTGGCCGGCGGGGTGCTCGCGCTCGCCCTGGTGGGGCTGCCGCTGCTGCTCGGCACCGTCCTCGCGGGCATACCGGTGGCCCGGCTGGAGCGGTGGCGGCTGCGGCTGGTCGACCGCGATCCGGTACCCGACCCGCACCGGCCGCCCGCCACCCCCGGCCTGCGGGCCTGGCTGACCGCCCGGCTGCGGGAGCGGGCCACCTGGCGGGAGTTCGGTCACACCCTGCTGTTCGCGGGCCTGCTGTGGCCGGTCGACGCCCTCGTGTTCACGGCCGGTCTGCTCCTCCCGGCGGCCGTGACCGCCACCCCGTTGCTGATGGCCACGGTCGGGGACGGCAGGGAGGCGAAGGTCCTCAAGCTGTGGACGGTCACCACCTGGCCGGCGGCGGCCGGTGCCGCACTGCTCGGGATCGTCCTGCTCGCCCTGGGCGCCTACCTGCTGGGCGTTGCGGCGGGTGCCCGCGCGGGACTGACCCGGCTGCTGATCGCCCCGCGCGAGACCGACCTGGACGCCAGGGTGACCGAACTGACCCGGTCCCGGGTGCGGCTGGTGGAGGCCTTCGAGGTGGAACGGCGGCGCATCGAGCGCGATCTGCACGACGGGGCCCAGCAGCGTCTGGTCGCCCTGACGATGACGCTGGGTCTGGCCCGCCTGGAGGCGCCGCCCGGACCGCTCGCCGACCGGCTCGCCAAGGCCCACGACGAGGTGGGCCGGGCGCTTCGGGAGCTGCGGGAGCTCATCCACGGCATCCACCCCCGGGTCCTCACCGACTACGGTCTCGAGGCCGCGGTCGCCGACGCCGCCGACCGGTCCGCCGTACCCGTGGACCTGGATCTGGATCTCACCGGCCGGCTGCCCACGCCGGTCGAGGCCGCCGCGTACTTCGTGGTGTGCGAGGCGCTCGCCAACGTCGCCCGGCACAGTGGGGCGAGCCGCGCGCGGGTGGACGGCGGGCACCGTGACGGGCGGCTGCTGCTGGAGGTCCGCGACGACGGGCGGGGCGGCGCACGGGCCGGGGCGGGCAGCGGGCTGACCGGACTCGCCGACCGGGTGTCGGTGCTCGATGGCAGACTCACCTTGTCCAGCCCGGTGGGCGGACCGACCCTGCTGCGTGTGGAGATCCCTTGCGCCCCTTGCTCTCCCTGACGGACGGCCGAGCACTGCGCGTCGTGCTGGCCGAGGACAGCGTGCTGCTGCGGGAGGGCCTGATCGGCCTGCTCCGGGAGTGCGGGCACGAGGTCGTCGCGGCGGTCGGTGACGCCGAGGCGCTGGTCGTCGAGGCCGGGAAACACGAACCCGACATCGTGGTGACGGACGTGCGGATGCCCCCGGGCTTCCAGGACGAGGGCCTGCACGCGGCCGTGCGCCTGCGCACCGAGCGGCCCACGCTGCCCGTTCTCGTGCTCAGCCAGTACGTGCAGCGCCGGTACGCCTCCGACCTGCTGGACTCCGGCGACGGGACCGGCATCGGTTACCTGCTCAAGGACCGGGTCGGCCAGATCGAGGAGTTCGTGACCGCGCTGAGCCAGGTCGCGGGCGGCGGCACGGTGGTCGATCCCGAGGTCGTACGGCAGTTGCTGCGCCACCGCCGCGACCCGCTGGAGCGGCTGTCCCCGCGGGAGCGGGAGGTGCTGGCGTCGATAGCGCAGGGCAAGTCCAACGGCGCGATCGCCCGCGAGCTGGTGGTGTCGGAGGCCGCCGTCGGCAAGCACATCGGCAGCATCTTCACCAAGCTGGACCTGCCGGTGACGGACGAGACGCATCGGCGGGTCCTGGCGGTGCTGGCTTATCTGCGGACGTGATCGGCCAGACCGGCCAGGCGGTTTCCTTACCGGCCGGTCGTCACGTACGACCGGTACCAGGAAGCCGACCGCGCGAACGCACGGGTGAATCCCTCACCCGGTGAGCAGTCCAGGTCCTTCCAGAAGCCGTCGTCCGCGAACCAGTGGTCCACGGTGAGCATGTCCAGGTGGTGCAGCGCGCGCGGGGATCCGGCGGCCCGGGCGCGGGCGGTGGCCACGTCCACCGAGGCGCCGTCGCCGGGCCGTTCCACCCGCTCGCACACGGCGGCGAGCAACTCCGAGGCGGGGACGGGGTCCGGGTGGCCCACGTAGTGGGTGCCGGGGCCGTGGCCGGGGGACAGCGCCGCGGCGACGACCGCCCGGCCCAGGGTGTCGACGTCGATCATCGACTGGAGCGCCTCGCAGCCGGACACGGTGGCGGACAACTCACGCAGCAGCCCCACCAGTCCGGGGATCACCCAGCGGTCGCCCTCGCCGTGCACCAGGTGCGGGCGCAGCACCAGGCCGCCCGCGTCGAGGACGTGCCGTTCGGCCGCCGCGCGGGTGCGGCTGGTGGCGGAGACGGGCGCGATCGGGGCCTCGCCGGGCCGTACGCCCCGGAAGGGGCCCCGGCCGTGGACGGCGGCGGTGCTCACGTACACGATCCGGCGCACTCCGCTCCGCACGGCCTCCTCCACCAGGGCCTTCGTGCCGAGGTCGTTGACCGCGGCGACGGACTCCGGGTCACCGCCCACGCGGGAGGCGCAGTGGACGAGGACGTCGACGCCGGCGCAACTGCCGTGCAGGGTGCGCGGGTCGGCGAGATCACCGGGCACCGCCTTGGAGTCCGGCCGCTCGGGCGGCGTACGGCGGGACAGTGAGCGGACGCGGACGTCGGGGCGCCCGCGGGCCGCCGCGACGGCCCGGCTGCCGATGAAGCCCGTCGCGCCGGTGATCAGGAGGTCGACGGTCACGGCAGGGACCGTACCGGGGCCGTGGGCGCGCAGGTGAGGGTGGCGGCGAAGACGGGCCGGCCGGCCTGTGTGCCCGACACCCGCACCGTCACCTCGCCCTCGCCCTTGTCCAGGACTTCGGTGTCGAGCCGGCAGGGGCTGTCCAGTTCGGCGTACCGGCTGAAGGAGACGGCCAGTTCGGACGGCAGGAAGGGCAGCCGGCCCGATGCCGCGGTCGCGGCCTGGCGGGCCGCTTCGAACAGGACCATGCCGGGGACGTGGTCGTTGGGACGCGGGAAGAGGACCGGGTGCCCGGTGTGCGCGCGCAGCAGCCAGGAGCCGGGTCGGTCCGCGGGGGCGAGGACGACGTCCTCCGCGCGGTGGCGGCCCACCAGTTCGGGTGACACCGGTTCCGGCAGCGCTATTCGCTCCCCCTGGGCGGCCAGTTGGCGTTCCCGCAGGCGGCGGTAGGCGGCCGGGGAGGTGCAGCCGGTGCTGCCGGTGCCCCGGGCGACGAGGCGTCCCGCGCGGTGGAACTCCATCGTCGTGCGCATGCCGTTCAGGCCGCGGCCACGGCGGCGGACCTCGGAGCAGACGACGTCGACGGTGACCGGCTCGTCCGCGTCCGCGAGCAGCAGCCGGTCCGGGTCGGTGGAGATGTCCAGGTCCCGCATGACGAAGTGGGTGTCGGCGGGGGCGCCGAACTCCGCGTGGGCGAGGGCCATCGAGGTCTGACGCAACGTTTCACCGACGATCATCGGATCCTGGCGGTGGTCGTCGACGGGGCCGAAGAAGGCGTGGTCGGCGGGCCAGCGGGCGGTGACACGGAAGCGGACGTCCGAGAGCCGGACCCATTCGACCGGGAAGACGTCCGCCGCGCGGGGGCGATGGGCGAGTTCGGTCGTGACGCGGGTGCGGGCACCGGGTCTGCCGGCGGTGTTTGCGGGCGAGCCCCGCTGTCCGGTCTGATCCTCCATGAGTGCGCTCCAGGAATCCGGCTGCGGCATGAGGAACCCCCGGGATCGGCAATCGGACCTCCGGTCGGTTCGCACTAAGATACGGACGAGTTGGTTTTTTTCCAAGGGTGATCCACATCGCCGGAGACGAGCCCACGCGCCCGCACAAGCACGACAGACCGCACGGCGGCTTCACGGCGACTTCACGACGGCTGCACGGTGCGACCCGAGAGATCCATGAGATCCACCCAGATCAGGAGGCACCCGATGGCGCGACAGGAGCGCGCGATCCGCACCCGGCGGACCATCCTGGAGGCGGCGGCGGCCGTCTTCGACGAACGCGGCTACACCTCGGCGACCATCGGGGAGATCCTTGAGCGGGCCGGGGTCACCAAGGGCGCGCTGTACTTCCACTTCGGCTCCAAGGAGGAGCTGGCGCTCGGCGTGTTCGAGGAGCAGCTCGCGATCTCCCTGCCGCCCCAGTCCAGCAAGCTGCAGGAACTCGTCGACTCCGGCCTGGTACTGGCGCTGCGGCTGCGGACCGAGCCGCTGGTACGTGCCAGCGTCGGACTGGCCCTGGACCAGGGAGCGCTGGGACTGGACCGCACGCCGGCGTTCGGCATGTGGATCGACCAGACCACCCGGACCCTGGCCGAGGCCAAGGCGGGAGGCGAACTGCTGCCGCACGTCGACGCGACGGAGACGGCGGAACTGCTGGTCGCGAGCTTCTCCGGGGTGCAGCTCCTGTCGCAGCTGCGCTGTCAGCGGCAGGACCTGGAGCACCGGGTCGTCGTGCTCTTCCACCACATGCTGCCGGGCGTGGCCGTTCCGGCCGTGCTGGCCAGGCTGGACATCTCCCAGGACCGCGCCGGGCGGCTGCTCGCCGAGGGGCGGTTGCTGCCGGTGGAGGGAGAGGTGGCGGAAGCCGGGTAGGCCCGGGCTTCTCCACACCGGGCGAGTTGTCCACAGGGTCTGACGCGTTTCGGCCACCGGCTGTACGGTCGGCACGATCGATGTCGACGCGTGTGTACGGCACGTATGTGTACGGGGGAGGCGGTCGCCGTGACCGAAGCCGTTGCCGGGATGTCCGGGACTCGTGAGCCCGCCGGTGTGACCGGGACCGGTGGTGCGACCCCGGTGCGGCGGCTGCCGCGGGTGCCGGGGTTCGCCGAGTGGCCCGCCGAGGACAGCCCCAAGGACGAGGGCAAGGCCCTGCGCGGGCAGGTTCCCCGCACGGCACACGCCACCCTCGACCTGGACGCCTCCCGCCCCGACGCCGTGAGCGCCGTCGAGGAGTCCAGCCGCGGCCGGCTGCCCGAGCTCGCACCGATCCGGGTGGGCAGGATGGCGGCGACCCCGTTCGCCTTCCTGCGCGGATCGGCGGGCCTCATGGCGTACGACCTGGCCCGCACGCCGGTGACCCGGGTCGGCGCCCAGATCTGCGGCGACGCCCACGCGGCGAACTTCGGTCTCTACGGCGACGCGCGCGGTGGCCTGGTCATCGACCTGAACGACTTCGACGAGACGGTGCACGGCCCCTGGGAATGGGACCTCAAAAGGCTCGCCACCTCCCTGGTGCTCGCCGGGCGCGAGGCCGGCGCGGACGAGGACACCTGCCGCGCCGCGGCCCACGACACCGTGGGCGCCTACCGCCGCACGATGCGGCTGCTGTCCAGGCTGCCGGCACTGGACGCCTGGAACGCCATCGCGGACGAGGAACTGGTCTCCCACACCGACGCCCACGACCTGCTGGGCACCCTGGAGCGGGTCTCCGAGAAGGCCCGCGCGAACACCAGTGGCCGGTTCGCGGCCAGGTCCACCGAGACGACCGGGGACGGCGGACGCCGTTTCGTCGACGCGCCGCCGGTACTGCGCCGCGTACCGGACGGCGAGGCCGCCGCGGTGGCCGCCTCACTGGAGCAGTACCTCGGCACGCTCCCGCCGGACCGCCACCCGCTGCTGGCCCGGCACGCGGTGCACGACGTGGCGTTCCGTGTCGTCGGCACCGGCAGCGTGGGCACCCGCTCGTACGTCGTGCTGCTCCTCGACCACCGGGGCGAGCCCCTGGTCCTCCAGGTGAAGGAGGCCCGCCCCTCGGCACTTGTGCCGCATCTGCCGGAGGCCGGATTCGACGCCCCCGAGGCCGGCCACGAGGGCAGGCGGGTGGTCCACGGCCAGAAGCGGATGCAGGTGATAAGCGACAGCCTGCTGGGCTGGACGACGGTCGACGGCCGCCCCTTCCAGGTGCGCCAGTTCCGCAACCGCAAGGGCAGCGTCGACCCGGCCGCGCTGGCCGCCGACCAGGTCGACGACTACGCCCGCATGACCGGTGCCCTGCTGGCCCGCGCCCACTCCCACAGCGCCGACCCCCGCCTGATCGCCGGCTACTGCGGCAAGAACGACGAACTGGACGAGGCGGTGGCGGCCTTCGCCGTCGCCTACGCCGACCGCACCGAGGCGGACCACACGGACCTGGTGACCGCGGTGCGGTCGGGACGGATCGCGGCGGAGACGGGGGTGTGAGCGGGCATCCGGGACAGGCGCGCGTCCCCGGCCGGGGAGTGCGCCGCCGGAGCGGGGCGTGGTGCCCGGGCGGGTGGCCTACGCTGTCCGGGTGACGACCTCGGAAGGTGAGCAGAGTGGCGGCGCCGGCGCGGAGCGGACCCCCGGCGGTGGTGGTGCGGCGCGGCCCGAGGAGCGGCTGGAGCAGGCCGTGCGCGCGGCCGAGCAGGCGCTGATCGAGTTCGAGATCGCCGTGGAGACCTTCCGCGTCGAGGTCGAGAACTTCTCCCGGCTGCACGAACAGAAGCTCGGCCCGGTGTACGCCCGGCTCGAGGAACTGGACGCCCAGATCCTGGAGGCCAGGGCCGCCCGCAGCGACGACCCCGAGGACCGGCGCCGGGCCGACGAGGCGCGCGCCCGGCTGATGCCGATCCCCGGTGTCGAGGAGCTGCTCAACGGCTGGATGGACGGCGACGGTCTCTTCCCCGAGGCCACCGCCATGCTCACCGACCAGCCGGTGCGGCCCCCGCGGCGGGTGCGGCCCAGCGAGGAGGCCCGCAAGCTCTACCGTGACCTCGCCCGCAAGGCCCACCCGGACCTGGCGCAGGAGGACAAGGAACGCGCGCGCCGCGAGGAGTTCATCACCCGCGTCAACGCCGCCTACGCCCGCGGCAACGAGGACGAGCTGCGCGAACTCGCCGAGGAGTGGGCCGCGGGACCGGAGCTCAAGCGCGTCCCGAGCGCCGGCGAGGAGCTCTACGCCCGCCTCGAATGGCTCGCCCAGCGCAAGGAACTGCTCACGCTGGTCGCCAGGGAACTGGAGGACGGTGCCATCGGCTCGATGCTCCGTCTCGCCCCGGACGACCCCGACAGGCTTCTCGAGGAGATCGCCGAGCAGCTGCGGACCCAGGTGACCGAACGCGAGGCGGAGCTGGCGGCGCTGCTGGCCTGAACCGGGGCCCGCCCGGTCGGGTAGCGTCGGGGGCATGAGTTTTGGAGCTGGTGTGCCCACGGTCCGGGTCGCGGACCTCAAGGACGGCGACTTCCTGCTGGACGTCCGCGAGGACGACGAGTGGAAGGCCGGTCACGCCGCAGGGGCGCTGCACATCCCCATCAGTGAGTTCGTGGCCCGCTACGGTGAGCTGACCGAGGCCGCCCCGCAGGACGGCCGGATCCATGTGATCTGCCGTTCCGGTGGACGGTCGGCGCAGGTCGCCGTGTATCTGGCCCAGCAGGGCGTCGACGCCGTGAACGTGGACGGCGGCATGCAGGTGTGGGAGGCCGCCGGGCGTGCCGTCGTCACGGACGACGGGACGCCGGGGCACGTGCTGTAGCGCCCCTCCGGCGGACGTCCGCGCGCTCGGCCGTCCTACGGGAGGGAGGGACCTGGCAGGGCCCCGGAGGCCGGCCCCGGCCCGCCGGGGCTCCTACCGGTCGAAGTCCAGTTCCACCCTTTCCGTCACCGGATGCGACTGGCAGGCCAGGACATAGCCCGCCTCCGTCTCCTCCGACTCCAGCGCGAAGTTGCGGTCCATCCGCACCTCGCCCGAGACGAGGAAGGCACGGCAGGTTCCGCACACCCCGCCCTTGCAGGCGTAGGGCGCGTCGGACCGGTTGCGCAGCACCGTGTCCAGCAGGGACTCGCCGTCCTGGACGGGCCAGGTCCCGCCGCGTCCGTCGAGCCGGGCGGTGACCGTGCTGTGCGCGGGGGCGGGCACCGTGGCGACGGTCGCCGTACCGGCGTCCACGTGGAAGATCTCCTGGTGGACGCGAGAGCGCGCCACGCCCAGCCCGCGCAGCGCCCGCTCGGCTCCTTCGACCAGGCCGTACGGCCCACACAGGAACCAGCCGTCCACCTGTTCCACGGGCAGCAGGACCGGGAGCAGCCCGGTCAGCCGCTCCTGGTCCAGCCGTCCGGACGGCAGCCCCGCCTGCTGTTCCTCACGGGAGAGCACCGTCACCAGGTGGAGCCGCTCGGGGTAGCGGTCCTTCAGGTCGGCGACCTCCTCCAGGAACATCGTCGAGGCGGTCGTCCGGTCGCTGCGGATCAGGCAGAACCGGGCCCGCGGCTCGCGCGCGAGGAGGGTCGAGACGATCGACAGCACCGGTGTGATGCCGCTGCCGCCGACGATCGCCGCGTACCGGCCGGGCGCGGGAGGGAGCGTGAAGCGGCCGGCCGGGGTCATCACCTCCAGCTCGTCGCCGAGGGCGATCTCCTTGAGCGCGTACGTGGAGAAGGCGCCGCCCTCGACCAGCCGCACACCGACCCGGAGGGCGCTCGGGGCCCCACCGTCGGGTGCGGGGGAGCAGATGGAGTAGGTGCGCCGGATGTCCTCGCGGCCCGCGACGCGCCGCAGGGCCAGGTGCTGGCCGGGGGTGTACCGGTACTCCTCGGCCAGGTGCGGGGGGACGGTGAGGGTGAGGGCGACGGAGTCGTCGGTGAGCCGGTCGACCGCGGCCACCCGGAGCCGGTGGAAGCGGGCCATCACAACTCCTTGAAGTGGTCGAACGGTTCACGGCAGGCCAGGCAGCGGCGCAGTGCCTTGCACGCGGTGGACGAGAAACGGCTGAGCAGTTCGGTCTCGGCGGAGCCGCAGCGCGGGCAGCGGACGGGCACCGGCTCGTCCTCCGGCCGGGGCGGACCGGCGCGGGTCGGGCCCAGCTCCACCCCGACCGGCCCGGAGGCCGCCCGTACGCGGGGCGGGGCGATGCCGAACTCCCGCAGTTTGCGGCGTCCTTCGTCCGTGATGTCGTCGGTCGACCAGGCGGGCGCGAGCACTCTGCGCACGGTGACCTCGCGCACCCCGTGCTCGTGCAGCACCCGCTCGATGTCCAGGCTCATCGCCTCGACGGCCGGGCAGCCGGTGTACGTCGGGGTCAGCTCGACCTCGACGGTGTCCGTGCCGCGCGCGTGCACCGCGCGCACGACGCCCAGTTCGCGCAGCGTCAGCACGGGCAGTTCGGGGTCGGGCACCGAACCGGCGAGTTCCAGGAGTTCGGCCTCCAGCGGGGTGATGGTGGTCACCATGTCGCCCCCGGATGGCTGCGGTGCAGGTGCTGCATCTCGGCGAGCATCCGGCCGAAGGGCTCGGTGTGCAGGCCCTGACGGCCCGCACCGGCCGCCCACGCTCCCGTGCGCGGGCCCTCGGGCACCGTGAGGGTGGCCCGGCGCAGCACCTCCGAGACCCACTCGAGCCAGGCCGTCCCCAGGCCGGACCAGTCGACGTCCAGGCCCTCGACGGGCTGGAACATCTCGCCGGTGTGGCGCCACAGCGCGTCCACGGCCCGCTGCGTCCGCGCACGGCTCTCGTCCGTGCCGTCACCGAGCCGCAGCGTCCACTGCTCGGCGTGGTCGCGGTGGTAGGCGGTCTCCTTGACGGCCTTGCCGGCCAGCGGTGCGAACGGGCTGTCACCGGAGGCCAGTTCGCCGTAGAGGAGGTATTGGTGGGCGGAGAAGTACAGCTGGCGGACGATGGTGTGGGCGAAGTCGCCGTTCGGCTGCTCCACCAGCTGGAGGTTGCGGAAGGCGCGTTCCTCGCGCAGATAGGCCAGCTCGTCCTCGTCGCCCGCCATCGACAGCAGCACCCGGGCCTGGCCCAGCAGGTCCAGCGCGATGTTGGCGAGGGCGACCTCCTCCTCCAGCACGGGGGCGTGGCCGGCCCACTCGCCCAGGCGGTGGGAGAGCACCAGCGCGTCGTCGCCGAGGGCGAGCGCGGCCGCCGTGTGGGCGGTGTCCTTGGCGGGGGTCGTCGTCACAGGTGCTGCACCCCCTCGGGGATCTCGTAGAACGTCGGGTGCCGGTAGGGCTTGTCGGCGGCCGGTTCGAAGAACGGGTCCTTCTCGTCGGGCGAGGAGGCGGTGATCGCGGACGACGGGACGACCCAGATCGAGACGCCCTCGCCGCGCCGGGTGTACAGATCGCGGGCGTTGCGCAGGGCGAGCTCCGCGTCCGGCGCGTGCAGGCTGCCGGCGTGGGTGTGGGACAGTCCGCGGCGCGAGCGCACGAAGACCTCCCACAGGGGCCAGTCGGTGTGGGTCATGCTCGTGTGGCTCCTGTCTCGCCGTTCGTGTGCTTGGCCGCGTGGGCCGCCGCGGCCTCCCTGACCCAGGCGCCCTCCTCGTGGGCTTGCCTGCGCCGGGTCAGCCGCTGTTCGTTGCACGGGCCGTTGCCCTTGAGGACGTCCCGGAACTCCGACCAGTCGATCGCGCCGAAGTCGTGGTGCCCGCGCTCCTCGTTCCACTTCAGGTCCGGGTCGGGGAGGGTGAGGCCGAGCGATGCGGCCTGGGGGACGCAGATGTCGACGAAGCGCTGCCGCAGCTCGTCGTTGGAGTGGCGCTTGATCTTCCAGGCCATCGACTGCGCGGAGTGCTGGGACTCGTCGTCGGGCGGCCCGAACATCATCAGCGACGGCCACCACCAGCGGTCCACCGCGTCCTGCGCCATCGCGCGCTGCTGCGGGGTGCCCCTGCCGAGGGCCAGCAGCAGCTCGTAGCCCTGGCGCTGGTGGAAGGACTCCTCCTTGCAGATGCGGACCATCGCGCGTGCGTACGGCCCGTAGGAGCAGCGGCACAGGGGGACCTGGTTGGTGATCGCGGCGCCGTCCACCAGCCAGCCGATGGCGCCGACGTCCGCCCAGGTCAGCGTCGGGTAGTTGAAGATCGAGGAGTACTTCTGGCGGCCGGAGTGGAGCTTGTCGAGCAGCTCGTCGCGGCTGGTGCCGAGCGTCTCGGCGGCGCTGTACAGATACAGGCCGTGTCCGGCCTCGTCCTGCACCTTGGCCATCAGGATCGCCTTGCGGCGCAGCGAGGGCGCGCGGGTGATCCAGTTGGCCTCCGGCTGCATGCCGATGATCTCGGAGTGCGCGTGCTGGGCGATCTGCCGGACGAGCGTGGCCCGGTAGGCGTCCGGCATCCAGTCGCGCGGTTCGATCCGCTCGTCGGCGGCGACGGCCGCGTCGAAGGCGCGCTCGTGACCGGCGGTGTCGCCGGCGCCGGCCGGTGCGTCGTACGCCTGGCTGCCGGCCGTATCGCGGGCGGCTGCTGTCGCCATGAGGTCCCCCTCGACTGGATGCTTCCCGGAGCACGCTCCCGACCGATCGTTCGGTTCGTGCGATTCCATGGTGAGACGGGCGCCGCGAGGTGTCAACCGTTGTGGATAACCTGCGGGGGCCGCCTGTGGACGCCGGGGCTCGGACCGCGGTGTGGTGACGGCAACGGAACGGGATCCCGGCGGGACTGTGCCCGGGGGGCCGGTGCTGAGTACCGTTCCGTGCGACGCGACGGAGCGGTGCCAGGCCCTCGCGGCGGGGCGGAAGCGGTGACGGACCGGGATCGGTGGATCGGGGCGGGATGAACGCGTACGACAAGGGCTCGGACGCCCGGCACGGGCCTGCCGGGCGGGGCGTGCCCGACCCGCGCCCCGCCCTGCCCGCCCCCGCGTCGCCGGTGGACCCATCAGGGCCCCGGACCCCTCCGTCCGATCCCGGGCAACCCGCGGACGGCCCGCCCGCGCCGCACTCCCCTGTCGGCCCGCCCGCGCCGCACTCCCCTGCCGGCCCGCCCGCCGGATCCCGCGCCGGGGTGGCCGCACTCTCCCTGCGCTATCGGATCGGCGCCGCGATGGCGCTCGCGGTCGTCGCGGTCGCGGTCTGTGTGCACCTCGGCATGACGTTCCTGCACGTCGCACCGGCGAACACGGTCAGCAAGGAGCACCGCGAGACGGTCGAGGACTGGATCTACCCGGAGTTCGAGCAGAACTGGAAGCTGTTCGCGCCGAACCCGTTGCAGCAGGACATCGCCGTCCAGGTGCGTGCCGAGATCCGCACGGCGGACGGGGGGACACGGACCACCGGCTGGTACGACCTGTCCGCCCAGGACGGTCGCGCCATCGACGGCAACCCCCTGCCCAGCCACACCCAGCAGAACGAGCTGCGCCGCGCCTGGGACTTCTTCGTCGCCACGCACGACAACGACAACCGGCCGGTGGGCCTGCGCGGGGCGCTGTCCGAGACGTATCTGCGCCGGATCATGGCGCTGCGCCTCGACCGCGCGGACGCGGCCGGTGCGGACGGTGCCGTCGCGCGCGTCCAGATCCGCTCACGGACCGCCCAGGTGCCGCCGCCCGAGTGGAGCGGGGAGAAGATCTCCGCCACACCCGTGTACCGCACGCTGTCCTGGTGGTCACTGCCCGAGGACGAGGCCCGGGGAGGTGTGGGGTGAACCGCTGCTCGTCGGCCCTGTCCCGCGCGATCGCCCGCGTCACCGACTCCGCGCTCGGCCCCCACCAGACCGCCGTGATCCGCATCGGCTTCAGCCTGACCTGGCTGCTGTTCCTGCTGCGCGAGTTCCCCCACCGTCAGGAGCTGTACGGCCCCGACGGGCCCTGGAGCTGGGACCTCGCCGATCAGCTGGTCGCGACGAACGACGCCTTCACGCCGCTGTTGTGGTCGGACAGCCAGGTCTGGTTCGAGGCCGTCTACGCGCTCGCCGTGCTGTGGAGCCTCCTCCTGCTGCTCGGCTGGCGCACCCGCACCATGTCGGTGCTGTTCATGGTGGGTGTGCTGGCGCTGCAGAACCGCAGCGTCTTCATGGGGGACGGCGGCGACAACGTCCTGCACCTGATGTCGGTCTACCTGGTGTTCACGCGCTGTGGTCAGGTCTGGTCCCTGGACGCGCGGCGCGCGCGCCGCGCGGCCGAGGCACGCGCGCGTGGCGAGCGGCCGCGCGACCGGGTCGGCCCGCTGCTGTGGGGCGTCCTGGGCTTCCTGCTGGTCCTGGCGACGACGGCGGGCCGGATGGACGGCGACCGGTTCATACCGGTGCTGCTGTGGACCGTATGGACCGCGCAGGCGCTGTGGTGGCTGGTCGGGCTCCGCGCGAGGACCGGGCAGCCGCGGATCCTGCTGGACGTCGTCGCGAACACCGTGCACAACGGCGCGCTGCTCGTGATCATGGCCGAGGCGTGTCTGATCTACGCCACGGCCGGCTGGTACAAGGTCCAGGGCTCCCGCTGGCAGGACGGGACCGCCGTCCACTACCCGCTGCACCTGGAGTACTTCTCCCCCTGGCCGGCCCTCGCGGACCTGCTGTCGGCCAGCGGCACGATGGTGATGCTGGTGACCTACGGGACGGTCGCCGTGCAGGTCGCCTTCCCGTTCACGCTGTTCAACCGTCGGGTCAAGAACGTCCTGCTGGCCTTCATGATCATGGAGCACGCGGTCATCGCCGTCGTGCTCGGACTGCCCTTCTTCTCCCTGGCGATGATCGCGGCGGACGCGGTCTTCCTGCCGACGGCCTTCCTGCGCCGCCTCGGGAACCTCGCGGCCCGCGCGCGTGGGCGGCTGCGCCCGCGCGGGACGTCGGTTCCGCGACCGCGGCCCCCGGCCGGCCCCCCGGCCGGAATGGACCCGGTGGAGGCTGCTCCGGCACCCGGCGGAGTGCCGAGCCCGCGCACGTAGGCTGCACGCCATGACCGACCCCGCTCCCGAGACCTCGGCCGACCCCGTCTCCGCCTGGCACCGTCTGGCCGGCACCGCCGTGCTGCTCGACGGCTTCCACGCCCTCAAGCACGCCGTGCGCTTCGGGGCCGAGGTCCGGGCGGCGCTCACCGCGGACCGGGCCGGCGCGCTCGCGCTCGCCGACGAGCTGGCCGGGGACGTGCGGGACACGCTGGCGGAGCTGCTGACCGAGGTGCCCCACGAGACGTACGCCGCTCTCGTGCCGCGCCCGCACCCCACCGCCGTGGCCGCCCTGGCCGTACGCCCCACCCGCGCGGGCAACCTCGAGAAGCTGGCGCACACCCCGCGCACCGCCCCGGTGGTGGTCCTGGACAATCCGCGCAACCTCGGCAACGCGGGCGCGGTGATCCGGCTGGCCGCCGGTTTCGGGGCGACCGGGGTCGTCACCACCGGCACGCTCGACCCCTGGCACCCCACCGTCGTACGCGGCGGGGCGGGGCTGCACTTCGCCACCGCCGTGGAGCGGCTGTCCGTGGAGGAGCTGCCGCCCGGCCCGGTCTTCGCGCTCGACCCGGAGGGCGAGGACATCCGCTCGCTGAAGCTGCCGGACGACGCGCTGCTCGCCTTCGGCTCCGAGCGCAGCGGACTGTCGGCGGAGCTCCGCGCGCGGGCCGACCATCTGGTGGCGCTGCCGATGCGCCCCCAGGTCTCCAGCTACAACCTCGCGACCAGTGCGGCCATGACGCTGTACCACTGGAGCGCCACCGGGGGCGCACCCTCCTGAACGGATCCCTCACGCCTCCCGGCGCACCTCGACCACCCGGAACCGGTTGGCCACGAACGCGCCGTCGCACAGAGCCGCGTTGGCCGCCGGGTTGCCGCCGGAGCCGTGGAAGTCGGAGAAGGCGGCCGTCTGGTTGACGTACACCCCGCCGGTGAGGTTCAGGGAGAGCTGGGCGGCCTCCTCCAGGCAGACCTCCCGCACCGTCTCCTCGACCTCCGGGGAGGTGGTGTACGCGCCGACCGTCATGGCGCCCTTCTCCCGGACGGTGCGCCGCAGCAGGTCCGCCGCGTCGGCGACCGAGCCGACCGCGACGGCGAAGGAGACCGGGCCGAAGCACTCGCTCATGTAGGCGGCCTCGGCGTCCGGCTTGGCGCCGTCGAGTTTCACGATCACCGGCGTGCGCACCACCGCTCCCGGGAACTCCGGGTGCGCGATCTCGCGGGAGGCGAGGGCGACCTCGCCGAGCCCGGCGGCGGCCTCCAGGCGGGCCTTGACGTCCGGGCTGACGATCGCGCCCAGCAGCGCGTTGGCGCGCGCGTCGTCGCCGAGCAGGCCGTCGACCGCCTTCGCCAGGTCGGCGGCGACCTCGTCGAAGGACTTGGGGCCCTGGTCGGTGGTGATGCCGTCGCGCGGGATCAGCAGGTTCTGCGGGGTGGTGCACATCTGGCCGCTGTACAGCGACAGGGAGAACGCCAGATTGGCCAGCATCCCCTTGTAGTCGCCGGTCGACTCCACGATCACCGTGTTGACGCCGGCCTTCTCGGTGTACACCTGCGCCTGGCGGGCGTTGCTCTCCAGCCAGTCGCCGAACTCCGTGGAGCCCGTGTAGTCGATGATCCGGATCTCCGGGCGGGTCGCGAGGGTCTTGGCGATGCCCTCGCCGGGCCGCTCGGCGGCCAGCGCCACCAGGTTCGGGTCGAAGCCGGCCTCGGTGAGCACCTGACGGGCGACCTGGACGGTGAGCGCGAGCGGCAGAACCGCGCGGGGGTGCGGCTTGACCAGGACCGCGTTGCCGGTGGCGAGAGAGGCGAACAGGCCCGGGTAGCCGTTCCACGTCGGGAAAGTGTTGCAGCCGATGACCAGCGCGATGCCGCGCGGGACCGGGACGAACCGCTTGGTGAGGGCGAGCGGGTCGCGCTTGCCCTGGGGCTTGGTCCACTCCGCGGTGTCGGGCGTGCGGGTCTGCTCCGCGTAGGCGTAGGCCACCGCCTCCATGCCGCGGTCCTGCGCGTGCGGGCCGCCCGCCTGGAACGCCATCATGAACGCCTGGCCGGAGGTGTGCATGACCGCCTGGGCGAACTCCATCGTCCGGTCGCTGATCCGCTTGAGGATCTCCAGGCAGACCACCGCGCGGGTCTCCGGGCCCGCGTCCCGCCAGGCCCGCATCCCGGACCTCATGGCCGGCAGCAGCTCGTCGAGGTCCGCGTGCGGGTAGCTGACGCCCGGCTCGATGCCGTACGGGGAGGTCTCGCCGTCCACCCAGCCGTCCGTGCCGGGCTGGCCGAGGTCGAGGCGGGTGCCGGCCAGGGCGTCGAAGGCGGCCTTGCCCGCCGCCATGTCCAGGCTGCCGTGCTCCCCGTAGGCCTTGGGGTGCTCGGGGTGGGGTGACCAGTACGCGCGCGTGCGGATCGCTTCCAGCGCCTGGTCCAGGGTGGGACGGTGCCGGGCGATCAGTTCGTGCGCGGTGAGTTCGGCGGCCATGCGGGACCAACTCCTCGTCTCAGGAACTCTTCGTCGAGCTCATGGACCTGTGCGGAAACGTAGTCAGAACGGGCGGTCGGAGTTAGAGTAACCGAACGATCGGTCGGTACAAGGGGGTCCGCCGCATCTGTGGAAAACCCCGTGCGGGAGGATCGCGCACATGACAGCACTCGACCTCAGCAGTCCCGTGGCCGTGGTCGGCACCGGCACCATGGGTCAGGGAATCGCCCAGGTCGCGCTGGTCGCGGGCCATTCCGTGCGGCTGTACGACGCCGCCCCCGGCCGGGCCCGTCAGGCGGCCGAAGCGATCGGCGCCCGGCTCGACCGGCTGGTGGAGAAGGAGCGCCTCACCGCCGCCGAGCGGGACGCGGCCCGTGCCCGTCTGCGGCCCGTCGGCGAGCTCACCGGGCTCGCCGACTGCGCCCTGGTCGTCGAGGCCGTCCTGGAGCGCCTGGACGTCAAGCAGGAGCTGTTCCGCGCGCTGGAGGACGTCGTCTCCTACGACTGCCTGCTCGCCACCAACACCTCCTCCCTGTCGGTCACCGCGATCGGCGGTGCCCTGCGCGTGCCCGGCCGCTTCGTGGGCCTGCACTTCTTCAACCCCGCCCCGCTGCTGCCGCTCGTCGAGGTCGTCTCCGGCTTCACCACCGACGTCTCGTACGCCACGCGCGCGTACGAGACGGCCCGCGCCTGGGGCAAGACGCCCGTCGCCTGCGCCGACACCCCCGGCTTCATCGTCAACCGCGTCGCCCGGCCCTTCTACGCCGAGGCCTTCGCGGTGTACGAGTCCCAGGGCGCCGACCCGGCCACCATCGACGCGGTCCTGCGCGAGTCCGGCGGGTTCCGGATGGGCGCCTTCGAACTGACCGACCTCATCGGCCAGGACGTCAACGAGTCCGTGACGCACTCGGTGTGGCAGTCCTTCTTCCAGGACGTGCGCTTCACCCCCTCGCTCGCCCAGCGCCGCCTGGTCGAGTCCGGCCGCCTCGGCCGCAAGACCGGGCACGGCTGGTACGACCACCGGGACGGCGCCGAGCGCCCCGAGCCGCACACCGCGGAGCCCGCCGAGCCGCCCGCGTACGTGGTCGCCGAGGGCGGTCTGGGGCCCGCCTCGGACCTGCTCGCCCTGATCCGCGAGGCCGGGATCCAGGTGCGCGAGGAGGACGAGGACAACGGCACCCGCCTGGTGCTGCCCAGTGGCGGCCAGCTGGCGCTCACCGACGGCCAGACCTCCGTGGAGTACCGCGACGTCGTCTACTTCGACCTCGCCCTCGACTACCGCGAGGCCACGCGCGTCGCCCTGTCCCACGCCCCGAACACCTCCCCGGTGACCGTCGCCGAGGCCACCGGACTGTTCCAGGCGCTCGGCAAGAAGGTCAGCGTCATCGGGGACGTCCCCGGAATGATCGTCGCGCGGACGGTGGCCCGGATCATCGACCTGGCGGTCGACGCCGTCGCCAAGGGCGTCGCCACCGAGGAGGACATCGACACCGCGATGCGCCTGGGCGTGAACTACCCCCTGGGGCCCCTTGAGTGGAGCCGCCGCCTCGGCCGCGGCTGGGCCGGCTCCCTGCTGGACGAACTGCACGAGATCGATCCGTCCGGCCGCTACGCGCCGTCCCTCGCGCTCTACCGGTACGCGTGCGCCACCGACAAGCGGGAGGACACCCCATGACCACCGCCAAGCGCGACACGTACACCCCGGAGACGCTGCTGTCCGTCGCCGTCCAGGTGTTCAACGAGCGCGGCTACGACGGCACCTCCATGGAGCACCTCTCCAAGGCCGCCGGCATCTCCAAGTCGTCGATCTACCACCACGTGGCCGGCAAGGAGGAACTGCTGCGCCGCGCGGTGAGCCGGGCCCTGGACGGGCTCTTCGAGATCCTCGACGAGGAGCACGCGCGCGTGGGGCGTGCCGCCGAGCGCCTGGAGTACGTCGTGCGGCGCATGGTCGAGGTGCTGATCGCCGAACTGCCGTACGTGACGCTGCTGCTGCGGGTGCGCGGCAACACGGGCACCGAGCGGTGGGCGCTGGAGCGGCGGCGCGAGTTCGACCACCGGGTGGCGGCGCTGCTGAAGGCGGCGGCGGCCGACGGGGACGTGCGCGAGGACATAGAGGTGCGCCTGGTGACCCGGCTGGTCTTCGGCATGATCAACTCGATTGTGGAGTGGTACCGGCCGGACGGGCGTGGCATGAGCGAGCGCGAGGTGGCCGACGCGGTGGCGCAGCTGGCCTTCGGGGGGCTGCGCAAGGCGTCCTGAGGGTCGTCACCCCTGCGGCTCCAGGTCCTCCTCCTCGAACACCAGCAGGGTGCGCGTGCTCAGCACCTCGGGGATCGCCTGGAGCCGGGTCAGCACCAGCTCGCGCAGCGCCCGGTTGTCGGGCGTGTGCACCAGCAGCAGTACGTCGAAGTCCCCTCCCACCAAAGCGATGTGCGAGGCGCCCGGAAGCTGCCGGAGCTGCTCGCGGACCGTGCGCCAGGTGTTCTGGACGATCTTCAGGGTGATGTACGCGGACGTCCCGTGACCGGCCCGCTCATGGTTGACGCGGGCCCCGAAGCCGCGGATGACACCGTCCTCGACCAGCCGGTTGATGCGTGCGTACGCGTTCGCGCGGGAGACGTGGACCCGCTCGGCGACCGAGCGTACGGACGCGCGGCCGTCCGCCTGGAGCATCCGCAGGATGTCCTGGTCGATGGCGTCCAGGGGCCGCGCGGGAGCAAGCGGCCCGGTCCCCTCCCGGCCCTCGGCCATTTGTTCAGATGCCACCCGCCCCCACCTCTCCGCCGTGGACGTCCTGCATCCATCTCAGGTTGTGGAGAACCGTTTGTCCACAGCCCGGTGCCACCCGTAGCCAAAATGTGCCGACGACCGAACAATCGGTTGGTGAGGCGCGTCACAGACGCCGTGCCTCCGACATCCCACGAGGAGGTGCCGTCATGACGGTCATGGAGCAGCGGGGGGCCTACCGGCCGACCCCGCCGCCCGCCTGGCAGCCCCGTACCGACCCCGTGCCGCTGCTGCCCGACGCGGAGCCGTACCGCGTGCTCGGCACCGAGGCGGCCGCCGAGGCCGACCCGGAGCTGCTGCGCCGGCTGTACGCGGGGCTGGTGAAGGGCCGCCGCTACAACGCGCAGGCCACCGCCCTCACCAAGCAGGGCCGTCTCGCGGTCTACCCCTCCAGCACCGGCCAGGAGGCCTGCGAGGTCGCCGCCGCGCTCGTCCTGGAGGAGCGCGACTGGCTCTTCCCGAGCTACCGCGACACCCTCGCCGTCGTCGCGCGCGGTGTGGACCCCGTCGAGGCCCTCACCCTGCTGCGCGGCGACCGGCACACCGGCTACGACCCCTACGAGCACCGCGTGGCCCCGCTGAGCACCCCGCTCGCCACCCAGCTGCCGCACGCCGTCGGTCTCGCGCACGCCGCCCGCCTCAAGGGCGACGACGTGGTCGCGCTCGCCATGGTCGGCGACGGCGGCACCAGCGAGGGCGACTTCCACGAGGCGCTGAACTTCGCCGCCGTCTGGCAGGCCCCGGTGGTCTTCCTCGTCCAGAACAACGGCTTCGCGATCTCCGTACCGCTCGCCAAGCAGACCGCGGCCCCGTCGCTGGCCCACAAGGCCGTCGGCTACGGCATGCCCGGCCGCCTGGTGGACGGCAACGACGCCGCCGCCGTGCACGAGGTCCTGGCCGACGCCGTACGCCGCGCCCGCGCGGGCGGCGGCCCGACCCTGGTCGAGGCGATCACGTACCGCGTGGAGGCCCACACCAACGCCGACGACGCCACCCGCTACCGCGGCGACGCCGAGGTCGAGACCTGGAAGCGGCACGACCCGATCACGCTCCTCGAACACGAACTGACCGGGCGCGGACTGCTCGACGGGGCCGGTGCCGAGGCCGTCCGCCAGGACGCCGAGACCATGGCCGCCTCCCTGCGCGCCCGCATGAACGAGGACCCGGCGCTCGACCCCATGGACCTCTTCGCCCACGTCTACGCCGAGCCCACCCCCCAGCTGCTGGAGCAGCGGGAGCAGCTGCGGGCCGAGCTGGCGGCCGGGGCCGAGCCGGAAGGGGCGCAGCGATGACCACCGTCGCCGTCAAGCCGGCCACCATGGCGCAGGCCCTCACGCGCGCCATGCGCGACGCCATGGCCGCCGACCCGTCCGTGCACGTCATGGGCGAGGACGTCGGCACCCTCGGAGGTGTCTTCCGGGTCACCGACGGACTCGCCGAGGAGTTCGGCCCGGACCGCTGCACGGACACCCCGCTGGCCGAGGCGGGCATCCTCGGCACGGCCGTCGGCATGGCCATGTACGGGCTGCGCCCGGTCGTGGAGATGCAGTTCGACGCGTTCGCCTACCCGGCGTTCGAACAGCTCGTCTCGCACGTGGCCAAGATGCGCAACCGCACGCGCGGGAAGATGCCCCTGCCGCTCACCGTCCGCGTCCCCTACGGCGGTGGCATCGGCGGCGTCGAGCACCACAGCGACTCCTCCGAGGCGTACTACATGGCGACTCCGGGGCTCCACGTCGTCACGCCCGCCACCGTCGCCGACGCCTACGGGCTGCTGCGCGCCGCCATCGCCTCCGACGACCCGGTCGTCTTCCTGGAGCCCAAGCGGCTGTACTGGTCGAAGGACTCCTGGAACCCGGAGGAGCCGACGGCCGTTGAACCGATAGGCCGTGCGGTGGTGCGGCGCTCAGGGCGGAGCGCCACGCTCATCACGTACGGGCCGTCGCTGCCCGCCTGCATGGAGGCGGCCGAGGCGGCCCGGGCCGAGGGCTGGGACCTCGAAGTCGTCGATCTGCGCTCCCTGGTGCCGTTCGACGACGAGACGGTGTGCGCCTCGGTGCGGCGGACGGGACGCGCGGTCGTCGTCCACGAGTCGGGCGGCTTCGGCGGCCCGGGCGGGGAGATCGCGGCCCGGGTCACGGAGCGCTGCTTCCACCACCTGGAGGCGCCGGTGCTGCGTGTGGCCGGGTTCGACCTGCCTTATCCGCCGCCGATGCTGGAGCGCCACCACCTGCCCGGAGTGGACCGGATCCTGGACGCCGTGGGGCGTCTGCAATGGGAGGCCGAGAGCTGATGGCACAGGTGCTGGAGTTCAAGCTGCCCGACCTCGGTGAGGGGCTCACCGAGGCGGAGATCGTGCGCTGGCTGGTCGAGGTCGGTGACGTCGTCGCCGTGGACCAGCCGGTCGTCGAGGTCGAGACGGCCAAGGCGATGGTGGATGTGCCCTGCCCCTACGGCGGTGTCGTCACGGCCCGCTTCGGCGCGGAGGGCACGGAGCTGCCCGTCGGTGCTCCGCTGCTGACGGTGGCGGTGGGCGAGCCGGCCGACGGCCGCCCGGCCGGGGACGCCGGCCCCGCGGAATCCGAGGGTGCGCGCGGCCGGGCCCCGGCCACCGAGGGCTCCGGCAACGTCCTGGTCGGCTACGGCACCGCGGAGGCACCGGCCCGCCGCCGCCGGGTGCGTCCGGCGGAGACGACACCCGCCACCCCGACAGCGAACGGGCGGGTCAGGACCGCGGAGCCCGTCGCCGCGCAGGCCCGCACCCCGGGCGCGGTGGAGGGCCCCGTCCCCGTGATCTCGCCCCTGGTGCGCAGACTGGCCCGGCAGAACGGCCTGGACCTGCGGGAGATGACCGGCTCCGGACCCGAGGGCCTGATCCTCCGCGCGGACGTGGAGTACGCCCTGCGCGCCGCCGCCGCACAGGGCCGTACGGGCGCGACGGCCGACGAACCGCGCACGCGGGCCGACCGGACGGGTGCGACGGCACCGGCCGCGGGCGCCTCGGGCGTGACCCGTGTCCCCCTCAAGGGCATCCGCGGGACCGTCGCCGACAAGCTCTCCCGCAGCCGCACCGAGATCCCCGACGCGACCTGCTGGGTGGACGCCGACGCGACCGAACTGATGCGGACCCGCGCGGCGATGAACGCGGCCGGCGGACCGAAGATCTCCGTCATCGCCCTGCTGGCCCGCATCTGCACCGCCGCACTCGCCCGCTTCCCCGAGCTCAACTCCTCGGTGGACACCGAGGCCAGGGAGATCGTCCGGTACGGCGAGGTGCACCTCGGCTTCGCCGCGCAGACCGACCGGGGACTGGTCGTCCCCGTCGTCAGGGACGCGCACACGCGGGACGCCGAGTCGCTCACGGCCGAGTTCGCCCGGCTGACCGGGGCGGCCCGGTCCGGGGCGCTGACGCCCGCGGAACTCACGGGCGGCACCTTCACGTTGAACAACTACGGCGTCTTCGGCGTCGACGGCTCCACACCGATCATCAACCACCCCGAGGCCGCCATGCTCGGCGTCGGCCGCATCGTCCCCAAACCGTGGGTGCACGAGGGCGAGCTGGCGGTGCGGCAGGTCGTGCAGCTCGCGCTCACCTTCGACCACCGGGTCTGCGACGGCGGTACCGCGGGAGGCTTCCTGCGGTACGTGGCGGACTGCGTCGAACAACCGGCGGTACTGCTGCGGACGCTGTGAGTCCGCTTCGAGCCACCGGTCTCCCCGGTCACATCTCGGTGCCCCCGCGTTCCCTGTGATCGCGGGGGCACGCATACTCGGAGGGTGACCGAGTATCAGCCACCCGGCGATCCCTCCGGTGATCCTTCCGGCGGTTCCCCCGGGGGCCCCGGCTCCGCGTACGACGCCGTCGTGCTCGCCGGTGGCGCCGCCCGACGGCTCGGGGGCGCGGACAAGCCCGGGGTGCGGGTGGGTGGACGGGCGCTGCTCGACCGGGTGCTCACGGCCTGCGCCGGCGCCCGGACCACGGTGGTCGTCGCCGGCCCCCGACCCACCGCGCGGCCCGTGGTCTGGGCCCGCGAGGAACCTCCGGGCGGCGGCCCCCTGGCCGCGCTCGCCGCCGGGCTCCGGCACACCACGGCCGACCATGTCGTCGTGCTCTCCGCCGACCTGCCGTTCCTCGACCGCCGCACGGTGCGGGGGCTCTTGGCGCCACTCCGCCACGGCACCACCGACGGCGTGCTGCTGACCGACTCCGACGGACGGGACCAGCCGCTCGTCGCCGCGTACCGGACCGGGTCCCTGCGCCGCGAACTGACCGTGCTCACCGGCCGGCACGGCGAGCTGGCCGGGCTGCCCCTGCGCCGGCTGACCGGTTCGCTCGATCTCACCCGTATCCCCGACCCGGTGGCGTCCTTCGACTGCGACACCTGGGACGACATCACCACCGCCAGGGCACGCATCAGGGAGCATGGACACGTGTTGGATGAATGGATCTCCGCGGTCAAGGACGAGCTGGGCATCGACCTGGACGTCGACACCGGCGTACTGCTCGACCTCGCCCGCGACGCCGCCCACGGGGTGGCCCGGCCCGCCGCGCCGCTGACCACCTTCCTCGTCGGCTACGCGGCCGCACGGGCGGGCGGCGACCGGGAGGCCGTCGCCGAGGCGGCCCACAAGGCCGCGGCACTCGCCCTGCGCTGGGCCGACGAGGAAACCCCTGACGCCACGGACACCACAGGCTCCAGGACCACCACAGAAAACACAGGCCCCGACAACACCGCGGACACCGCGTCCTCCGGTGTCGAGCCCGGTGACGTGGCGCCCGACGCCACCCCCGACACCCGCCCGGACGCCTGATGGCCGCGCGCGCCACCCGGGCCGACGAGAACGCCGACGACCTCGACGTCGAGGAGGCGCTCGCCCTCGTGAAGAAACACCCCGGCCGCACCGGCGACCAGCCCTCCGGCGCCCCCCGCCACCCGCACCACGACGCCACCGCCTGGCCCGACGCCCGCGTCATCGCCGAACGCGCCCCGCGCCACGGCACCGGCGGCCGCACCGGTTACCTGACCCCGGTCGCCGTCCCCCTCGCCTCCGCCCTCGGCCTCACCCTCGCCACCCCCCTCACCGCCCTCATCGACCTGCCCTCCTTCGACACCTCCGCGATGGACGGCTGGGCGGTCTCCGGCCCCGGTCCCTGGTCCGTACGGGACGAAGGCGTCCTCGCCGGGCACGCCGCGCACACGCCGCTCACCGACGGAGAGGCCGTCCGTATCGCCACCGGCGCCCGCACCCCCCCGGACACCACCGCCGTACTCCGCAGCGAACACGGCCGCACCGACGACAAGGGCCGGCTGCACGTCACCGCCGCCACCCGGCCGCCGCACACGGTCACCCACGGCCAGGACATCCGCCCCCGCGGCCAGGAGTGCCGCAGCGGCGACCAGTTGCTGCCCGTGGGCACCCCGGTGACCCCGCCCGTCCTGGGCATGGCCGCCGCCGCCGGATACGACACGCTCACCGCCGTCCCCCGCCCCCGTGCCGACGTGTTCGTCCTCGGCGGCGAACTGCTCGGCGAGGGCCTGCCGCACGACGGGCTGATCCGGGACGCGCTCGGCCCGCTGCTGCCGCCCTGGCTGCGCGCACTCGGCGCGGAGGTGACCGTCGTACGCCGGGTCGGCGACGACGAACAGGCGTTGTACGAGGCCATCACGGCGTCCGACGCCGAGGTCGTCGTCACCACCGGCGGCACCGCCGCGGGCCCGGTCGACCATGTGCACCCCGTGCTGCGCCGCATCGGCGCCGAACTCCTCGTGGACGGCGTCAAGGTGCGCCCCGGCCACCCCATGCTCCTGGCCCGCACCAAGGACGACCAGCACCTCGTCGGCCTGCCCGGCAACCCCCTCGCCGCCGTCTCCGGCCTGCTCACGCTCGCCGAGCCCCTGCTGCGCGCCCTCGCGGCCCGCCCCGCCCCCGAGCCGTACGCGCTGCCGCTGCGGGACGGGGTGCAGGGGCACCCGTACGACACCCGGCTGGTCCCCGTCGCCCTGCGCGGCGACCGGGCGCTGCCGCTGCTCTACAACGGCCCGGCCATGCTGCGCGGCATCGCGGCGGCCGACGCGCTCGCCGTCGTGCCTCCCGGCGGAGCGCGGCCCGGCCAGGAGGCGGAACTGCTCGACCTGCCCTGGGCGTCCGGGGGAATCGGGGTGTGTTTCACGTGAAACTTCCGGGCCAGGACGCCATCGCTCGCCAGGCGGACGAACACCTGGTGACCCATAGGGTGAGACTCCCGAGGAAACTGGTGGAGCACCCGGTCCGCCAGGTCGCCAAACGGCTGTCCATGGCCCTGGTGGTGCTGGTGGTGACGGCGTTCGTCGTCTTCGCCGACCAGGAGGGCTACAACGACAACTCCGACGGATCCATCGATCTCCTCGACGCGTTCTACTACGCGACCGTCACCCTCTCCACCACCGGGTACGGAGACATCACGCCGGTCAGCGACAGCGCCCGGCTCACCAATATCTTCGTCATCACGCCACTGCGCGTGCTGTTCCTGATCATCCTGGTCGGCACCACCCTCGAGGCCCTCACCGAACGCACGAGGGAGGAGTGGCGACTGAACCGCTGGAGGTCCGCGTTGCGCGATCACACCGTCGTCGTCGGGTTCGGCACCAAGGGCAGGTCCGCGATCAAGACCGTCTGCGCGACCGGGCTCAGGAAGGAGCAGGTCGTGGTCGTCGACCCCAGCGCGAAGGCGGTCGAGGCGGCCACGGCGGACGGCTACGCGGGTGTCATAGGGGACGCCACGCGCAGCGAGGTGCTGAAGCGGGCCGAGGTGCAGCGGGCACGGCAGATCATCATCGCGACGCAGCGCGACGACACGGCCGTCCTCGTGACGCTGACGGCACGACAGCTCAACCGGGGCGCGAAGATCGTGGCCGCGGTGCGCGAGGAGGAGAACGCCCCGCTGCTGAAGCAGTCGGGCGCCGACGCGGTCATCACCAGCGCCAGCGCGGCCGGGCGGCTGCTCGGGCTGTCCGTGCTCAGCCCTTCGGCCGGCATGGTCATGGAGGACCTCATCCAGCAGGGCACCGGGCTCGACATGGTGGAGCGGCCGGTCATAAAGGCCGAGGTGGGCAAGACGCCCCGCGAGATCGGCGACCTGGTGGTGAGCGTCGTACGCGGGCACCGGGTGCTCGGCTACGACGACCGGGACGTCGGCACGCTGGAGCTGACGGACCGGCTGATCACGATCGTGCGGGCGACGCCGGGCACGCAGATCGCACCCGACTTCCGCCCGCTCCGCAGCTGAGGCCGCCTACTTCCGGTTGTACAGCCGCATCGTGACCGGCCCGAAGACCGCCACGAACAGGGCGGCCCAGCCCAGCGTCCAGGCGATCTCGTCGGCCGGCCAGTCACCCGCCATCAGCCCGCGCACCGCGGACGCCAGGTGGGTGACGGGGCTGTTGTTGACGAACGCCTGCAGCCAGCCCGGCATGGTCCTCGGGTCGACGAAGACGTTGGACAGGAAGGTGAGCGGGAAGATCACCATCATGCTGACGCCCATCACCGACTTCTCGGTGCGCAGCATCAGCCCGAACATGGTCCAGATCCACGAGAAGGCGAACGAGAACAGCACCAGCAGCGCGATCCCGGCGAGTACGCCGACCACCCCGCCGTCGGCGCGGTAGCCGAGGATCATGCCGACGGTCAGCATCACGACCGACGCGATGGTGTAACGCAGGGCGTCACCGAGCAGATAGCCGACCATCGTCGACGGCCGCCAGATCGGCAGGCTGCGGAACCGGTCGAAGACGCCCTTCTCGATGTCCGTGTTGACCGAGACCCCGGTGTACATGGTGATCATCACGACCGACATCACCAGGATCCCCGGCAGCAGGAACTGGATGTACTCCTTCGGCGACCCGGCCAGCGCCCCGCCGAACAGGTACGTGTACATCAGCACCATCATGATCGGGAACGCCGTCACGTCGAACAGCTGCTCCGGCACGTGCTTGATCTTCAGGATCGCCCGCCAGCCGAAGGTCAGCGAGGCCGACCACGCGCTGGGCCGCGGCGGGCGCTCCTTGACGACCAGCAGTTCGGCGAGGGAGTCGGTGCGCACCGGGGCGAGTTCGGCGCTCTCGGCGGTCGTCGTGGTGCTCATGCCGCCACCTCGTCCTTCGGGTCGTGGGCGTTGTCGGGGCCGGATTCGTGGGTGTCGTGGCCGGTGAGGGCCAGGAACACCTCGTCCAGGCTGGGCTGGCCGAGCGAGAAGTTGTCGACGGTGACGCCGGCGCGGGCCAGCTCGCTCAGCGCGCGGGCGGCCTGCTCGGCGGCCGTGTCGTGGCTCGCGGCCGAGGTGAGGCGGGCGGTCAGCGCCACCGGGTCGGGCTCGGGCTGCACCCGCGCGTCGAGGGCGCGGCGCAGCAGGTCGGCGGCGAGCGGCCGCTGCTCGGGATCCCGCAGCCGCAGATGTACGGATCCGGCGCCGACGGACGCCTTCAGCTCGCCCTTGGTGCCCTCGGCGATCACCTTGCCGCGGTCGATGACGGCGATCCGGGACGCCAGCTGGTCGGCCTCGTCCAGGTACTGCGTGGTCAGCAGCACCGTCGTGCCCTGGGCGACGACCGCGCGCACGATGTCCCACACCTGGTTGCGGCTGCGCGGGTCGAGGCCGGTCGTCGGCTCGTCGAGGAACAGCAGGTCGGGGGTGTTGAGGATGGACGCGGCGATGTCGATACGGCGCCGCATGCCGCCGGAGTAGTGCTTGACCTGCTTCCCGGCCGCGTCGGTGAGGCCGAAGGCCTCCAGGAGCTGGGCGGCGCGGGTGCGGGCGGCGGGCTTGCGGTGGCCCAGGAGCCGGGCCAGCAGGACCAGGTTCTCGGTGCCGGTGAGGTCCTCGTCCACGGACGCGTACTGGCCGGTGAGGCTCACCCGGCCGCGCACCTCGTCGGCCTCGCGCACGATGTCGTGACCGAAGACATGGGCTTCACCGCCATCCGGTCGCAGGAGGGTGGCGAGCATCTTCACGGTGGTGGTCTTGCCGGCGCCGTTCGGTCCGAGGACCCCGTACACCGTGCCGGCCGGCACGGCGAGATCGACGCCGTCGACGGCCCGTGTCTCACCGAAGGTTTTGACCAGGCCCGCGGTCTCGATCGCCAGGCCGGACGTCTGCGTGCTCATGCTTCGGGTCCTTCCGCATGCTTGGGCTACGCATGGACAGACCTTTACCGTCGCGCAAACTCATCGCTCCCGCACGAGGATTTCCGGAGGACCGGTCCCACGACCGAGACGGGACCGGTCCCACGACCGAGACGGACCGGTCCCACGACCGAGAAAGGGGCGACCCGGGTCGTAGGACGCGGCGCACCGGGCCCACCGCGCCCCAGGAGTACCGTCCCCCTCATGTATGCGATCACGATTCCCGAACCCGGTGGGCCCGAGGCGCTGGTGTGGGACGAGGTCCCCGACCCCGTGGCAGGCCCCGGCGAGGTCCTGGTCGAGGTGGTGGCCGGTGCCGTCAACCGGGCCGACATCCTCCAGCGACAGGGCTTCTACAACCCCCCGCCCGGAGCCTCCCCCCACCCCGGTCTCGAATGCTCCGGACGGATCGTCGCGCTCGGTGAGAAGGTGAGCGGCTGGGCCGTCGGCGACGAGGTCTGCGCGCTGCTCGCCGGCGGCGGCTACGCGGAGAAGGTCGCCGTTCCGGCCGGGCAGCTGCTGCCCGTCCCCGAGGGGCTCACCGTCGATCAGGCCGCGGCGCTCCCGGAGGTCGTCTGCACGGTCTGGTCGAACGTCTTCATGGTCGCCCACCTCCGCCCCGGCGAGACCCTCCTCGTGCACGGCGGCTCCAGCGGCATCGGCACGATGGCGGTCCAGCTCGCCAAGGCCGTCGGCGCGAGGGTCGCCGTCACCGCCGGCACCACGGAGAAGCTGGAGCGCTGCGCCGAACTCGGCGCCGACATCCTGATCAACTACCGCGAGCAGGACTTCGTCGCCGAGCTGAAGCGGGCCACCGACGGCGCCGGCGCGGACGTCATCCTCGACAACATGGGCGCCAAGTACCTGGACCGCAACGTCCAGGCTCTCGCCGTCAACGGCCGGCTCGCCATCATCGGCATGCAGGGCGGTGCGAAGGGGGAGCTGAACATCGGCGCCCTCCTCGGCAAGCGCGCCGCCATCAGCGCGACCTCGCTGCGGGCCCGGCCCCCGGAGGAGAAGAGGGCGATCGTGGCGGCCGTACGCGAACACGTCTGGCCGCTCGTCACCGGTGGCCGCGTCCGCCCCGTCATCGACCGCGAGATCCCGATGCCGGACGCGGCCACCGCCCACCGGGTCGTGGAGGACAGCGGTCACATCGGCAAGGTCCTGCTGGTCACGCCGGGCTGAGCCCGGGCCGCCGGGTCAGCCGTTCGGCTGCCAGGGCGGGGTCTGTCCCCACTTCCAGCGCGGCACGTCGGCCGCGTCCACCGGGGGCGGGTCGTCGCCCGAGTACAGCACCGCCATGCGCGTGCCCCACTCGATGTAGTGGAGGAAGACGGCGCGGAACTCGGGGTCGGCCGGCAGGCCGACCCCGTCCGCCGCGTCCTGGAGGAGGTCCACCCAGCGGCGGCGCTGGACCTCGGTGATGCCGCGGCCCAGGTGCTGGGCGGCCATGTGCGGGTGGCCGCCGCGGCCGGCGGTGTACGCCCCGGGTCCGCCGAACACCTCGGCGAGCCACCGCGCGACGTGCCGGGGGTGTTCGTCGTCCATGCCGGCGAACACCGGCGCCAGGCCCGGGTCCTCGCGGACATGGCCGTGGAACACCTCGGTCAGGCGGTCGAGGGCCGCGTCGCCGCCCAGCCACGCGTGGATCGTGGGAGTGCCGGGAGCGTCCGGCGCGTGCTTCGCGTCCATCACGGGCCGCGCGGCGGCCTGCCCGCTCGCGCCGGCCCCGCCGCTGCCGGCGACGTCGGTGGTGAGGTAGTGCCGCATCTCCTCGATCGCCGTGACGTACGGCCGGACCGCGGCGAAGAACGCGGGGAAGCGCTCCCCCTCGCGGAAGCCCTGGAGATGATCCTCGACGGACGTCCAGCGGATGCGCAGAACGTACCGGTCGGGCTCCTCCTGGCAGTGGGACAGCTCGTGGTCGATGCACTCGGGTGCGGCGGCCGGCGCCTCGGAGGCCTTGGCGTACGCCTCCTCGAAGGCATTGCGGTCGTCCGGCGCGATCCGGTGGCGGACGTACCCGACGGTCGTGACCATGCTGAGCGTCTCCCCCTGTCGCCGGGTCTGCGGAAGCCACCCTGCCTGGTCCGTCGCGACCTGTGCAGAGGGTCCGCCCGGCTCAGGACGCGCCGCGCCCCTGGCGCATGCGCAGGGCCACGAAGGCGAGGCCGAAGCCGAGTCCGATGAGCATCAGACCGCTGCCGAGCGGGAGGATGCGCAGCACGGGCTCGGTGGCGGCGACCGTGTTCGGTTCCGCCGCCCGCGAGGTCGCGGAGGGCACCGGGACCGCCGCCTGTGACGCCGGTGCCCGCGGGACGGTGCCGCCCCCGCCGGGTGCCCGGGACACGGCCCCGTCGTCCCCCGGGCGCGGCATGCCGGCCGCGTCGGGCGGCTCGCTCGCGCGCCCGGCGTGGTGCCCCGGCTTCCGCGGTGCGGCACCGGCGCCCCCGCCGTCCGTACCGTCCCGGTCGCCGCGCTCCCGCTCCCGCGACTCCCTCCCGGTCGTCTCGTGCCGCCTCGGCCGGTCCCGGCCCTCACCCGGCCGGTTCCCGGCCCGCGACGGCTCCCCGGAGGGCGACGACCCGGGCGACGACGAGGGCGACGACGAGGGCGAGGGGGACGGGGACGAGGGTGACGGGGACGAGGGGACGGCGCCGACCCCGTACGCCACCCCGGTGCCGGAGGGCGCCACGACGGGGCCGTACGGCATCACCGCCGCCCCCGCGACCAGAACAACCGTCGTCCCCACTGCACGCAGCCATGGAGTCACGACCGTGACCTCCCGCGCCGGCCGGTGCTCGGTCACACCGTCGGCAAGATGGGCCGGATGGACGCCCAACAGCCTGGCATTCCCGGATGCTCCCGGCATTCCGGATACGGCCGTCAGGTGGACCCCCGCCGAAGAACCCCGCTTCCGGGGGCACCGCCGAAGCGGCACACGGCCGTGCGCGACAATGGCGGCATGGAGATGCCGAGGAACGAACGGTCGCCGGAGAATCCGCAGATCCTGGTCGTCGGCCAGGACGGCATGGCGCTCGGCGGCGACACCGGGGACGAGGACTCCCGCGAGACCCCGCTCACGGAGCAGGTGGAGCAGCCGGCGAAGGTCATGCGGATCGGCAGCATGATCAAGCAGCTGCTGGAGGAGGTGCGTGTGGCTCCCCTGGACGAGGCCAGCCGGGTCCGTCTCAAGGAGATCCACGCCAGTTCGGTGAAGGAACTGGAGGACGGCCTGGCCCCGGAGCTGGTCGAGGAGCTGGAGCGGCTCTCCCTGCCCTTCACGGACGAGACCACCCCGAGCGACGCCGAACTGCGGATCGCGCAGGCCCAGCTGGTGGGCTGGCTGGAGGGCCTCTTCCACGGCATCCAGACCACGCTCTTCGCCCAGCAGATGGCCGCGCGCGCCCAGCTGGAGCAGATGCGCCGCGCCCTGCCGCCCGGCGTCGGCGACGGCTCGGAGGAACCGCACCTGGGCGGCCGCTCGGGCGGCCCGTACCTGTAACCGCCGATCGCCCCCTCCCCCCCCGACGACGCGAAGGGGCCCGGCATCGGATGCCGGGCCCCTTCGCCGTGTCGCGTACGGCCGGGGATCAGGACGGAGGGTTGCCCGTCGAGACCTTGAGCGTGATCTCCGGCATGTCCTCGGGGTCGACGTCCGTGCCCGCCGGCGGGAACTGTTCCCGGATGGAGCCCTCGCCGTAGGTGTTCTCGTCCACGTCGAGGATCTTGAAGTCGCCCCAGCCCGCGGCCTGCAGACACTCCTTCACCGACCCGATGTACTTGAACTTGAAGTTCGGCAGCCGGACCTTGTCGGGGTCGTTGTACGACTCCTGCGGCTCCTCGCACTCCTCCTTGTCGATCTTCTTCGACGTGTCCGGCCCGCGGTAACCCTCCGCCTTGCTCGCCGAGGCCGAGGCCGAGGCGCTGCCGCCTCCGTCGCCGGCCTGCGGGTCCTCGTCACCGCCGTTCATCATCAGCGCGGTGATCAGCCCGCCGACGGCGACGAGCGAGACGACGACCGACCCGATGATCACCGGCTTGTTCCGGCCGCCGCCGCCCGAGCCGCCCGAGCCGGACGTCTGGGGCGTGAGGTTGTACGGCGGCGGGGTCTGCGGCCCCGGCTGCGGCGCGTACGGCGACGGGGCGGGCGTCCGGTAGCCGCCCTGCTGCGGATAGCCGTACGCGGGGGACGGCGTCGGCGTGCCGTACGGATGGGGCGCCGGCGTCGGCTGGTACGGCGTCTGCACGTTGCCCGTGGGCGCCGGGGTCGCCTGGTCGACCGGCGGGAACACCGCGGAACCGACGCCCGCGCCGCTCTGCGCCTGGGTGCCCGGGACGATGCTCGGCGGGGCCGCGTGGAAGGACTGCGTCACCCGCAGGCACTCCCCGCGCATGGACTCCGCGCTGGGGAAACGCTCGTTCGGATTCTTCTTCAGCGCACGGGCGATCAGCGCGTCCACGGCCGGCGGCAGTGAACGGTTGATCGAGGACGCGACCGGCGGCTCCTCCTGCACATGCGCGTACGCGATGGCCAGCGGCGAGTCCGCCTCGAACGGCAGCCGCCCGGTGACCAGCTGGAACAGCATGATGCCGACCGAGTACAGGTCGGAGCGGGCGTCGACGCCCCGGCCGAGCGCCTGCTCCGGGGAGAGGTACTGGGGGGTGCCGACGACCATGCCGGTCTGCGTCATCGACGTCACGCCGGACTGCATGGCGCGGGCGATGCCGAAGTCCATCACCTTGACCACGCCGCGCTTGGTCATCATCACGTTGCCCGGCTTGATGTCGCGGTGGACCAGCCCCATCTCGTGGCTGATCTCCAGGGCCGCCAGGACGTCCGCGGTGATCTTCAGCGCCTTGTCGGCGGGCATCGCGCCCTGCTGCCGTACGTCCTCGTCGAGCACGGACCCCAGCGGGCGGCCCTCGACGTACTCCATGACGATGTACGGCGTCGTCATGCCGTCCACATCGTCCTCGCCGGTGTCGAAGACGGACACGATGTTGGTGTGCGTGAGCTTCGCCACGGACTGCGCCTCGCGGCGGAAGCGCTCCCGGAAGGCCTGCTCCCGGCCGAGTTCCGTGTGCAACGTCTTGATGGCGACCTGGCGGTCGAGCACGCTGTCGTAGGCGAGGTGCACCGAGGCCATGCCGCCCTGGCCGAGCAGGTCCCGCAGTTGGTAACGTCCGCCGGCGAGCGCCCGCCCCGCGCTGTGGCCCTGTGCGCCGTCCTGGCTCATGTTCCGCGTCCCCCGTAGCCTCTCCGACGCCGCCGTCGGCGGCCGATCCGTCGTAGATCCAATGCGCTATTACCGGCCAAGTCTGCCCCAGGCCACTGACACGTCAAGCGCGGTGCCCGTTCCGTGACCGTACGCGAAGGAAGCGTCGCGGAAGCGTTACAGCGGTCGTACTACCGGTACACGGAATTTGCACGACAGTACGGAGTACGGGTTTCATGGCCGGTCCGTCTCGTGCCGGTTCTGGAGGCCCGTCCCGGACCGGGGGCACACGCCAAGGCTGTAGCGTGGCCGACGAAGACCGTAACAACACCGCGCGCACCGCGGGCAGAAACGACGGCGAGGACTGATGGCACAGCAGCAGCGCGCCCAGGGCCCGTCCGACCCCGAGGCGACTGGCGGCGGCATCTCGGACGCGCCGGACAACTGGGGCAACGGCGGACTTGTCGGCGACGGCCGGTACCGGCTGACCCACCGGCTCGGCCGGGGCGGCATGGCCGAGGTGTTCGCCGCCGAGGACGTACGTCTCGGCCGCACGGTCGCCGTCAAGCTGCTGCGCGCCGATCTCGCCGAGGACCCCGTCTCCAAGGCGCGTTTCACGCGCGAGGCGCAGTCGGTGGCCGGTCTCAACCACCATTCCATCGTCGCCGTCTACGACTCCGGCGAGGACGTCGTCGGCGGCCAGTCGGTGCCGTACATCGTGATGGAGATCGTCGAGGGCCGCACCATCCGCGACCTGCTGATGAACGCCGAGGCCCCGGGCCCCGAGCAGGCGCTGATCATCGTCTCCGGTGTCCTGGAGGCGCTCGCCTACTCGCACCAGCACGGCATCGTGCACCGCGACATCAAGCCGGCCAACGTCATCATCACCCACAACGGTGCCGTGAAGGTGATGGACTTCGGCATCGCCCGCGCGCTGCACGGCGCGTCCACGACGATGACCCAGACCGGCATGGTCATGGGCACCCCCCAGTACCTCTCCCCGGAGCAGGCGCTCGGCAAGGCCGTCGACTACCGGTCCGACCTGTACGCCACCGGCTGCCTGCTGTACGAACTGCTGGCGCTGCGGCCCCCCTTCACCGGTGAGACGCCGCTGTCGGTGGTCTACCAGCACGTCCAGGACATCCCCACGCCCCCGTCGGAGGCCTCGGACGCCTGTCCGCCGGAGCTGGACGGCATGGTCATGCGGGCCCTCGCCAAGGAGCCCGACGACCGCTTCCAGACGGCCGAGGAGATGCGCGGGCTGATCCAGTACGCGCTGCAGATGCTCTACGAGCAGGGCGGTCACACCGGCACCTGGAACACCGGCCCGGTGGCGATGCACGAGGGTCCGCGCACCCCGGCGGCCGGCTTCGCGGGCACGACCGCGATGCCGCACCCGGACGTCTCCGGTACGGCGGCGATCCCGCAGCCGATCCTGCCCGCCGGTTACGGCGGTGGGTACGGCGGCGACGACGGCGGCTTCGAGGGCCACGGCAACAAGGGCAGCGGCCGCGGCAAGCTGTGGATCCTCGCGGTGCTCGCGGTGATCGCCGTCGCGGCGGGCGTGGCGCTGGCGCTGAACACCACCGGCGGCGGGGGCGGAGGGAAGCCCGACACGTCTCCGTCCGTGTCGCAGAGCACCGAGGACGACAAGTCCAGCGAGAGCCCGAGCGACGAGGCGACCGAGGAGACGACCGACCCGGGCACGGAGACCGACACCGACCCCGGTACGGGCTCCGGCGGGAACTGGGACCAGACGTACACGCCGACCCAGGAGCCGACGCGGACGGAGACGGAGCCCGAGGAGCCGACGAGCGAGCCCACGGCCACCCAGCCGACCGAGACGGGCGGCTCGAACCCCGGCGGGACGGACGGCGGCACCGAGGACGGCGGCACGGAGAGCGGCGGCACGGAGACCGGCGGCACGGCGGACGGTGGCGCGGACGCGGGTGGCGCGGACGCCGGCACGGGCAGCATCGAAGGTGTGACCGGCTGACCCCGGCCGGCTCCGGTCGCACCCCCGTTCACCCCGCGCGGCGTACCACTTCCGGTCACGAAATTCGACCCTTCCCGTGCCCGGGGTGGCCGGGATAACGTGCCGTTGCCCCGGCCTCCTGCGAGGCTGTGACCAGCGCACCTTCAGGGCCTTCCCCGATTTACTTGGAAATCCAAGCAAAATCGCAGGTCAAGTGGGGTTTCACAGAAATGTGGAGCACTGGGTACCGTGCCTCTTGCAGGGCGCTCGCCGGGGCACCTGTCACGCCTGTTCCCGGCCGAGTGGCACCCACCCCGTGCCCGGTGGTCGAGAAACAGGTGAGCCGCACTGGCCTACCGGCAACCCCGGGGGCCGGACCGACGGAGGAGCACACGTGACCGTGGAGAGCACCGCCGCGCGCACACCGCGACGCAGCGCCGGAACGAAGGCCGGCACCAAGCGCACCACCAGCGCCACCAAGAAGGCCGCCGGCGCCGGGAAGAGCGCCGAGCCCGCCCTCGTCCAGCTGCTGACGCCCGAGGGCGAGCGCGTCAAGAACGCCGAGTTCGACAAGTACGTCGCCGACATCACCGCCGACGACCTGCGCGGTCTGTACCGCGACATGGTGCTCACCCGCCGCTTCGACGCCGAGGCCACCTCCCTGCAGCGTCAGGGCGAGCTGGGCCTGTGGGCCTCGCTGCTCGGGCAGGAGGCGGCGCAGATCGGTTCCGGCCGGGCGCTGCGCGACGACGACTACGTCTTCCCCACCTACCGTGAGCACGGCGTCGCGTGGTGCCGCGGGGTGGACCCGACCAATCTGCTCGGCATGTTCCGCGGCGTGAACAACGGCGGCTGGGACCCGAACGGCAACAACTTCCACCTGTACACGATCGTCATCGGCTCGCAGGCCCTGCACGCCACGGGCTACGCGATGGGCATCACCAAGGACGGCGCGGACAGCGCGGTCATCGCCTACTTCGGCGACGGCGCGTCCAGCCAGGGTGACGTGGCCGAGGCCTTCACCTTCTCCGCGGTCTACAACGCCCCGGTGGTGTTCTTCTGCCAGAACAACCAGTGGGCGATCTCCGAGCCGACCGAGAAGCAGTCCCGCGTGCCGCTGTACCAGCGTGCGCAGGGCTTCGGCTTCCCGGGCGTCCGCGTGGACGGCAACGACGTGCTGGCGAACCTGGCCGTCACCAAGTGGGCCCTGGAGCGGGCGCGCGCCGGTGAGGGCCCGACGCTGGTCGAGGCGTTCACGTACCGCATGGGCGCGCACACCACCTCCGACGACCCGACCCGCTACCGGGGTGACGAGGAGCGCCTGGCCTGGGAGGCCAAGGACCCGATCCTGCGCCTTCGCCGCCATCTGGAGTCCGCACACCACGCGGACGAGGGATTCTTCGCGGAACTGGAGGCCGAGAGCGAGGTGTTGGGCAAACGAGTGCGCGAAGCGGTCCGTGCCATGCCGGACCCGGACCACTTCGCCATCTTCGAGAACGTGTACGCGGACGGACACGCGCTCGTGGACGAGGAGCGCGCGCAGTTCGCCGCGTACCAGGCGTCGTTCGCGGACGCGGACGGGGGTAAGTGACATGGCGGAGACCGTGACATCCAAGAGCATGGCCCTGGCCAAGGCGATCAACGAGTCGTTGCGGCACGCCCTGGACGCGGACCCGAAGGTCCTCGTCATGGGCGAGGACGTCGGCAAGCTCGGCGGCGTGTTCCGTGTGACGGACGGGCTGCAGAAGGACTTCGGCGACAGCCGCGTCATCGACACCCCGCTCGCCGAGTCGGGCATCGTCGGTACGGCGATCGGCCTGGCCCTGCGCGGCTACCGGCCGGTGGTGGAGATCCAGTTCGACGGCTTCGTCTTCCCGGCGTACGACCAGATCGTCACGCAGCTCGCGAAGATGCACGCCCGTTCGCTGGGCAAGGTCAAGATGCCCGTCGTCGTACGCATCCCCTACGGCGGCGGCATCGGCGCGGTGGAGCACCACTCCGAGTCCCCGGAGTCGCTGTTCGCCCATGTGGCGGGTCTGAAGGTGGTCTCCCCGTCGAACGCGTCGGACGCGTACTGGATGATGCAGCAGGCCATCCAGAGCGACGACCCGGTGATCTTCTTCGAGCCCAAGCGGCGCTACTGGGACAAGGGCGAGGTCGACACCCAGGCGATCCCGGGGCCGCTGCACACCGCGCGTGTGGTGCGCGAGGGCACGGACCTCACCCTCGCGGCGTACGGCCCGATGGTGAAGCTCTGCCAGGAGGCCGCGGACGCGGCGGCCGAGGAGGGCCGCTCCCTGGAGGTGCTGGACCTGCGCTCGGTCTCCCCGCTCGACTTCGACTCGATCCAGGCGTCGGTGGAGAAGACGCGCCGGCTGGTCGTCGTCCACGAGGCACCGGTGTTCTTCGGTTCCGGCGCGGAGATCGCCGCGCGGATCACGGAGCGCTGCTTCTACCACCTGGAGGCCCCGGTGCTGCGGGTGGGCGGCTACCACGCCCCGTACCCGCCGGCCCGCCTGGAGGAGTCCTACCTCCCGGACCTGGACCGGGTGCTGGACGCCGTCGACCGCTCGCTGGCGTACTGAGGAGAGGGTCGTGACGACGATGACGAACGCGTCCGTACGCGAGTTCAAGATGCCGGACGTGGGCGAGGGCCTCACCGAGGCCGAGATCCTCAAGTGGTACGTCCAGCCGGGTGACACGGTCACCGACGGCCAGGTGGTCTGCGAGGTCGAGACGGCGAAGGCGGCCGTCGAACTGCCCATCCCCTACGACGGTGTGGTCCGCGAGCTGCACTTCCCCGAGGGCACCACGGTGGACGTGGGCACGTCCATCATCGCAGTGGACGTCGCGGGCGGCGCGGCCCCGGTGGCGGTGGAGGAGGCACCCGCCCCCGCTCCCGCCGAGGAACCCGAGGAACCCGAGGAGAAGCCGGCGGCCCGCCAGCCGGTCCTGGTCGGCTACGGCGTGGCGACGTCCTCGACACGCCGCCGCCCGCGCAAGGCGCCGGCCCCGGACACCGCTGTCCGGCCGGAGCTGAACGGCCACGCCCCGGCGGCCCCCGGCGAGGGTGCACCGCGCCCCCTGGCGAAGCCCCCGGTGCGCAAGCTGGCGAAGGACCTGGGCGTCGACCTGACGACGGTCACCCCGACCGGCCCGGACGGCATCATCACCCGCGAGGACGTCCACGCGGCGGTGGCGCCCCGGCCCGAGGCCGTCCCGGAGGCCGCCCCGGCGGCCCCCGTGGTGGCACAGGCCCCTGCCCCGGTGTCGTACGACACCGCCCGCGAGACCCGCATCCCGGTCAAGGGGGTCCGCAAGGCCACGGCGGCGGCGATGGTCGGCTCGGCGTTCACGGCACCGCACGTCACGGAGTTCGTGACGGTCGACGTGACGCGCACGATGAAGCTGGTCGAGGAGCTCAAGCAGGACAAGGAGTTCACGGGCCTGCGCGTGAACCCCCTCCTGCTGATCGCCAAGGCCCTGCTGGTCGCCGTCAAGCGCAACCCGGAGATCAACGCGTCGTGGGACGAGGCGGCCCAGGAGATCGTGGTCAAGCACTACGTCAACCTGGGCATCGCGGCGGCCACCCCGCGCGGTCTGATCGTCCCGAACATCAAGGACGCCCACGCCAAGACGCTGCCGCAACTGGCCGAGTCCCTGGGTGAACTGGTGTCCACGGCCCGGGAGGGCAAGACCTCCCCGGCCGCGATGCAGGCGGGCACGGTCACGATCACCAACGTCGGCGTCTTCGGCGTCGACACGGGCACGCCGATCCTCAACCCCGGCGAGTCCGCGATCCTCGCGGTCGGCGCGATCAAGCTCCAGCCGTGGGTGCACAAGGGCAAGGTCAAGCCCCGCCAGGTCACCACCCTGGCCCTCTCCTTCGACCACCGCCTGGTCGACGGCGAGTTGGGTTCCAAGGTCCTGGCCGACGTGGCGGCGGTCCTGGAACAGCCGAAGCGGTTGATCAGCTGGGCGTGACGGCCACGAACCATTAGGTTCATCACAGGAGGGGCGCCGCAACTTCGGATTGCGACGCCCCTCCTGCTGTGCCGGTCCGCTCAGACCTGATGCAGCACGTATACCGGTGCCCCGTCCCCGGCCCCGCCCCGCGAGCGGATGCAGGCGTGCTTGCGCAGCAGCCGGAGGCATTCGTTGACGCGCCGCACGGAGAGCCCGGTGCGGGAGGCGATCGACTCCAGCGGCTCGCGCAGCTCACCGTTCTCGACGAGCACCGGGGCGATGACCAGGGCCACCGCCCACACGTCCTCGGTCACGGACAGCCGCTGCCGCCAGTCGGCAAGGACGGACTCGGTGGTGGGCCGCGCGGTGAGGAGGATCTCGGGCGTCCGACGTTCGAGGACGAGGGTGTCGAACCGGTCCGCGATGCGTTCCATGGCCCGGACCATGGCCTGCTGCACGGCGAGCGTGGCCTGTTGCACGGTGAGGGTGGCCTGCTGCGTGGCCGGCATCTCCCGCTGCATGGCCAGCGTCTCCTTTTGCAACGCGATCGATTCACGCTGCCCGCCGGCCAGCTCCTCATCCAGCTGAAGGTTGTGCGCCTCCAGCCGGACGATGGCCTCGGCGACCTGCTCCGGCATGGCGTAGGCGATGGGGGCGCCGGGGTCGGCGGGCTGCACCTCGGCCTCCGTCAGGGTGTAGTGCCCTTCCTGCTGCACTGCCTCAATCACTTCGGCCACCCACTGTTCGAAGGGTGCGCAGGCCGGTTTCGTGCATGCGTTGACGAGCAGGATCAGACCTTGTAGATCGATGAGTTGAAGGTCTCGGCGCCAACTCCGACCTGGGGGAATGCTGAGACAGTGACTTCCAGTCACTGTCTCGAGATTGTCTCGATGGTCCTCCGGAACATGGTCGAGGAGCGCTTTGCGAGGGGTGGTGTATCCCAGCGACTTGCAGACGTCCACCGCCGGGAACCAGTGGCTTCCGTTCGGCATGGTCAGCCGCCGGATCCGCTCTCCGGTCGCCGCGTAGACGAAGTCGCTGATGTCGATGGCCCCGGTCCGTTCGGTGGAGCCGGGCTGCTTGCTGGGTTCGTTCATATGAACCACCTTCGCTGCGGAACGTAGAGCGCAAAGGAGGGCATATGCCGGCCAGCTCGATGATGTTCACGACTGCGAGCGAAAGTGAACGAAACCGCTGCGGCGGCTCATGGCGACGTGTACAGCGGATGCCCGAGGTGACGGCGAGGTCGTCGGCGCGGTGACATTTCTCAGCACCGCTCTCCACCTGCGTAAACGCTGAGACCGTAAGCTCCAGTTACGGTCTCGGACATCTCTCGTCGCCCAGTGTGGAAGGCAGCGCGAGGCATGCGAAAGGGGCCCACCTGTGCGGGTGGACCCCTTTCCTGATCCGAGAAGGAGCGTCAGATCTTGCCGAAGCCGTAGCCCAGGAGCTTCTTGGCGTCCTTCTCGCGCTGGGTGGCGGAGGAGGAGGCGAGGACCGTGCCGATGACCGTCTTGCCGTTGCGGGTCGCGGCGAAGACCAGGCAGTACTTGGCCTCCGGGCCCGAGCCGGTCTTCACGCCGATCGTGCCGCTGTAGCTGCTGAGCAGCGTGTTGGTGTTGGTCCACGGCGCCATCGTGCGGGTGCTGCCCGTCTTCGTCTTCGTCTTCGCCGTGTACTTCTTCGTCTTCACGATCGAGCGGAACGTGGAGCTCTTCATCGCGCTGCTCGCGATCTTCGTCAGATCGCGCGGCGTCGAGTAGTTCTTGCCGTTCCCGATGCCGTCGAAGGAGTCGAAGTTGGTGTTCTTCAGACCCAGCTTCTTCGCCTCGGAGTTCATCTTGCCGATGAACGACTTCACGCGCGCCGCACGCGTCGAGCCCGTGCCGAACTTGTCCGCGAGCGCGTACGCCGCGTCGCAGCCGGACGGCAGCATCAGCCCGTACAGCAGCTGGCGCACGGTGACCTTGTCACCGACGATCAGCCGCGCCGACGAGGCGTTGTTCTTCACGATGTAGTCGCTGTACGCCTTCTGGATCGTGACCTTGGTGTCCAGGTTCAGGTTCTTCTGCGCCAGCACCACCTTCGCGGTCATGATCTTCGTCGTCGAGCCGGTCGAACGACGCGTGTCCGCCGCCTTCGTGTACAGCGACTTGCCGTTCGCGTTGTTCATCACGTAGCCGCCCTTGGCGACGATCGTGGGCGCGGCGGCGGCCTGCGCGGGTGCCGCGTAGAGGACTCCGGAGGCGATCACGGCGCCGGTGGTCACGGCGACGCCGGCGGCTCTGCGGATACGGAAGCCCTGGATGTCGATCTTCAAGTCGAATACCCCGATTACCTGGAATGGCCATGTCTTGCGGCCAAGTTGAGGTGCGGCCCATAAGGGAGCCGCGTCTGTCTGACTCGCGACACGCGTGGATGGTTGTGCCTGGATCGGGGTGCACTTCCGACTTATCCGAGTCCGCATCGTGGATGGATTCTTCCATGCGTGCGTGTTGTATCTATCCTGTCCGCATGACCAGCCCGGCCCCCGTGAAGCGACCACCCGCCACCGACCGCGTCTACGCCCACGTCAAGCAGGGCGTCCTGGAGCGCCGTTACGAGGGCGGGACGCTGCTCACCGAAGGCGAGCTGGCCGAGGTCGTGGGGGTCTCGCGGACCCCCGTGCGCGAGGCGCTGCTGCGGCTGGAGGCCGAAGGGCTGATCAAGCTCTACCCGAAGAAGGGCGCCCTGGTCCTGCCCGTCTCCGCGCAGGAGATCGCCGACGTCGTCGAGACCCGGCTGCTCGTCGAGGAGCACGCCGCCAGGAAGGCCGTACCCGCGCCGCCCGGACTCATCGAGCGGTTGGAGCGGCTGCTCGCCCGGCAGAAGGAACAGGCCGACGCCGGTGACTTCGCCGCGGCGTCCGTCACCGACCGGTGTTTCCACGCCGAGATCGTCCGCAGCGGCGGCAACGAGATCCTCTCCCGCCTCTACGACCAGCTCCGCGACCGCCAGCTGCGGATGGGCGTCGCCGTGATGCACTCCCACCCCGACCGGATCGCCAAGACCCTCGCCGAGCACGGGGAGATCCTCGAAGCACTGCGCTCCGGTGACGCGGAGGCGGCCGTCGGCGTCGTCCACCGGCATGTCGGCTGGTTCTCCCACCTGGCCCGGGGTGAGGTGCGATGAGCGGCGCGCGTACGGGTCCGGGCACGCTGCCCGGAGGCCCTCCCCCGGAGGGGGCACCCCCGGGCGGGCGGCGTGCCCTCGCGGTGTGGGGGATCGGCGTCTCGGTCTACTTCGTCGCCGTCATCTTCCGTACGTCGCTCGGGGTGGCCGGCCTCGACGCCGCCGACCGCTTCGACGTCAACGCCTCCGCCCTGTCCACCTTCTCCATCCTCCAGCTGCTGGTCTACGCGGGCATGCAGATACCCGTCGGGCTGCTGGTCGACCGGCTCGGCACGAAGAAGGTGCTGGGCATCGGGGTCGTGCTGTTCACGGCCGGGCAGCTCGGCTTCGCGTTCTCGCCGTCGTACGGCATGGCGCTCGCCTCGCGGGCGCTGCTCGGCTGCGGTGACGCGATGACGTTCATCAGCGTGCTGCGGCTGGGCACCCGCTGGTTCCCGGCCCGGCGCGGGCCGCTGGTCGCGCAGATGGCGGGGCTGGCCGGCATGGCGGGCAACCTCGTCTCCACGCTGGTCCTCGCCCGGCTGCTGCACGGCATCGGCTGGACGGCGGCGTTCGCGGGCAGCGCGCTCGCGGGTGTCGTGGTGTTCGTGCTGCTCGTGCTGTTCCTCAAGGACCACCCCGAGGGGCACGAACCGGAGCCCCTTTCGCACCGGGGCGCCGCCTACGTGCGCCGTCAGATCGCCGCCTCCTGGCGGGAGCCGGGGACGCGGCTCGGCCTGTGGGTGCACTTCACCACCCAGTTCCCGGCGATGATGTTCCTGCTGCTGTGGGGGATGCCGTTCCTGGTGGAGGCGCAGGGGCTGTCGCGGGCGGTCGCCGGTGAGCTGCTGACTCTCGTCGTGCTGTCCAACATGGTCTTCGGGCTCGTCTACGGCCAGGTCATCGCCCGGCATCACGGGGCGCGGCTGCCGCTGGCGCTGGGGACGGTGGGTGCGACGGCGGTGGTGTGGGCGGCCACCCTGGTCCATCCGGCGGACACGGTGCCGATGTGGTTGCTGGTGGTGCTGTGCGCGGTGCTGGGGGCTTGTGGGCCGGCGTCGATGATCGGGTTCGACTTCGCGCGGCCGGCGAATCCGGCCGAGCGGCAGGGGACGGCGTCGGGGATCACGAACATGGGGGGTTTCGTGGCCTCCATGACGACGTTGTTCGCGGTCGGGGTACTGCTGGACGCGACGGGGGGCGACTACGGCGTCGCCTTCTCGTCCGTGTTCGTGCTGCAGGTGTTGGGGGTCACCCAGATTCTGCGGTTGCGGAGGCGGGCGGCGCGGGCCGAGCGGGAGCGGCTGGTGGCCAGCCGGGTGAGTTCGGTGCACGTGCCTGTGTGACGGTGCCCGGGGGTGGGCGGGGGTGGGTCGTGCGGCCGGTGCGTGCCGGGTGCCTCCCCGCTCTCGGCTGCGCTCGAGCGGGAGGGTCCCCCACCGCCTCCCCGTGCCGCCCTGCGTCGCGATGGCCCGCGATTACTACGGGGTGACCGCGAAGTGGCGGAGGATCGCTGCCGTCAGGTCCGGGTCGCCCTCCGTCTTCAGCCGGTCCGCCACCGCCTCCGGGGTCACCCGGCCGCAGGTCAGGCGGACGAAGGTTTCCCAGTCGAGGCTGAGGGTGGCGGCCGGGCCGAGGGCCGGAGCAGTCTCCAGGGTGCCTCGGCCCTGGATGTCGACGCGGATCGTGCGCAGGAACTCCACCGGACCGTGGACGTCGATGACCACGGCCGAACTGCGCGGCGCCTGCGCGAGCTCGGCGACCACGCGCGGCAGCTCGGCGAGCAGCACGTCACGGGCGATGTGCGCGCCGGGGGAGTCGAGGTTGCCGGGGTGGCCGAGGGCCGTGCGCAGATCCTGCTCGTGCGCCCACACGGCGAAGGCGTGCCGGCGCATGGACTCCTCCAGCGTCAGCTCCGTGCCGAGCGGGCCGCGCACCTTGGTGCCGGGCTCGCGGTTCTCGTTCCGCAGCTGGCGGTTGCGCCGGATGATCATGAGCTCCAGCTCGGAGGTCATCTCCGGCGACGTGTGGTGGCGGCGCACGTCGACCTGCATCTCCATGTACCGCTGGTGGTCGTTGGTGACGTGGAACAGGTCGCGCGGCAGTGTGTGGATGGGGCGGGGGTCGCCGTACATCTCGGAGTCCAGGCCGATGACGTGCGAGACGACATCGCGGACCGACCAGCCCGGGCACGGCGTCCGCCGGTTCCAGTCGGCCTCCGGGAGCGGCTGCACCAGCTCGGATATCGCCTCGATGGAGTGGGTCCAGGCGTCGGCGTAGGGCTGGAGGGTGGGATGCAGACTCACGGAAACGGGACCCCTCGGCGGTCGGTACACGGGCAGGTTGTGGCGGCGGTGCCAGTGGGCGATGGTTGCACCAGGTGGGTGTCTCGGGTCGCTAAGTTACGCTGCTGCGAGGCACCCCGGCAGTGCTTTCGTGTGACGATCGTAGGCCCGTGTGCGCGGGTCGAATGCCAGGACGGTGGTAGTGTGCGCGCTTCCTTGCTCCAAGTCGCCGTGAACGAGGACGAATCGGTCGAATCGCGTCGACGTCGGGTCGCCGGGATGGTACGGGATCAGGCCGGGGCCGATCTCGTCGTGCTGCCGGAACTGTGGACCACGGGCGCGTTCGCGTACGAGGAGTTCGCCGGCGAGGCGGAACCGCTCGAAGGGCCGACCTTCGAGGCGATGGCCAAGGCCGCGAGCGACGCGGGCGTGTGGCTGCACGCGGGCTCGATTCCGGAACGGGACCCTGAAGGTCCCCTCTACAACACCTCGCTCGTCCTCTCCCCCTCCGGTGACCTGGCCGCCGCCTACCGCAAGATCCACCGCTTCGGCTTCGACAAGGGCGAGGCCGTGCTGATGGGGGCGGGCGACGCACTGGTGACGGTCCGTCTGCCGGGCACCGTCCTCGGTGTGGCGACCTGCTACGACCTCCGTTTCCCCGAACTCTTCCGCGGTCTCGTCGACGCCGGAGCCGAGACCCTCGTCGTCCCGGCGGGCTGGCCGGAGCGCCGCCGGGCCCACTGGACGCTCCTGGCCCGGGCACGGGCGGTGGAGAACCAGGCGTTCGTCCTCGCGTGTGGAACGGCCGGGACGCACGCCGGGGTTCCGCAGGCGGGTCACTCGATCGTGGTGGATCCGTGGGGCGAGGTCCTGGCGGAGGCGGGCCCCGGCGAGGAGGTCCTCACCGTCGACTTCGACCCGGCCACGGTGGCGGGCACCCGCGAACGCTTCCCGGCCCTGAAGGACCGCGTCCTGGGTCTGGCCGCCCCCCGGCACGTCTCCGGGTAGCCGCCCCGCCGCGGGGAGCCCGGGGCGGGACGGCCGTGCCGGTCGGCGCCGGGCCGAGGACAGCAGCATGCGCAGCGGGACGGTCTTCGCCTCGGCCTCGTGGCCCGCCTTGTCGACGTGGATCCCGTCACCGACGTCGTACGCCCCGTTGATGCTGTTGGGGTTCACCGGGTCCAGGACGGCGTGGTCGAAGTCGACGACGCCGTCGCACTCGCCACCGCAGTCACCCTGGTCGCCGACGTACGCGCCGATGTCCCAGCGGTAACGGTTCATCCGGTCGGTGTAGATCGGGCGCGGGGTGCTCGGCACGACGTACACCTCGATGCCCGCCTCGTGGAGCCGCGCGAAGACGTCCTTGTAGCTGTCGGTGATGCGGTCCGACGTGCACTTGTTCTGCAGGTCGTTGGTGCCGTAGAAGGAGATCACGCCGGTGACGCCGTGCAGCGCCAGGACGTCGCGCCGCAGACGCGGTCCGGCTTCGAGTCCGGCGACCGACGCGGGGGCGTCCGGGCAGCCGGCCCCGCTAGTCCTCCCGCTCCTTCTCCGCCAGGTGGATCACACACACCGCCACCGCGATCAGCAGCGCCGGGTCCGCGTCCTCGCGCACGACGTCGACGCCGTACGTCTCCCGGACGTGCAGCAGGCGGCGTGAGACCACGGCGAGCAGCTCACCGTCGTACTCGACGGCGAACTCCCGGTCGAGGATCCGGCCGCTGACGTCCAGCTCGGTGCCGCCGTCCGCCAGTGCCACCCGGTAGTGGTTGCGCAGCAGCGACAGCCGCTTGCGCCGGACCGTCGCCAGCGGCTCCCCGCCGCGCTCGATCACCATCGTGTCCCGCAGGGCGAACATCTTCTGCCGGATGTCGATGAGCACCCGGCCCTCGGTGTTCTTGAGCTCGAAGGTGTCCCGCAGCCGCATCGCCTTGCCGTCGACGAGGAAGACCTTGTTCCCGTGGTCGTCCTCGATCCAGTAGTCGTCCCCGATCCCGAGGATCCGGTCCCGCACAAGGAATCTCATGCCGCCAGCCCTTCCCCGCGCCCGGCTCCGGGACGCGGACACTAGCCCGACGGACTGACAGCCCCTCCGGGCACGGCAAGGGCGCGGGAGATCCTTTCTCCCGCGCCCTTCGGTGTGGCGGTCGGCCGGTCAGACCCCGTACCCGTCGCTGTAGCCGTCGCGGGTGCGGGGGCGGGTGGCGTCGTCGACGACCGGGGTGGCGGGGGGTACGACGACCCGCCTGCGCCGGGCGATGCTGCTGAAGGTCGCGACGCCGATCAGACCGACGATCATGAAGATGACGCCGACCAGGTCAAGGTTGACACCCTGCATGTCCCAGTCGGTCGCGAACGTGAGGATTGCTCCCGCGGCGATGAGGATGATGCATCCGCCGAGGCCCATGAGTGTCGCCTCCCTGTCCGGTGTTTCCGGTGCGAACCGGGTACCCGGGCGGGCGTCACCCATGCGCCGTACGGCAGTTGACTAGCCGTCGAGGAAGGCGACGAGGGCGTTCGCCAGCAGGAACGGGTCCTTCGCGCCGCACAGTTCGCGTGCGCTGTGCATCGACAGGATCGCCACGCCGATGTCGACGGTCCTGATGCCGTGCCGGGCCGCGGTGATCGGGCCGATGGTGGTGCCGCACGGCATCGCGTTGTTGGAGACGAAGGACTGGAAGGGGACCTCCGCCTTCTCACAGGCCGCCGCGAAGACCGCCCGACCGGAACCGTCCGTGGCGTAGCGGTTGTTGACGTTCACCTTGAGGATGGGTCCGCCGTCGACGCGCGGGTGGTGCGTCGGGTCGTGCCGCTCCGCGTAGTTGGGGTGGACGGCGTGACCGGTGTCGGAGGAGAGGCAGACGGAGCCGGCGAAGGCGCGGGCCCGGTCCTCGTACGATCCTCCGCGCGCGAACACCGAACGCTCGAGGACGCCGCCGAGCAGCGGGCCGTCCGCGCCGGTGTCGGACTGGGAGCCGTTCTCCTCGTGGTCGAAGGCGGCGAGGACGGGGATGCAGGAGAGGTCGGAGCCCTTGCCCGCCACGGCGGCGAGCGCGGCCGTGGCGGCGTGCACGGAGAGCAGGTTGTCCATGCGCGGGCCGGCCACCAGCTCGCGGTCGCGGCCCAGGTGGGCGGGTGGCTCGACCGAGTGGACCATCAGGTCCCAGCCGGTGACCTCGCCGGCCGGGAGCCCGGCGGTCTCCTCCAGGAAGGCGATGAGGTCGCCGTCGCGGACGTCGTCGCCCATGCCCCAGATCGGCTGCATGTGCCGCTGCTTGTCGAGCTTGAGGCCGTCGGCGTTGACCGAGCGGTCCAGGTGGATGGCGAGCTGGGGGACTCGCAGCAGGGGGCGGTCGACGTTGACCAGGCGGGTGGAGCCGTCACGCAGGGACAGCCGGCCGGCCAGGCCCAGGTCGCGGTCGAGCCAGGAGTTGAGCAGCGGACCGCCGTAGATCTCCACGGCCACCTGGCGCCAGCCGTGCGCCCCGCTGTCGGGCCGGGGCTTGACGCGCAGGTTGGGCGAGTCGGTGTGGGCGCCGACGATCCGGAAGGGGGTGTGCGCGCTCGCGCCCTCGGGGACGTACCAGGCGATGATCGCGCCGCCGCGCAGCACGTACCTGCCGCCGGTCCCCGCGGCGGAGCCCGCTGATGTCGCCGTGTCCCAGGCGTCCGTCTCCGCGACCTGACGGAAGCCCGCCTTCTCCAGCCGCTCGGCCGCGTTCGCCACGGCGTGGTACGGCGTGGGGCTCGCCGCCAGGAAGGACATCAGGTCGTCGGTGTGGCCGCGATCGAAGCGGGGGGGTTCGCTCATGGGGTTCACCTTAACGAGGGCGAGGGCCCGCTTCCCTGTGCGGGAGCGGGCCCTCGTGAGGTCTGTACGGGGTCGTCCTAGAACGCCGCCTCGTCCAGTTCCATCAGGTCCAGCTCGACGCCCTCGGCGACCTTGCGGGCCAGGGTGACGCCGGGCAGGACGTTGGCCGCGAAGAACTTCGCCGCGGCGATCTTGCCGGTGTAGAAGGCGACGTCCTTGGCGGAGGCCGTCGGGAGCTTCTCGGCGGCGATCGCGGCGCCCTTGAGGAGCAGGTGGCCGACGATCACGTCACCGGAGGCCATCAGCAGACGGGTGGTGTTCAGGCCCACCTTGTAGATGTTCCTGACGTCCTGCTCGGTGGCCGCGAGGTCGGTGAGCATCAGGCCGACGATGGCCTCCAGCTCGACGGCCGCCTTGGCCAGGTGCTCGCGGGCCGCGCCGAGCTCCTCGCCGCCCTCGCCGAGCGCCAGGAACTTCTTGATGTCCTCGGCCAGCGAGTTCAGTGCCGCGCCCTGGTTGCGGACGATCTTCCGGAAGAAGAAGTCCTGGCCCTGGATCGCGGTGGTGCCCTCGTACAGGGTGTCGATCTTGGAGTCCCGGATGTACTGCTCGATCGGGTACTCCTGCAGGAAGCCGGAGCCGCCGAAGGTCTGCAGCGACTGGGCGAGCTGCTCGTAGCCCTTCTCGGAGCCGTAGCCCTTGACGATGGGGAGGAGCAGGTCGTTGAGCGCGTGCTCGGACTTCGCGTCCTCGCCCGCCGCCTCCTTCACCGCGATCGTGTCCTGCACCGACGCCGTGTACAGCACCAGCGCGCGCATGCCCTCCGCGTACGCCTTCTGCGTCATCAGCGAGCGGCGCACGTCGGGGTGGTGGGTGATGGTGACCTTGGGCGCGCTCTTGTCCATGAAGTTCGCCAGGTCGGGGCCCTGGACGCGCTCCTTGGCGTACTCCAGCGCGTTGAGGTAGCCCGTCGACAGCGTGGAGATCGCCTTCGTGCCGACCATCATGCGGGCGAACTCGATGATGCGGAACATCTGGCGGATGCCGTCGTGCTTGTCGCCGATCAGCCAGCCCTTGGCGGGGTGCCGGTCGCCGAAGGTCATCTCGCAGGTGTTGGAGGCCTTCAGGCCCATCTTGTGCTCGACGTTGGTGGCGTAGGCGCCGTTGCGCTCGCCCAGCTCACCGGTCTCGACGTCGAAGAGGTACTTCGGGACGAGGAAGAGGGACAGGCCCTTGGTGCCGGGGCCGGCGCCCTCGGGACGCGCGAGCACGTAGTGGAGGATGTTCTCCGACATGTCGTGCTCACCGGACGTGATGAACCGCTTCACGCCCTCGATGTGCCAGGAGCCGTCCTCCTGCTGGACCGCCCTGGTGCGGCCGGCGCCCACGTCCGAGCCGGCGTCCGGCTCGGTGAGGACCATGGTGGAGCCCCACTGCTTCTCGACGGCGATCCGCGCGATCCTCTTCTGCGTCTCGTTGCCCTCGTCGTGCAGGATCCCGGCGAAGGCCGGACCGGAGGAGTACATCCACACGGCCGGGTTGGCGCCCAGGATCAGCTCCGCGTACGCCCAGATCAGCGACGGGGGAGCCGTCGTGCCACCGATGCCCTCGGGCAGGCCCAGGCGCCAGTACTCGGAGTCCATGAAGGCCTGGTAGCTCTTCTTGAAGGACGCCGGGACCGGCGCGGTGTTGGTCTCCGGGTCGAACACCGGCGGGTTGCGGTCGGCGTCGGTGAAGGACTCGGCCAGCTCGTTCTCCGCGAGCCGGGTCAGCTCGTCGAGGACGCTCTTCGCGGTGTCGACGTCCATCTCCTCGAACGGACCCGTGCCGTACAGCTTGTCGCGACCGAGTACTTCGAAGAGGTTGAACTCGATGTCGCGCAGATTCGACTTGTAGTGCCCCATGGCGACGGCTCCGTTAAAGAGGTATCGGCGAGGCACTGACTCCTCGCAACTGATTCACGTACCGGCAAGTAGTTCCGATGATGCTACCCGTCGGTAATAAGAAGCAACCCCGATCCGGACATCTGTGACGCAGCCCTCCCGCCGGGTCAGTAGTCTGTGCGGCATGTACGGCTACGACCAGAGCGCGGGGGCGCAGCAGGGTTACGTCCCGCCGCAGCAGCAGCAGATGCCGGGTGGGTACGGGCAGCAGGCGCCGCTGTATCCGGAGCCGTCCGCGCCCTCGCTCGCCGACGCGGTGCGCGCGTTCACCACCGGACAGATGGCGGCCGAGGACTTCCAGCAGGTCTTCGCCACCTCCAAGGTCTACTGCCCGCGCGGCGACAATCCCGGATTCCTCGCCCTGCACAACACCCAGCAGCCGGTGATCCCCATGTTCACCTCGCTCAAGGAGCTGCGGCGTTACGCGGGCAAGGAGTCCAAGTACTTCGTGATCACCGGCGCCGAGGTGATCGACCTGCTGCCCACGGGGTACGGCTGCGTGCTCGACATGGAGGGCGAGCACCGGATGGTGTTCGACGCCAAGGCCGTGGAGCAGATGGTCGAGTTCGCGATGCGCCGCATGTACGGCTGAAGCCGTCGCCGCGCGGACGGCTGATCCGCGCCACTCCTGAGACCGGGCCCGGAGGGAATGTCCTCCGGGCTCTCTTCGTTCGGAGTGGCAAGAAGTTCAACGCTCAACTAAACTGGGCGTACCCGAGGAGGTACCGACATGCCTGCAGTGACCGTCGAGAACCCGTTGACGCTGCCCCGCGTGACCGCGCCCGCCGACGCCGTGGCACGCCCCGTGCTCACCGTCACGACCGCGCCGAGCGGTTTCGAGGGCGAGGGCTTCCCGGTGCGCCGGGCGTTCGCCGGGATCAACTACCGCCATCTCGACCCGTTCATCATGATGGACCAGATGGGCGAGGTGGAGTACGCCCCGGGGGAGCCGAAGGGAACGCCCTGGCACCCGCACCGCGGCTTCGAGACCGTCACCTACATCATCGACGGGATCTTCGACCACCAGGACTCCAACGGCGGTGGCGGCACCATCACCAACGGCGACACCCAGTGGATGACGGCCGGCAGCGGTCTGCTCCACATCGAGGCGCCGCCGGAGCAGCTCGTCATGTCCGGCGGGCTCTTCCACGGACTCCAGCTGTGGGTGAACCTCCCCGCCAAGGACAAGATGATGGCCCCGCGCTACCAGGACATCCGGGGCGGCAGCGTCCAGCTGCTCACCTCCCCCGACGGCGGCGCGCTGCTGCGCGTCATCGCCGGCGAGCTGGACGGCCACGAGGGTCCCGGCATCACGCACACGCCGATCACGATGGTCCACGCGACGCTGGCGCCGGGCGCGGAGATCACCCTGCCCTGGCGGGAGGACTTCAACGGTCTGGCGTACGTCCTCGCGGGCCGGGGCGCGGTCGGTGCCGAGCGGCGTCCGGTCCACGTCGGCCGGACCGCCGTCTTCGGCGCGGGCTCCTCGCTGACCGTCCGCGCGGACGAGAGGCAGGACTCCCACACCCCGGACCTGGAGGTCGTCCTGCTCGGCGGCAAGCCGATCCGTGAGCCGATGGCCCACTACGGCCCGTTCGTGATGAACACCCGCGACGAGCTCCAGCAGGCCTTCGAGGACTTCCAGAAGGGCCGGCTCGGAACGGTCCCGGCGGTGCACGGCATGTCCGAGGGCGGACCCGCGGTCGGCAGCGACGACGCCTGAGGACTGCCCGCGTCCGGCAGTGATCCCGGCCGCGTACGGACACGATGATGTCCGTACGCGGCCGGATCACTGAGGAGAGGGCGGGGCACCGATGGGCGAGCGCCGGATACGGAAGATGCTGCGGCAGATGGAGAGCGGGGAGCCCGTACGGGTCACCGGCGCCATGGCGACCACGACGAAGCTCGCCCGGTCCGCCGCCATGGCCCGGCAGTTCGGCTACGAATACGCGGACGTACGGCAGGACGGCGGGCCGCAGGGCAAGCAGTACGTCGTCGTGATCGTGCCCGACCCCACTCCCGAGGCCCGCGCGCGGGCGGCGCGGAACCGGTCGCGGTACCCGAGGGCCGCCGACGGCGGTGAGCTGCCGCGCCTCGCGCCCGAGGCGGTCGAGCTGCTCAAGGCCCGCATCACCTTCGACATCACCGCCATGTACACCGACAGGCAACGGATCGTGCTCGCCGGTGTCGGCGCCGTTCCGCTGGCCCTGCCCGTCGGCCTCGTACTCGGCTCGGGCGGCATGACCGTGGTTCTCACCGTCCTCGCCTGGGCCGCGGTGATGGCCCTCCTCCCGGTCGGGTTCGCCGTCAACCGGCGGTTCGAGGCCAAGTACGCCGCTCTCCTGCGGGCCGCCGGCTTCACCCCGGTGACCGACCCGGAGGGGCGGCTGCGGTACCTGCCGCCGGGCGGGCGGCTTCCCGGGCACGGCAGTCCCTTCGCCGGCTGAGCCGCCGGCCCGGCCCTTTCAACGGGGGCCGGCCCCCTCCGTCTCGTACAGCTCGAACCAGATGCTCTTGCCCGTGCCGCGCGGGGCGACGCCCCAGGTGTGGGCGAGGAGCTCGATCAGGACCAGGCCGCGTCCGGAGGACGCCAGCTCGCCCGGTCTGCGCAGGTGCGGCAGGTCGTCGCCGGCGTCGGTGACCTCGATGCGCATCCGGCGGCCGTCCCGCCCGTCGATGACCTCGGCGAGCAGCAGGGCGTCCGTGTCGGTGTGCACGAGGACGTTGGTGAGCACCTCCGACAGCAGCAGCACCGCCGAGTCCACCTGGTCCGGCGAGGACCAGTCGTGCAGCAGCTCGCGCAGCTGCTGCCGGGCCACCGAGACCCGCTCGGGCTCGGCCTGCGCGACCGTCAGCATCGTGCGGCGCACGGGAGGCCGTACCGTGTCCGTCTCCGCGCCGCGGCCGCATCCCTCGCCCCGCCGGCTCAGCAGCATCATGGCGATGTCGTCCTCGCGTCGGTCGGCGAGTGGGCCGGTGGTGTGGTGCGAGGAGGGGCCGTGCACCGCCTGCACCAGGGTGTCGGCCAGTTCCTCCTGGTCGCCCTCGTGCTTCTCGAGGAGGGTGCGCAGCCGCTGCCAGCCGGTCTCCAGGTCGTGGCCGCCGGTCTCGATCAGCCCGTCCGTGCAGATCAGCATCGTCTCGCCGGACTCCAGGACGAACCGGGTGGTCGGATAGTCGGCGCCCGGGTCGACGCCCAGCGGCAGTCCGCCCGCCGTCGGCCGGGCCAGCACCGTCCCGTCCGCCATGCGGATCACCGGTTCCGGGTGCCCGGCGCGGGCGGCCTCCAGCACTCCGCTCACCGGGTCGACCTCGACGTACAGACAGGTCGCGAAGCGGGGATCGGCGGGGTCCGCCTCGCCGATCCCGTGCAGGAAGCGGGAGGCGCGGGAGAGCACGGCGTCGGGGCGGTGCCCCTCCGAGGCGTACGCCCGCAGGGCTATCCGCAGCTGGCCCATCAGTCCGGCCGCCCGTACGTCGTGGCCCTGGACGTCCCCGATGACCATGGCGAACCGTCCGTTGGGCAGCGGGATGACGTCGTACCAGTCGCCGCCGACCTGGAGCCCGCCGCCGGTGGGGACGTAGCGGGCGGCGAGGCTCATGCCCGGAATGCCGGGGCCGAGCTTCGGCAGCATCGTGCGCTGCAGTCCCTCGCTCAGCGCCCGCTCGTTCTCGGCGGTGCCCGCGCGGGCCAGCGCCTGGGCCAGCATCCGGGCGACCGTGGTCAGCACGGAACGCTCGTCGGGGGTGAAGGCGACCGGGTAGGTGAAGGCCGCCAGCCAGGCGCCCATCGTGCGGCCGGACGCGGTCAGCGGCAGAAAGGCCCAGGACTGCCGTCCGAAGCGCTGGGCGAGCGGCCAGGCGAGCGGGTAGCGGGTCTCGTACTGCTCCGGGGAGGAGAGGTAGACCGCGCGGCCCGTGCGCACCACCTCGGCGGCCGGGTAGTCGGTGTCCAGTGGCATGTAGGTGAACGGGTGGTCGGAACCGGGCTCGTGTCCGTGGTGGCCGACGATCGTGAGGTGGTCGCCCTCCACGCCGAACACGGCCAGGCCGTCCGGTGAGAAGCCCGGCATCGACAGGTTGGCCGCGACCCGCAGCACCTCCTGCGTCGACCGGGCCTCCGCCAGCGCCCGGCCGGCGTCCAGCAGGAACGCCTCCCGGGAGCGCCGCCAGTCACCGGTGACCGCGCTGCGCCCGGCGGGTGTGCCCGGCCTCGGTTCGGTGACCTCCTGGAGGGTGCCGGTCAGGACGTACGCCTTGCGGGCGTGGTCGAAGGAGGGCTTGGAGCGGCTGCGCACCACCCGGACGACCCGCTTCTGGTCGTCCATGATCCGGATCCGTACCTCGGCGAGGGTGCCCTCGGCGACGGCGAGCTGGACCACCCCGGTGATCTCGTTCCAGTCGACGGGGTGCAGACGGGCGCGGACCTGGGCCTCCGTGAGGGTGACCTGCTCGGCGGGCAGCCCGAGCAGCCGTGCCGTCATGGCGTCGACCGTGACCAGCCCGGCGGCGGTGTCCCAGTGCCACAGACCGGTGCCGAGGGCGGCGAGGACGTCCCCCAGGGAGGGCAGGGGCTCACCAGTGCGCATTGCACCACTTTATGAAGAGGGTGTCGAAAAGTTCCACCGCGCCCGACTCGTAAGGGCAGAGAAGCGATCTTGGCCCGGCCGGTAGGCTTGGGGGAGTTTCACGTGAAACAACGACCCCGATCCGCGAAGGCTGGATGAACGACGATGCATCGGTACAGGTCCCACACCTGCGGCGAGCTCCGCGCCTCTGACGTCGGTACCGACGTCCGGCTGAGTGGCTGGCTGCACAATCGGCGCGACCTGGGCGGCATCCTCTTCATCGATCTGCGCGATCACTACGGCATCACGCAGCTCGTGGCCCGCCCGGGCACCGAGGCGTACGAGGCGCTGGACAAGCTCTCCAAGGAGACCGTGGTCCGCGTCGACGGCAAGGTCGTCTCGCGCGGCACGGAGAACGTCAACGCCGAGCTGCCGACCGGTGAGGTCGAGGTCGAGGTCTCCGCGGTCGAGGTGCTGGGCGCCGCCGCCCCGCTTCCCTTCACCATCAACGCCGAGGACGGGGTCAACGAGGAGCGGCGCCTGGAGTACCGCTTCCTGGACCTGCGCCGCGAGCGCATGCACCGCAACATCCTGCTGCGTACGTCGGTCATCTCGGCGATCCGCCAGAAGATGACGGCGCTGGGCTTCAACGAGATGGCGACGCCGATCCTGAGCGCCACCTCCCCCGAGGGCGCCCGTGACTTCGTGGTGCCGTCGCGCCTGAACCCCGGCAGGTTCTACGCGCTGCCGCAGGCCCCGCAGCAGTTCAAGCAGCTGCTGATGATCTCCGGCTTCGACCGCTACTTCCAGATCGCGCCCTGCTTCCGTGACGAGGACGCCCGCGCGGACCGCTCGCCGGGCGAGTTCTACCAGCTCGACGTCGAGATGAGCTTCGTCGAGCAGGAGGACGTCTTCCAGCCGATCGAGAAGCTCATGACCGAGCTGTTCGAGGAGTTCGGCAACGGCCGTCACGTGACGTCCCCGTTCCCGCGGATCCCGTTCCGCGAGGCGATGCTGAAGTACGGCTCCGACAAGCCGGACCTGCGGGCCCAGCTGGAGCTCGTCGACATCACCGACGTCTTCGAGGGCTCGGAGTTCAAGGCCTTCGCGGGCAAGCACGTCCGTGCGCTGCCGGTGCCGGACGTGTCCGGGCAGCCCCGCAAGTTCTTCGACCAGCTCGGTGACTACGCGGTCTCCCAGGGCGCGAAGGGCCTGGCCTGGGTGCGCGTCGGCGAGGACGGCTCGCTGAGCGGCCCGATCGCGAAGTTCCTCACCGAGGAGAACGTCGCCGAGCTGACCAAGCGGCTCTCCCTGGCCGCCGGCCACGCGGTGTTCTTCGGCGCGGGCGAGTTCGACGAGGTCTCGAAGATCATGGGCGCGGTGCGGGTCGAGGCCGCCAAGCGCGCCGGCCACTTCGAGGAGAACGTCTTCCGCTTCTGCTGGATCGTCGACTTCCCGATGTACGAGAAGGACGAGGAGACCGGCGCGATCGACTTCTCGCACAACCCCTTCTCGATGCCGCAGGGCGGCCTGGAGGCCCTGGAGACCCAGGACCCGCTGGACATCCTCGGTTGGCAGTACGACATCGTCTGCAACGGCGTCGAACTGTCCTCCGGTGCGATCCGGAACCACGAGCCGGAGATCATGCTCAAGGCGTTCGAGATCGCGGGCTACGACCGTGAGACGGTCGAGGAGAAGTTCGCCGGCATGCTCCGCGCGTTCCGCTTCGGCGCCCCGCCGCACGGCGGCATCGCGCCCGGCGTCGACCGTATCGTCATGCTCCTCGCCGACGAGCCCAACATCCGCGAGACCATCGCCTTCCCGCTCAACGGCAACGCCCAGGACCTGATGATGGGCGCGCCGACGGAGCTGGAGGAGGCCCGGCTGAAGGAGCTGCACCTGACGGTGCGCAAGCCGCAGCCCAAGTAACCCCGGCAGCGGCGAAGGGCCCGGAACCGACCTCGGTTCCGGGCCCTTCCCGCGTGCGCGGCCGGGCGAGGGCTCAGCGCCGCCGGCCCAGCCGGCTCCGTACACGCCGGGCCCGGCGGTTGCCGGCGACCGTGTCGAGGAGCCGGCGCCCGGTGCCGGCCGCGTAGGCCGGGCCCTCCAGCCGCAGCAGCTCCCCGTCGCCGACGACGACGTACGCGACCGGGGCGTCCGCCTTCGGGAAGGTGACCGGGTGGCGTCCGTCCGCGAGGTCGAGGCGGTCGGGGAGCCGCAGCCGCACCGCCGTCCCGTCGGCGGCGGGAACCAGCTCGGCGGTCACCGTCAGACCGGACACGGAGGCATTGACGCGCACCCGGCCACCGGACGCCACCGTCACGTACGGCAGCGGAAGCGACCGTCCGGCGCGCGCGTCGTTGGCGGCGGCGGCCCCGGCCGTGTCGGGGCCGAACCGGCGCTGCCGCTGGTCCAGGTCGAGGGCGAGCTGGCCGCCGGCCGTCCAGTACGGCAGCGCGAGCCGTCCACCGGTCAGCGCGGGGCCCGCGGCCGGGGAGCCCGGGTCGCCGTCACCGGTCACCCGGACCATCCGGTCGACGCCCAGCAGCTGGACGAACGCCCACACGTCGTACACCCCGCGTCCCAGGGGCCTGCCGCCGGCCAGCCGTTCCGGGTCGATGCGCAGCCGTCCGGACGCGACCGGCCGTGACCGTCCGTCGCCGGCCGGTTCGAGCCGGACCTCCAGGTCACCCTCCGGGTACCACCAGTCCTCCCGGTCCCGGTCCTTGACCACGATCTCCGCGTACGCCAGCCGGAACGGATCGCGCACCTCGTACCCGTCCTCGGCGCCCGGCACGCCGTCCAGCAGCTCCGGGTCCAGCCACCACCTGCCGTCCCGCTCGACCAGGACCAGCGGCTCGCCGTTCCCGCGCTGCAGGTCCAGCGTGACGTCGGCGACCAGGCAGCCGTCCTCCCACCGCAGCGGGCCGGCCTCGCCGCGTGCCTTCACCGCGCGGACGTGCTCGGCGAACGCCCGCGCCCCGTCGAAGTCACCGCTCTCCAGCAGTTCGGCGCGGACCCGGGACACCCCGGGCAGCCCCTCCCGCACGGCCGGCGGAAACTCCTCCAGCGCCACCGCGCGGGCCGCCTCGAAGCGCGGCAGCTGCTCGGCCCGGTCCTCGCGCAGGATCTCGGGCTCCCGGGCCCTGGAGAGGACCTCCACGTGGTACAGACGGTGCAGCAGCCGGTTCTGCAGCGCGTCGATGTCGTCGGAGGGGGCGGTGCCGTCCTTGATCCGGCGGACGATGGTGCGGCAGTTGGGCCAGAACCCGTGCCGCGGGTTGAACCGGTGCCGGGTGTTGTTGCCGCCGTCGTCCCGCTTCATCCAGTAGTAGCAGGGGTAGTCGGCGAGGACGGAGATGCGTTCCGCCTTCAGATAGGCGGCGGTGACGAAGGCCAGGTCCTCCAGGATCCACGGCCCTTCCGGGAACCGCAGCCCGTGCTCCTCGACGAAGACCCGCCGGAACATCTTGTGCGGCGACAGGCTCTGCATCAGCTCGTCGTTCTCGATCGTGCAGGCGTCCACCGTGTGCCGGAACAGCCGTCGGGGGCGGACCATCGTGCTGGACATCTTGCCGATCACCACGTCGGCGTCGTTGCGCCTGGCGTGCTCGTACAGCCGCTCCAGGGCCTCGGCCCCGAGCTTGTCGTCGTGGTCGACGAACTGCACGTACTCGCCCTCGGCGTGCTCCATGCCCAGGTTGCGCGGCGCGCCGGGCCAGCCCGAATTGGGCCGGGTGTACACCCGCACGTTCGGGTGCCCGGCCGCGAGCTTCTCCAGCCGGTCCAGCGTGTCGTCCGTCGACCCGTCGTCGACGTAGATCACCTCGTACTCGTCCGCCGGCAGGCTCTGCCCGAGCAGCGACGGCGCGCACTCGTCGACGTACTGACCGGTGTTGTGGACGGGAACGATGACGCTGACCTTGAGTCTCGGCATCTTGCGGACATTACCCGCCCCGTCTCCGGGCCCGGAAACAGTGGTTCCCGGGCCCGCCGGTGCCCGTCGATAGCCGTCGGTGCGCGTCGTGCCGGCGGCTACCGCGCCACGAACTGGGTGAGTATGGCCTGGACCTCGTAGATGTCGACGCCCTTGGTGAAGGTCTTCTGGATGGGGGTCTGGGAGCCCGAGATCCAGATCTTCAGTTCGGCGTCCAGGTCGAAGGTGCCGGCCGTCTCCACCGCGAAGTGGGTGATGCTGCGGTACGGGACGGAGTGGTACTCCACCTTCTTGCCGGTGATGCCCTGCTTGTCGACCATGATCAGGCGGCGGTCGGTGAACAGGATGGTGTCGCGGATCAGCAGGAACGCGGCGTGCACCTGCTCGCCGTGGCCCAGCAGACGGGCGTAGTCCTGCTGCGCCTGGGCCGGGTCGACGGTGTGCGCGTTGCCGAAGAGTGCCATGGTCGAAATCCCCCACGTGAGTGATGACGGCCGGACATCGGCCGCCTTCACGTGATCTTCGCAAACGGAAGCGCCCGGGAGAAGGCTTCCCTTCGTCCCGGGCCCCTGCTGTAGCGAGCGCGTTACGCGGTCGGCCTCTCCTCGAGACGCGGGGAGAGGACCGCGCCCTCGGCGACCGTCGAGCGGGCGGGCAGGACGCCCCAGGTGCCGGCCTCCCGGGCCTTCCGGTCGACGAGCGCGCCCGGCGTGGACCGCATCGTCGTGCTCTCCGCCGACGAGCCCGGCATCGGCGGGACCATCGCCGTCCCGCTCGACGGCAACGCGCAGGACCTGATGACGGGCGCGCCGGCGGAGCTGCGCCCGACGGCCCCCTTCGCCGTGGCCGGGACCTCAGGACCGTCAGCTCTCGGTGAACAGGTCCTCCGCGCGCTCCACCGTGCCGGAGCGGTCGAGCCAGTCGTTGAGGCGGTCGAGGTCGGTGCAGGTGGTGATGCGCTCACGGACGTCGTCGGAGAGGGGCAGGCCCCGCACCTCCAGGACACGCAGAATCCCCTTGGCCTCGCCCCTGGCCTCGCCTTCGGCCCTGCCTTCGAGGTACTTCTCCTCGAAGAGCGTTCCGTGGCCCGGGAAGTGGGTGACGACGTCCTGCATCAGCTTCCTCCAGTTCTTCCTGGTCGGAGAAGACGGGGGCGAGGGCCTCCGGGTGCTCCTGGAAGAGCCGGTGGGAGACCTCGTGTGGTGCTGTGACCATGAGCGCAAGCCTGGCGTGCCCATGGTTCATGCATTCGGCATATGCGAGAGGTTCACCCGATCGAGTCAGCGGGCCACGGCCGGGTGCCTCCGCGCCACCGTCGGCGTCGTAAGGCGGCACACCGGGGCACGCGAGCTCGCCACGGCGGCCAACCTGGACGTGACCCGCAAGGAGCGGGACCGGGTCGGTGTCGACCGGCAGTCGGGGTACGCGGGGCGGAGCGGCGCACGCCGCTGTCCGGTCATCGAGGCACAGGGCAGGTGCACGTCGTCCCCGGACGTCCGCGAGGACCGCATCCGCTGTCCGCTCAAGGTCAAGAACTTCGACCCACTGGCCGGCCCGGACTACGAGATGCCCCGCTTCCTGGCTCCCGCCGCACAGCGATGATGGGCCGGGCGTCCTGACGTCGGCCGTTCGCCCCCTATCAGGTCTTGCTCCGCGTCCGCCGGCGCCGGCCTGGCGGCCGTCCGGACCGGCGGACGGGGCGACGGTCACGCAGGGGCGCCGAGCGGCGGGTGCTCGAGCACGCGGGGCTCGTACTCGACCAGCTGGATGCGGCCGTCGAAGGTGCGGTGCTCGATCATCTCGAGGGCAACGTCCGGATAGCCGTCGTAGATGCGTTCTTCGCCCGTGGCCCCGGTGATCACCGGGAACATCACGACCCGGAAGCGGTCGACGAGTCCGGCTCGCAGCAGGGACCGGCACAGGCTGAGGCTGCCGATCGTGCTGAGGAGCCCCGAGCCACTCGACTTCATGGCGCGGACCGCCTCGACGGCGTCGTCGCGGACGAGCGTGGAGTTGGCCCACGTCAGTGGCTCCTCGAGTGAGGAGGAGAACACCACCTTGGACGCTTGCGTGAGCTCGTCGACGGACGCCTCTTCCTCGGGCCTGAACTCCTCTTGGCCATCCGGGACCTCGCCCGCGGCGAAGCCCGACATCAGGCGGTAGGTGTTCGCTCCCATCAGGTAGGTGGCCTCGGGCTGCTCGCCGAGCCATGCGAGGTACTCCGGGCCCTCGAGGCCCCAGAACCCGGGCCATCCCTCTCCCGATGCGTAACCGTCGAGGGAGGTGATGAAGTCGACGAGAAGCTCCGACATGGCGCTGTCCCTTCCTGGGGTGTCACGAGCTTGGACCGGCCGGGAGCCACGAACTCATCGGCCGGGCTGTGGAGTGACGAGAAAACCCATGACGCCGCAGCCGACCAGGTCGGCGGAACGGCACTGCTTCGGAGGGTCTGGGGCCCTACACGATTGCACTGTGCACGCAGTCGGGTCGTGATCTCCACGCGATGGGGAACGGCGGTTTGGGTTCCGCCGGAGCCCCAGCCCGGCCCCACCCGCGAACGGTCGTCGAGAGATCGAGTCGACCATGCAGCCTGCGGCGCCCTTGATGCAGCGTTGGAGTGCCGGCAGGCGACGACGGGCGGCCAGGCGCTCACTCCGCGGCATGACGACCATCTACTGTGCCGCATTGCTGCTGGAGTTCGAGCCGGCGGTCGAAGCGCGAACTGAAGCGGTGAGTTGAGGCACTCGAGCCGCTACCGGACGAGATGGCTCTCGATGTGGTCGATCACCGCTGACACGGCCTGCCGGTAGGCGGTGCTCGACCGGCGGACCTGGGACAGCAGCATGCCGCCCTGGATGGCGGCCAGCAGTGCGGTGGCGAGCGCGGCGGTATCGGCACTCTCGTGCAGCTCGCCGCGTGCCTGCATGCGTGCGAGTCCCGACCTGATGGGTCCTTCCCACCGGTCGAAGGCGGCGACGAGGCCGGCCCGCGCGGACTGATCGCTGTCGGCGAGCTCGCTGGCGAGCGAGCCGATCTCGCAGCCGCCTTCGCATCCCCTGGCGTCCTGTCTGCTCCCTGCCCGGTCGCACCACTCGCGCAGGGCCTCGATGCTGTCCAGGCTGTCCAGCAGCGGACGCTGCCGGTCGAGTTGGGTGTCCGTCTGGTGGTCGATGACCGCCAGGACCAAGCCCTGCTTGTCGCCGAAGTAGTGGTAGATCTGCGACGCGCTGACCCCGGCGGCCGCCTGGATGTCCGGGATGCTCGTGCCCCCCGCGCCGCGGTGGAACATCAGTTCCGCAGCGGTCTCGATGATGCGTTCGCGGGTCTTGCGGCCGCCCTTGGTGAGCCGCTGCTTCTTCGGCTCTTCGGCCCTCACCGGTGCGCTCATGTGCCCACACTACCCAAGTTGGAATTGACATTCCAATTACGCGCCTCCGATGATCCTGGAAAGGTCATTCCACACCGGATGGCCGTCTCTGCAGATAGGCGAGCGTCATGTCCCTCGACCCCCAGATCGAGACCCTGCTCAAGCAAGTGGCTTCAGGAGGCGGACCGGCCCCCGAGACCTTGACGGTGGCGGAGAACCGCGCGTTCGGACGCGCCTTCGGCGGCCTGGCCGGTGCTCCCGTACCGGTCGCCGACGTCCGGGACACCACGGCCGTCGGCGGCGGCCGCGACATACCCGTCCGTATCTACCGGCCCGTCACCGAGCCGAACGCCGGGCCGCTGCCCGTGACGCTTTTCTTCCACGGCGGCGGGTGGGTCTTCGGCGATCTGGACACCCAGGACAACATCGCCCGCACCGTGGCCGGCCGCTCCGGCACGATCGTGGTCTCCGTGGACTACCGGCTGGCACCAGAGCACCGCTTCCCGGCCGCGGTCGACGACGCCTACGCCGCGCTGACCTGGGTCGCGGACAACGCCGCCGGCTTCGG
>NZ_JBIRTN010000011.1:0-161844 GCF_044334705.1 Streptomyces sp. NPDC020731
GAGCGTCATTCGCTGCCTATGGGATGAAGGCCCTCAAAGCGGGTCAGGGGCGAGAGCCGCATATAGGTCTTGACCTGCATAAACGCCCTCTCAGATGGGACGCCCTCGTGATCCAGCAGCATGCGCTCACCAATTACGTTCGAGGCTCGTTCGACGGTGGACTGCAAACGGCAATCTGAGTGCATATTCACGTGGTGCGGCACAGGGCGTGGTCCATGAGGTTGCGCAGTGCGTCTTCTTGGCGGTTCGCGGTCTGTGGGTCCGCCGGGCGGCTGTGCGCAGAGGCAGTGACGGTGCGTCGGCCGTCCGTAGTGGTCGCCGCTTGGACGAGGTATCCGAAGCCGCTTCCTCCGTGTCCCAGGTAACCGCCGCCGCAGGACAGGGGTGTGAGGAACAGGTCCAGGCCGTCTTGGGTGCCTGCGGGGTGGCCGCTGCCCTGCGGCACCGGGACCGTGGTCCGCAGGGCGGCGAGCTCGGCGGGCTTCAGCAGCTGTCCGTTGACCAGGGCGGTGAGGAAGCGGTTGAGGTCACGGGCCGTTCCGGTCATCGAGCCGTCGGCCCCGCTGTCGAAGGGGCGGTAGGGGAGGGTGGTGCCGACCATCGGTCCGTCCACGGTGAACTGCTGGTGGTTGGCCATGTGCGGATGCGGCAGGAAGGGCCGGGTGCCGGGGGTGTCGGTGTGCTCCAGGCCGAGCGGGCGCAGGATGCGGTGGCGGACTTGCTGTTCCCAGGTGCGGCCCGTGATCCTTTCGATGATCATTCCGGCGAGTATGTAGTTCGTGTTGGAGTACGCCCAGTGGGTGCCTGCTGGGAAGGCGGGCTCGTGGCACATGGCCAGGGCGACCAGCTCTTCGGGTTGGTAGGCGCGCCACCGGTTGGCGAAGTAGGTCTGGGCACTGGGATCGGGGAAGACGTCGTGGATGTAGTCGGACAGGCCGCTGGTGTGCTGCAGCAGGTCGCGGACGGTGATGGTCCGTCCGTCGTTTCCGGCTCCTGACGCGACCCCGGGCAGCAGTTGTTCCACCGTCTGGTCGAGGGAGAGCCGCTTTCACCCACCAGTTGCAGTACGACGGTGGCGACGAACATCTTGGTGGTACTGCCCAGTCGCAGGTAGCCGTCCTTCGGAACCGGGCGGCGAGTGACCAGGTCCCCCACTCCGGAGCGTGCGATGACTGTCCCGTGCGCAGTCTCCAGGCGGACCGCTGCTCCGGTGACGCCGGCATCCCGCAGCGCGTCGACGTCACGCTGCACGGACCAACCCGTGCCCGGAGGCTGCGGCGTGGCCAACGCCGCAGGGGATGACAGAGACGACACGGCCAGCGTCAGCGCTACGACTGACAACTGTGAGCGGCGAAAGATCATGACCCGAGGCCAGGAACCGCAAGGGCTACCAGCCATCCGACTGGCACCCCTTTTCGGACGGGTGCCAGTCGGATGGACGATCGGGCTGTCCTCCCGGACGGAAGCCGCAGGCCTCACGCAGCCGTATCCGGGTTGCCGCCTGCCCCCTCGGGCGCACGGCGCAGCATTCGCCGACCGGACCGCCGTACACCCTCCGGCGCCCGCTGCTCACTCGCGGGAGCCTCCCCGGCTCCTTGAGGATTGAACAACCGCTCCACGGGCAGCAGCCTCTCCCTTGTCGCCTCTGCGGCCGACTCGCTCGCGGTCGGTCCCATGCCCAGCGCTCTACGTGTCACGGGACGATCTTGCCTCTCCCCCTGCAGCGGCGGACCGGCGGCCCACCCCTACATGCGAGGGCCGGGTGCGCCACGCCGGGACGGCAGCGGCCCGGAGCTGCAGAGGACATTCCCGTATCCCTCCCGTGCGGCCTCGCATGGCCGGCGTTCCGAGGTGTCCGCTCCCCCTGCCCGACACCGACTACGACCGGCCCGACGACACCGTCGACGTCATGGAGAAGGACCCGATGGACGCCGTTCCGCTCTTCGACCGGTTCAAGGAACAGAGGAAAGTGCCATAAAACCGCAGGTCGGTGCCACTTTTCGAAGGGGGTGGCCCGGGCGGAGGCCGGCGCGGCATACTCGTCCCATGGCCGACATCGAGATCGACGACAACACCAGGGCCGCCCTCCAGGCCCTGGCGGACGACGCCGGACTGTCCCTGGAGGCCTACCTGGCCCGGGTGGCCGAGGAGAAGCAGCGCGAGCGCGCGCTGACGGCCGGCGCCGAGGCTTTCCGCCGGGTGACCGGTGATCCGGCGACCGTCGCCGCGTTCGACGCCGCGTTCGGCGGTCCGGTCCGGCACGCTCCGCGGGCGGCCTGACCTGTGCCCGGTGAGTACTACGTCGACTACCGGTGGTTCCTGGAGCGACAGGAAGAGCTCCTGCCGGAAGACCTGACCGTCAACGACTTCTCCGTGCTCGTCGGCATGGCCGCCCGCCACAAGGTCGATCCGCCCCGCCACGACCAGCACCAACCCGACCCCTTCTGGCGCGCGGCCGTCTTCCTGGAGGAGTGCGTGGTGCTGCGCCCGCTCCCGGCCCGCAACGAGCTGTTCGGCTACGGCCTGGCCGTCGCGTACCTGGAGATGCACGGGGAGCGGGTGGACACCAAGTTCGAGGTCTGGCGCGAGCTGATCACCGAGGTCCGCGCCCTGGAGCTCGACTCGTACGGCATCGCCGAGCGGCTTCGGTCCCTGCGGCTTCCCTGACGGCTCCGGCTCAGACAGCCGTGAGCGGCTACAGCGGCTCGGCAGAAGGGCGGAATGGCGGGCTCCTCGTCAGCGATGACGGGTCGTCTGCTGCGTCAAGGTGAAGGGCCGCACGGTCGAGGTGGTCGACCGCGCCGGTGAGTGGCTGTCCTGGACGCGCTGTTCCGCAAGGAGACGCACGGGGAGCGGTGAGGCAGTCCGGCACGCGCCCTCCAAGGAACTCGGCACGGAGCCGGAGGGTGCCCTGAACTCCGCGGACGTCCTCGGCTTCCTCCCGAGCGCGTCCGCACGCAACGACCCGCACCGCGTCCGGGGCAGCCTGGGTTCGCTCCGTGACGTCGTACGCGGCGGTGGCGCCCGTCGTCGGCCCCAGGTAATGGCGGTTCGGGCACAATCGGGAACCGTGCCCACAGCTCCCGATCCCGCCGTCCTGTATCCCGACGTCGCCGCCCACGGCAGTCTCGCCGTCGCGCTCCGGTCCGAAGGAGCAGGCTGCCTCGAGACCGTCTCCGTCACGTCCTCGGACTCCACTCCGCTGCTCCACGCGACCGTCGGGAGTACGGTGCCGCACCGTGGGCAGCTGGAGATCAGCGCCTGGCGGCACGAACGACGGTGGTCGGTCTGGGGCACGGAGTCGTTCCAGGACATGCCCCTCGTCGACGACCGTACGGACGACTTGGCGGAGGTCGCCAGGGCCGCCCGCGCGTGGCACGACGGGGCCGCGCTGGAGGACATCCGCCGGACGGCACCCTTCGTACACCTGACCGGCCGGTTCGAGGTGCCCGACCACGATCCCGTACGCCTGACGGAGTCGGAGTGGCAGGGCATGCGTCAGGAAGCAAGCGAACTGGAGTATCCCTGGCAGAAGACGTATCAGGCCCTGATCGAGTCGGCTTACGCCCAGCCGGCGCTGCGCGCCCTCTACCCGTTCACGAGCCACCGGGTGCTGCGCTTCTCGACCACGACCCGTCCGCGCCTCACCGTCGTCGGCCCCTGTCTGAGCGCGAACGGTGAGGGTACGTACGGCGTGGGCAGGGGCATCATCGACGCGGACCTCGGCCGGTTCGCCACGGCGCACGAGGCCGTGGCGCTGGCCGTGCGGCACCTGCCGGCCGGCCTCGACCCGATCGCCCTCGGCGGATGACCCCGGGCACCGGGGCCGCGTGAGGGACGATCGTGGGGTGGACGGCTCGGCTCGGGGACCGAGCGCCTCGGTCGGCGGTGGGTTCTCGGCTTCGCCCGTGAACTGTACGACCGGTTCGACGAGCGCCCGTCCAAGTGGCGGATCGGAAAGCCGCGTTGTCCAGCGGAGACCAAGTCCTACCACCCGGTGAGCGGGGGCTTTTCATACACCCGGAGAGCGGGCCACGGGTACCGTTCTGGTGTCGAAGCAGAACAGGAGCCCGTATGCATGCTCTGCCCGAAGACCACACCGGCGTGCGGATCGCGCGCCTGCGCCGGGAACGGCACCTCACTCAAAGAGCCCTCTCGGACCTTGCGGGGGTCCCCTACAGCACGCTGACGAAGACGGAGCAGGGAGTCCTCCCCGCAACCCCGCACGTCATCGCGGCGTGTGCGCGGGCCATGCGTGTGGAGGTCGCCACGGTCGTGGGCCAGCCGTACGCGAGTGAGCTGCGTGCCGACGAACTCGACGTCCTCATAAGGCCCATCCGGGAGGCCCTGGACGTCTACGACCTCGGACCCGACCCCGACATCCGTTCCCGCCGTCCCGAGGAGCTGCGGGACGAGGCGGAGGCTCTGTGCGCGGCCGTCCGCGCCGGCGAGATCAAGCAGGCCGCCGGCGAGGTGGCCGGCCTCATCGAGGAGGCGACGACCTCGGCCCATGTGAACGGGACGAGCGCGGGATGGCTGACGCTCGCCTCCCTCTACCGCACGGCGTACGACGTCACCACGAAGCTCGGTTTCGCCGACCTGGCCCAGCTGGCCCTGGCCCGCGTGGACTGGGCCGCACAGCGCGGGTCCGATGCCGTCCTCGGCGGCATGTACCAGTACTTGCGGGCCCTCACGTACCTCCGTGAGGGCAAGTACCGTACCGGTCAGCGGCTCGTCGCCCTGGGGCTGTCGACGCTCGCCCAGGCCGACGCCTCCCGGGAGCAGAGGGTCGTCACGGGACAGCTGCACCTCGGCGCGGCGGTCATGGCCGGCCGCGCGCACGACGGGACCCAGGCACGCGAGCACCTGGGCGAGGCGGAGCGGATCGCCGAGGCGACAGGCGAGTCGGTCAAGGTGCACTGGCTCGCCTTCGGTCCCACGAACGTGAAGGTGCACCGCGTGTCCGTCCTGGCCGAGCTGGACCAGTACGGCGAGGCCGTCGAAGCGACGGACGGACTGGCGATCCCGCAGGACTGGCCCAAGTCGCGGACCAGCCACTACTTCGCCGAAGTCGCCCGGGCGCAGATGTGGACGGGAAAGCTCGAGGCGTCGTTCCAGAGCCTGCTCAAGGCCAGGAAAGCGGCCCCGCAGCAGGCCAAGTACCACCCGATGGTGCGAGAGACCTACGCCGGACTGGAAGCCGCCCACCGCCGGCTCCCGGAGAACTTCCTGTCGTACGGCTCCTGGCTCGGCTCTGCCGCGTCGCACTGAGCAACAGCTACACGCACAGTCAGTCCATGGCCCCAACTATCCTCAACTTGTGATAGTTGGGGCCTAATTGCGCCAGCACCATGTCGTCACCGGCCACTTCGACACGGAGCCGACCATGACGACGACGTACTCCGCCGCCCGGCGGCACACCTGCCAGCACGCCCCTGACACCGCGTCCGCGCCCTTACGGCCCGGCCCGGACGCTGTCCGGTCGGCCCCACGCTCCCCCAAGAGGGCGCGATGACGACGACAGTCTCAACACCCCACACGGTCCTCCCCCGTCGCGGGGGCATGATGACCGTGTCCTTCGCGGTCACCCCCCGCCCCCGCGGCGCCCGTCCGCCCGCCGGGGACGCGGCCCGGGTCGGAGCCATGCGCCGCATCATCGCCGCACGGCTCAGGTACTGGGGGCTCGAGGCGATGAACAGCGACGTGACGCTGATCGTCTCCGAGCTGCTCACCAACGCCCTGCTGCACAGCGGCACCACGGAGATCAGCCTGACCGTCACCATGGAGGACGGGTTCCTCCTCATCGCGGTCCGCGACGGCATGCCGGGCAGCGCCGCGCCGAAGACGCCGGACGACAAGGACGAGTGCGGACGCGGCCTGCAGCTCGTCCAGGCCCTGGTGGAGGAGAGCGGCGGGGCCTGGGGCACCGGCGACAACGGCGCCGAGACCTGGTGCAGTCTCGCCGTCCCGGCGGGAGCAGTGCCGTGACCGCTCTCCCCCCGCCGCCCCGTTCGTCGGGAGAGAAGAACGTACACATCCCGTCCGAGCCGGCCCTCGTTCCCTTCATCACACAGCGGAAGGGTGAGGACGCCGCGCCGGACAACCTCTTCATCCACCGGCACTCCTCCGGGCCCCGGCTGTACTACGCCGACGAGGATTCCAGAGACCGGCCGATGCGGGGCGTCCTGTGGGCGCGGTGCGGGTTCAACCCGGCGGACAGCCGCAACATGCCGACGGGCGAGCCGCAGTGGAGGCTCATGCACCCGTACCGGCAGATGGCGACGATGCTGAAACTGCACTGCCAGGTGTGCGCGGGTCCTGCGCGGACCTCCTTGGGCTTCGTCTTCCTCGCCGGACCGAAGGATCACGACCCGATGGCGCCCACGATCCTCACCAACCAGCCTCCGGTGTGCGTGAAGCACGCTCGCGCCGCCGCCGCGCTCTGCCCTCATCTCGAGAAGAAGCCCCTGGTCTTCCTTGCCCGGAGCGCCCCTCTGCACGGAGTGCACGGCACGATCTACGGCCTCGACGCGTGGGGCGGAGTGCACGTCGTCGCGCGGCCTGACCACCCGCTGCCTTTCGGTCACCCGAACATCCCCACGCTCTTGGCGTCGCAGCTTGTCCGCCGGCTCAGCTCGTTCCGCGTCGTCGGCGTGAACGAGCTGTTGCGGGCCCTGGCCGCGCCCGTCGCACAGGCCCCTGCCCGGTGGTCCGGATGACGTGCGATCGCGGCCGTCGGGAGACAATGCCTCGGCGCGGGACGACTTCCCGACGCGTGTCCCCTCATGGGGAGGGCCATCTGTCCGTCCACGATGTCCGCATCACTGTCGATGCCAACGGCACGACCCTCCTGAGCCGCGGGGCGCAGCGGGGCCTCCACCGGTTCCGGAACGCTTCAGGCGGCGCTTTCGGCGGTGTCGTACAAGTCTCCGGGGATGAGGGGCCGGCGTCAGCAAGAACCTCACGGCTGGGTCACGACCGGCATATGTGTAGATTCCATGGATGCCTTGCGGTTAATCTGTGCCGCCGACTCTCCGTGCGCGATCAGGCTGCCGGTCGGGATTTTGAGGAGCCAGCGGTGGAGAACACGTCGCCCCTTCCCCCGAACGTCCCCCAGCGTCCGTCCAGCGCTCCCACAGTGCACACAACGGCCACCCCGACGAACGCGTCGGCCGGTTGGCGGGATGAGTTCGAGGACCACCCGGAGTACCAGCGCATCCTGACAGCGGTGGAGAAGCCGTGGTGGAAGCAACCGGCAGCCCTGTGGGGCGGCGTCGTCGCCGTCGCCGTGGGTTCCTTCTTCCTGGGCGGTGCGGTCCTGGGCTCTGATGGCAGTTCAGCCCCTTCTTCCCCCAGTCCCTGGGTGCAGGATCAGATGGATGACCAGTCGCAGAACAACCAGCAGCAGAACAACCAGCCTGCCGGGGTGTCCGCTGCGCAGAAGAGTCAGATCCTGAGCAAGTACTGCAATCAACAGGCCGGCGGTCCGTACAACGTGTCCGAGGCCGCGTATCTGGATTGCTTGCAGAGCTACGAGGTGACGGACCAGGGCATGGTCATGCCGAGGTAACCGGCTCCAAGGCCAAGCAGTGGGAACCGGCACGCGCTTGACCTTGGCCCGCGTCGCCTTCAGTCAGGTCAGGGCGGCACGGTGGACACCGTCCTGGAGGCACGCTCGGCGGCGTACCAGTGCGTGTCGTGTGGCCGGGCGGCACGGCAGAGCTGAGCCCGGGGACGCGAGAACCGTCGCCCTCAGGAATGGAGCGTACGGACTTCGGCTCATACGCGGGCGCCTTTCCCGAGCGTGGCCGGCGGGGGCATGGCGGGCCCCCGCCTGGTGTGGCCCGGGGCTGGAACCGGGGCCCAGGTCCGGTCGGTGATGTGCCGGTGGGCCGCCGCGTCGAGGGCGGCACGGCTGGTGTCCATGCCGATTGCGAGAGCGGTGGCCAGCAGGCTCTGCGCTGCGGCCTGCTGAGCGGCGCCGACCTGCTGAAAAGGGGTGCGGAGGCGCTCGAGCTGATGGTCGTGGAGCTGGTAGAAGCGGTACGGGTGGCCGGCCGGGCAGTGTTCGGGGACGTCGGTGAGCAGGCGGTGCTCGATGGCGGTCACGGCGCGGGGCGCGGCCACCGCGATCCGCCAGTCGGCGACGGTGAGGCGGTACGCGGTCTGGGCCAGTTCGGCGACGCCTCCCGAGTCGGCCACGATGTCCGGTGCCGGCCTTGTCCAGGGCGGACCGCTCCCGGAGTCGGGGTCCCAGTCACCGCCGAACAGCAGCCGTCCCGCGCGAAGGGCTGATGCACGTGCGATTTCCACGGCCGGGTGCGGGACCGTCCCCCGCGGCATGCGGGAGATCTGGCCCCGGCTCACCATCTCGTGGCTCGGCCGAGGGAGCCGAGGACGGATCCGGGGATCGTCCACGTCGACGACGCGCTCCCAGCGTTCCTGGACGTCCCTCCACACGCGGGCGGCGCTTCGGAAACGGTCCGCGCAACTTCTGAGTGCGGTGCCCGCCTCGTCCGGCGCTTCGGTGGCGGCCTGTACCAGGAGCCGCCCGGCGAGCATGGTGCCCAGGGACCGCCACCGGATGATCAGCTGCAGGTCGGATCCGCTGAGCGGCTGGGCGGAACGACCGTGGAGGGTCTCGTAGGCAGCGCGGGAAAGCTGCTCGCAGTCGTCCCGGATCCGGTCGGCGGCCTGGGTGAGCGGATCAGTGGGGAGTGCGGGGACCGGGGTGAGCGGCAGGGCCTGCGGAAAAGCCGCCAGCGTCGTATCCGCGTCGGCACTGGTGTGCCGTGCCTGGACGGACGCGTAGTGCAGGGAGGCATGAGCGGTCTGGAGCCTGACCGAAGCGTTCCAGTTGCCGAGCGTCTGGCTCACGGCGTGCACGATCCGGCTTGCGGAGTGGAGAATCCCGGAGGCGTGGCGCAGGTGGTACGCCCGTGCGGAGCGGGTGGTGAAAGCGAGCGCGTACGGGGTGACCGGAGCGCCGGTGCCGTCGCGGTGACCGCGGATCAGGTCGATGACCGCCCCGCTGGCCTCCACCGCGGAGCCGAGAGGGCCGTCGTGCGCCGCGCTGTCCGGGGTGACCGGCGGCAGCCAGCGGGCGGCGCCGCCGAGCGCCCGCCGGGCGTGGTGGAGGTGGCGGGAGGTGTCGTCGGCAGCGGCGTCGATGCGCTCCCCCGGCCGGCTGACACCAGGCGGGGCGGGGCCGTTCGCGGCCCCGCCCCGCCGCACGACATCGGAGAGGGACGACATGCTGTCGATGCGATTGCGCCTGACCGATCTCCAGGAGCCCAAGTGGAGATCGCAGGGCGGCCGTTGGATCAACGGCGAGAGTTGGATCGAGTTCCCCAACGTATCCACGCTGGTCATGGAGGTCAACGACGACCAGGCACCGCTCGTACGGGTCCGAGTGAAGGAGTGTAAGCGGGGTGAGGCCGACTTCGTCGAACTCACCATGGAGCCCGGACAAGCCCGCCTGACGGCAGGCGTCTTCGGCACAGCTCCGCTCTACCTGACAGAGAAGGCCGGCGCACTGCACGCTTCATGGGACCTGACGATGCTGCGACCGCATCTACAGGCTGACCGCCTGGTGTCACGCGTCGTCGCCCGAACACTGACGAGGCAACACCGCTACACGTCCGAGACGCTGTTCGAAGGCGTCTACCGCCTCACCGAACGGGCATCGGCCACGTTCACCACCTCGGGACTCGGCATCCACTATCCGAATCCTGCCGAACACGTCCTTGAGCCGCGTACGCTGCGGCCCGGCGTTGATCCACTCGCGGCTCTGGACGAGTTGCTGACCGACGTGATCCGCCAGGCGCCGACAGCAACCGGGTGCGTGGGCGTCGAGCTGTCCGGCGGCGCGGACTCCGGAAATGTCGCCCTGGCTGTGAAGGCCGCCCGCTTCCCCGAGGTGCACAGCTTCGGCCTGCTGGTGGGAGGAAGCACCGGCAGGCAACAGAGCGAGCGCCATCGGGCCCTTGTGGAGCACTGCGGCTTCCGAGACACGGCCACCCCCGCCATGCAGCACCCACCCTTCTGCCCCGGAGGCGTACGCGCTCTGCGCAAGCCACACGACCTGGCGGGAGCCTTCTACCAGGAGGCCTTCGACGTCGTTCGCGAGCAGGCAGCCGCCCGGCGGTGCGAGATCATGTTCACGGGCAGCGGCGGGGACGAGATCAACGCCCACCACTCCAGGACGCGGGCCGAACTGCCGATGCCCGAACCCGTGCCGTGGCTCGGCAACAAGGCCGTCCGAGCACTCACCGAGGTGAACGAGCACCTGGCCCCTATTCCGGTGCTGCCCGTACCGACCCTGATGGCGTTCGGGATGCACAACCCCGGATTCCTCCGGACCGGAGTCTGGCCAGTGAGCCCGCTCGTGCACCCGCGGATCGTGCGGTTCATGGAGCAGCTACCGCACGAGCACAAGCGCGGCAAAGCGCTTTTCCGCGAGCGGATCCGGCGGGCCGGGCTGCCCGAGTGGGTGGCCGAGCCGGCCGAACCGGAAAACTTCCTGGCCGTCCTGGAGAAAGGGCTGCGGTCCTACGGTTTGCCCGTACTGGACGACATGCTGAAGGAGTCCATCCTGGTGGACCTCGGCTGCGTTGACGGGAAGGCGCTCGCCGAGGCACGGAGGGACGCCAACGCTGCCCCGGTCGTTCCCGATCTGTTGTGCGACGTGCTCGCCCTGGAGGTCGGACTGCGAAGCCTCATGTGACCAGCCCTGACACGGAAGCCGAGCACGTGGAAGCCACAAACCTCCTGTACCGCGATCCGGCGCTCTACGACCTGGTCCAGCCCGACAGCACGAGCGCCGGGATGTGCCAGACTTTGATCGAGCTGCACCGGCCGGACGCCCGGACCCTGGCAGACTTCGGATGCGGCACCGGCCGGGACCTGGAGATCCTGGCCAAGCGCTTCGACTGCATCGGCGTGGACCTCCAGCCCGGCATGGTCGACCACGCCCACCAGGCCCGGCCGGAGCTGGACATCCGCACCGGCGACATGCGCACCGTACGACTCGGCAAGCGCATGGACGTAGTGACCTGCATGGGCAACAGCCTCGCCTACGTGCACGACAACGAGGAGATCAGCCAGGTCTTCGCCACCTTTGCGGCCCACGCCCGGCCGGGCGCACTGCTCGTGCTGTGCTCCCCAATCGCCCCGATCACCCGGACCGATCCGACCACCGCCGCGGTGGACACACCAAGCGGACCCGCGGCCGTCACCATCCGACATGAGTGGGACCTGCGGACCCAGATCAACACCATGCACCGACATTGGGTGCTCCCCTCGGGCGACGAGGCCCAGGACGAGATCCGCAGGCGCGTCCTGTTCCCCCGCGAACTGGAGCGTTACGCGGCGGGTGCCGGCTTTGAGGTCCTGGACATTCTCGACGGCACAGGGGCACGGCTCACCGCCCCGACCGCGTACACGGTGGCCCGATACGCCCAGAGATGAAGGCGAGGCGGAAGACGGCGCCAATTCCCGCCGCCCCCGCCGCTGACGGCAGTAGCGACGGCAACACCCACGGATTTCCGCGCATACTGAGGTTGAACTCGTGATGTCGTGCCGTTGCTCAGGTGGGCGTGATGGTCAGGCCGGTCTCGGCGAGGCAGCCGTCTATGAGGTCGCTGCGGTACTGGATGTGCCGTAGGCCGCGTCGGATGCGCTGAACGAGGTGTTCGGGGGTGTGGAAGGCGACGTTGGAGAGCCAGCCGCGCCGCAGCAGTGACCAGATCCCTTCGACGGGGTTGAGATCGGGTGCGTAGGGCGGCAGGTAGTAGATGGTCAGCCAGTCCCGGGCTTCGGCGAACTTCCGCAGGTCGGCGGCCTTGTGGACGTTGAGGATGCCCAGACGAGCACGATCGGGCCGCCGAGTTGCTGGTGGGCGGCGATCAGCAGGTCCCGGTAGTCACGCCAGGAGAAACTCTTGCGGCCGTCGCGGTTGCCGTCGTCACGGCGGGGCCGGTAGATCAGCCGGGACCGGTGGCCGGGTTTGTAGCAGGTCAGCGCGGCGATCGACACCCGTCTGCGGGAACGGCCCCGCACCCGGACCACCGGGGTCCGGCCGCGCTGGGACCAGGTTCTGGCCTGCGGCGGCGTCATGGAGAATCCGGCCTCGTCCTCGAAGACGAGCCAGGCTCCACGGGCCGCCGCGAGTCTTCCGCGCAGGGCCACACCTCCTTGACCCACCCGGCCACCGCGTCGTCGTCCCGCTCGATCGCCCGTCGGGCCGGGACCTGGCAGGACCAGCCGTTGCGCACCAGCAGTTTCCGCACGCCCTGGATGGTGTAGGCCAGATGGAAGCGCCGGCCGATCACCGTCTTGATCCGCGCGAGCGTCCAGCGTTGGTCCTCCCAGCCGTGCGCGGCAGGCCCCTTGGCCAGCTCCGCCTCCAGCTGGGCGAACTGTTTCTGGCTCAGCCTCGGCAGTGACGCCGGCCCCTGTGACCGCAGAGCCCGCGGACCGCCCTCGTCCCATATCCGCCGCCATCGCTGCACGGAGCGGACGCTGACCCGCAGGTCCTTGGCGATCACCGAGCTCGCCTCGCCCTGGGTGAACCTCTCGGCCGCCCTGAGTCGTAACTCCTCGCGGAACTGCTGCCGTTCGGCGGTCAACCCGCCCCCTTGTGGATACCGCATGCCCCGGTGATACCGCACGGGCAACGAGCCGTCAGCCCCTACGACACCACGAGTTCAATCTCAGTAATCGAACTTGCCGACCTCGTCCGATCGGACTGATCGGATTTCTCGCCTTCCAGAAGAGCTGAAAACAGGAGCCCCACCGAGTTGCGCTCGGTGGGGCTCCTGTGCCGTTTGACGGCAACGTCAGCGGACAACCGCCGAGGCGGGCGGGTCGTCAGGGGCCTCGTTCGTCCAGTTGAGGGCGCCGTTCAGGGTGTCGATGGCTTGGCGTTGGAGGCGGAGTCGGACGTGGGCGTAGACGCCGGCGGTGACGCCGATGTGGGCGTGGCCGAGGAGCTCCTTGATGACGACGAGGTCGCCACCCTGTTCCAGGAGCAGGGTGGCGGTCGAGTGCCTGAGGTCGTACTCGCGCATCCACGTTATGCAGACCTGCCATCCGCGAGCTGTCCGGCATTGCGCCGGACCGGATGGCGGCCGGACCTCTGATCAGCGTCTCCGACGGCACCTCCCAAGCCCGGTGACACCACCCCCCAGGTCATCCGTTCGACAGGGGGACACAGTCATGCCGGGCCCGGAGGCCAACGGCCCTCTTGCAGGACCGCGAAAAACATAACGAGGGGAGCTGTACGCCGGCGGAGGTGGCGCGGCGATCGGCGCTCGTGGTTTCACACGACGACTGCGGCGGGCGTGCGGCGACGGCGGTAGTAGGCGATCGCAAGAGCGATGGTGATGGGTCCCCATGCGGCGATGGGAGTAACGCACACCGTCGCCAGTGTCTGCCAGAACGCGTTGGTGTATTCGACGGTGTCGATGATGCCGTACGGGGCGAGCCTACGGCCGTCGCCGATCGGGACAGCGGTGAACAACAGGGTGAGAACCAAGCCGCCGAGGACGGCGGGGACAACGGCCGCCATCGGCCGGACGCGCTTGCCGCCGATGATCGGGATCCAGGCGGGTGCTACCTCTCCCCAGCCCCGGACCAGCCCGATGGTGAGGATCGCGGTCAGTTCCGATAACACGCTGAGCCCGAGAACGTACGGGATGCTCACCCAGTAGGTCGGCATGCCGATCTCCCCGATCTGCCCCATCTCGAAGTGCAGGGCGAAGGGGAGCCGCCACAGGCACGACGGCAGCAGAAGCAGCGGAAGCGCGTAGGCCAGGCGCATCGCCCATCGGGGGACGGGGCGCTCCGTGTCACTGACGGTCGGGGGCCTGTGGGAGATCTTCAACGTCATGACTCCATCCTCGTGCGCCGGGAACGACGAGCAGTCATCCACGACGACCGACCTTCTACCCCGCGAGGTGGGGACCGCATTGAGCAGCCTCCACCTGGCGAGGTACAGGCCGCAACGGACGGACCCGTACGGTGCGAGCGATCACGAGCACGTGAGGGGGCGGCGTGCGAGCGGAGGTGGCCGACGCGACTGCTCCCGGCCTGTCCTGGAGACTCCTCTCGGCATGCCTTGCGCCTCCTGGCTAAGAGGTTGTCTCACGTGGCAAGTTTCGCGAGCTTCTTGTAGCAGGTCAGGGCAGCTGCCAGGCCGCGGAAGGCGAGGAAGTGCGAGCCCTTTCGCTCGTATCGGACGGTCAGACGGCGGTAGCCGAAGAGCCAAGCGATCAACCGCTCGATCTTCCAGCGATGCCGACCAAGGCGTTCGCCGGACTCAATGCCTGGCCGCGCGATGCGCGCGACGAGCCCACGCTCACGCAGCCAGTTGAGGTGTTCTGCGGAGAAGTACGCCTTGTCCGCACGGAGCTTGGCGGGTCGGCGCCGCCGTGGTCCGCGGCAGGACCGGACGGCAGGGATTCCGAGGGTGAGCGGTTTGAGGGCGAGGCTGTCGTGCATGTTCGCACCCGCCCCGGCGACGTACCGGGCGACGACCAGCGCCGTGACGACGAGCACGGTCATCACGGCCCCGGCCGCCTCGGGCCCGTCGAGGAGCAGTACGAGAAGGACACCGTCGAGGACGACCTGGCCGGCTACAAGGCGCAGGCCAAGGCCGTCGCGGCCGCCCTCGACACACACGTCGAGGGCCTGGACGGCGTCGAGGGCACCGAGGTCGGCAAGCTCCGCGCGACGCTGACAAAGGCGGCCGGGAACTGGAAGAAGGCCGCGAACGCCGCCGACGCCGACGCGTTCTACCTCGCCTACGACCCGGCGTTCACCGACATCGACCCGAACAAGTCGGTCGCCGCCCGCAAGGAACTGGGCCTGGCCACCACCGTCCCGGCCGACGAGGCCGAGGTCTGGGCGGGCTGACGCGCCGTCGGGCCGGATACGCGCACGACGAGGGGCCGGGAGCAGACCTTCACCGGCTCCGCTTCCGGCTCCCCCGACATCGCGCCCGGTCAGGCCGGCCGAGGACCGGGCCGGGCCCGTACGACCCACATGTACCCGGCCAGGCCGAGTGCCCCGCGGACCATGGCGTCGGCCCACACGGGCCCGACGCCCCGGCCCGCGGCCCACAGGAGGAGCGAGCTCAGCACACCGGCCACGGCGACCGCGCTCCCGTACCTGAACAGGGTCGTACGCCGTCTGCCCAGCCGGACCCCCAGAAGCCCGGCCGGGATCTGCACCGCCACGTGAAAGCCCGCACAGATCAGCGGCACGGCGAAGAGAAGGAGAAAAGGAGCGTCCCCGGTGGGATCACCGGCCGGCGACGCGTAGCCGGCGTCCACCATCCAGAACGGCGGCACCAGGAACGTCAGCAGAAGCAGGGCCCCGCTCACATGCATGGCCCCCAGGTGCCGCAACGCGGAAGGCGGACCCCCGGCATCCCACCCCCTGCCGACCGGACCACCAGCACTCCCGCCCATGTTCCCCTCCCTCAGTCGCACGCACCCGTGGGCGAGGGTAACCAGGCGGTCGCCGACGACGACGACCGGGCGTCTTCGTACGGCCGGACGGCCTGACGCGGCCGGGCGGATCCGCACGCTCGCCGGCTTCGCCCGGCCGGTGCGCCCCCAACCTCAAATGTTGCTCTGAAGGTGGCCGGGTGCGGTTCGGGGGTGTGCCGGGGGGCCATATCCCTCTCACCTACGGGGGCCGGACACACCGGTGGAGGAGGGGACGATGGTGCGACTGGGGACGGGGATCGGGTGGCGGCCGGAGATCGCGGAGGCCGTCGAGCACATGCCGGGGATCGACTGGGTCGAGGTCGTGGCCGAGAACGTGTGTCCCGGGCATCTGCCCGAGTCGCTGGAGCGGCTGCGCGAGCGCGGGGTGACCGTCGTGCCGCACGGGGTCTCGCTGGGTCTCGGCGGGGCCGAGCGGCCCGACGAGGGGCGGCTGGCCGCCCTCGCCGAGCGGGCCGAGGCGCTCGGGTCGCCGCTCGTCACCGAGCACATCGCGTTCGTCAGGGCGGGCGGGGCACTGACCGCCTCGTCGCTGATCGAGGCCGGGCATCTGCTGCCCGTGCCGCGCACCCGTGACGCCCTCGACGTGCTGTGCGAGAACGTCCGCATCGCGCAGGACGCGCTGCCCGTGCCGCTCGCCGTGGAGAACATCGCCGCGCTGATCTCGTGGCCCGGCGAGGAGATGACCGAGGGGCAGTTCCTGTACGAGCTGGCCGACCGGACCGGCGTACGGCTCCTCATCGACGTCGCCAACCTGCACACCAACCACGTCAACCGGGGCGAGGACCCGGCGAAGGCGCTCGCCGAACTGCCCCTGGAGGCCATCGCGTACGTCCATGTCGCGGGCGGGTTCGAGCGGGACGGCGTGTGGCACGACAGCCACGCCCACCCCGTTCCGCGGCCCGTGCTCGACGTCCTCACCGACCTCGCCTCCCGGGTCTCCCCTCCCGGCGTACTGCTGGAGCGGGACGAGAACTTCCCGGAAGCGGCGGAGATGGAGCGGGAGTTGGGCACGATCCGGCAGGCGGTCGAGGAGGGGACGCGGCGCCGGCACGCGGGCGCGGCGCCGGTGACGGTGGCGGGTGTCCGCCCCGAGCCGCTGCAGGGCTCCCTCGATGCCGCCCGGCAGCGGCTCGCGCTCGCGCAGACCGCGGTGCTGTCCGCGCTGGTGGCCGGGACGCCCGTACCGGAGGGGTTCGACCGGGTGCGGATGGGCGTGCAGGCGCGGGCGCTCGCCGCCAAGCGGGCCGATGTCGTCGCCGAGGTCGCGCCCGAGCTGCCGGTGATCCTCGGGGACGGGTACCGGGCCGCCTTCCTCGCGTACGCGCAGACGTGGCCGATGACCGGCGGCTACCGGCGGGACGCGCTGGACTTCGCCGAGCACGTGCTGGCCGGGCGGCCGGGGGACGCGTCGGTGCGGCGCGAGTTGCGGGAGTGGTGGCTGGAGCGATCGGGGTCGAGGCCGCGTTCGGGCAGGCCGGCGGTGCGGCTGGCGCGGGCCACCCGGCGGGTGTTGCTGCGGCGCTGACCGCCGACGCCCGACAATCCGAGCGGAACGTCGGATACCGACAACACTCCGTCCCGGATCGTGAACAAGGCATGGTGCTGTCGCGACCGTGCGCTTACAAACGATTCATGTTCTGGGTCCCTCTCCTGCTCCTGGCCTGGGCCGTCGCCGGTGCGGCGTGCCTGCGGCTGTGTCTGGCCGCCGTGCGCGGCGCCGCCGTGGCCGACTCCGACGCGGGGGCGGGACGCGATCTGACGCTGTACGAGGCCGCGTTCCTGTCCGGCGGCCCCGGGCGGGTCGCCGATGTCACGCTCGTCGCGATGGCCCGTCAGCGGCGGCTGCTGCTTGCGCACACCGGCTGGGCGACGGTCGTCGATCCGTGCGGGCGGGACGAGATGGAGCGGTCGGTGATAGGGGCGATAGGGCCTCAGGGGCAGGCGCCCCTCGCACCGGTGCGGGCCGCCGCGGCGACCGCGGACGCCGTGCGCGGGCTCGCCGAACGGCTGGTCGGCGCCGGGCTGGCGGTGCCCGACGGGGCCGGAACGACCGTCGCGGAGGCGGTACGGCGGGTGCGGCTCGCCGTGCCGGCCGTGGCCGGTCTGGGGGCGGCCGCCCTGATCGTGCCCGTCCCGTCGGACATGCCGCGCCTTCTCGTCGCGCTGTGGTTCGCGCTGCCACTGATCCTCACGCTGGGCTCTCTGGCCGTCGCGCGGTTCGAGGTCCACCCGTACTCGTCCTGGGCCTCACCGGCCGGTCAGCGTCTGCTGGACGCGCTGCCCCGCGGCGCGGGCGGCACCGGTGACGACCGTACGTATCTCACCTCCGTCGCGGTACGCGGCATCCGCGCGGTGGGCGAACCGGAACTGCGCGCGGCCTTCGCGCACCGGGGGCCCCACGAAGGGCATTGACGCCGACACCCCGGCGCACGGTGCTTGCTTCGGACCGCCGACGTACGAAACATCCCTTTTGTCGCCGTCGTGCACCGAAGGGATCGTCGATGAGAACCGCCGCCGTCCATGTGACCGCCGGGTCCTTGCTGCTCACCGCCCTGGCCGCCGCCCCGGCCGGCGCGGGACCCGCCGACGCCGAACTGCGCGGCACCGCGACGGCCGCCGCGCGGGCCGCGGCCGAGGGCATCGACTTCGGCGCCTGCCCCGCCGAACAGGAGCTCCCCGGCACCGTCCAGTGCGGCACGGTCCGCGTCCCGCTCGACTACACCCACCCGGACGGGAAACAAATCGAGCTCACCGTCAGCCGCGTCCGGGCCACCGGGAAGGACCCCGACAACAGCAAGCGCGAGGTGCGCAGGCAGGGCTCCCTGGTCCACAACCCGGGCGGGCCGGGCGCCACCGGCATGTACTTCCCCATGATGGGCGTGCTGCCCGAGTGGAAGCGCGTCGCGGCGGCGTACGACCTCGTCGGCTACGCCCCGCGCGGGGTGGGCCGTTCGGCGCCGCTGTCCTGCACGGACCCGGGGACGTTCTTCAAGGGCCCCTCGAAGGCGCCCGTCCACCCCTCGGCGGCGTACAAGCGGGAGCGCGTCGCGCGGGCCAAGGCGTACGCGCGGGGGTGCGCCGAGCGGAACGGCGACTCCCTGCGGCACTACAACTCGCTCAACAACGCCCGTGACCTGGACGTCCTGCGCGCCGCGCTCGGCGAGAACCGGCTGACGTTCCTGGGATCGTCGTACGGCACGTACTTCGGGGCGCTGTACGCCACGCTGTTCCCCTCGCACGTACGGCGGATGGTGTTCGACTCGGCGGTGAACCCGGCCCCGGAACGGATCTGGTACCGCAACAACCTCGACCAGTCGGCGGCGTTCGAGGACCGCTGGGCGGACTTCCGGGCCTGGGCCGCCCGGCACGACGACGTGTACGGGCTGGGGAGCACGGCGCGCGAGGTGCAGGCCGGTTACGACAGGGCCCGTGCGCGTCTGGCGAAGGAACCGGCGGGCGGGAAGGTCGGGCCGGAGCAGTTGCAGGCGGCGTTCCTGAAGGCCGGGTACTACGACGACCACTGGCCGCATCGCGCGCACGCGCTGTCGGCGTATCTGAAGGGCGATCCCGCGCCGCTGGTCGAGCAGGCCCAGGAACATCCGGAGGCGGCGGCGGAGGCGGAGAACGCGCGGGCGGTGTATCTCGCCGTGGAGTGCAACGACGCGCCCTGGCCGGCGGACTGGGCGGTGTGGGACCGGGACAACACCCGGCTCGCCCGCCGGGCGCCCTTCGAGACCTGGAGCAATGTGTGGACCAACCTGCCGTGCGCCTACTGGCGGGCACCCCGGCAGCGGCCGCTGGACGTGCGCGCGGGCAGCGGCGAGCTGCCGCCGACGCTGATCCTGGCGGCGGAGCGGGACGCGGCCACCCCGTACGACGGTGCCCTGGAGCTGCACCGGCGGCTGGCGGGGTCGGCGCTGGTGACCGAGCGGGACGCCGGCAGCCACGGTCTCGCGGGCGGGTCCAACGCCTGCGTGCACAACCACCTGGAGGCGTATCTGCTGGACGGCCGGGTCCCGGGGCGGCGCGCCGCCTGCGCACCGCACCCGGAGCCCGGGCCGAAGCCGACGGGCGATCGGGCCGGAGAGGACCGGCCCGCCGTCTGATCAGGCCAGGCCCGCGACCAGTTCCGCGACGTCCTTGCGGCGGCCCGTGAAGAACGGGACCTCCTCGCGGACGTGCATCCGGGCCTCCGAGCCGCGCAGGTGGCGCATGAGGTCGACGATCCGGTCCAGCTCGTCGGCCTCGAAGGCGAGGATCCACTCGTAGTCGCCGAGGGAGAACGAGGCGACCGTGTTGGCGCGCACGTCGGGGTAGCCGCGGGCCATCTTGCCGTGGTCGGCGAGCATGCGCCGGCGGTCCTCGTCGGGCAGCAGGTACCAGTCGTAGGAGCGCACGAAGGGGTAGACGCTCACATAGTTGCGGGGCGTCTCGTCGGCGAGGAACGCCGGGATGTGCGACCGGTTGAACTCGGCGGGCCGGTGCAGCGCCATGTTCGACCAGACCGGCTCCAGGGCGCGGCCCAGCTTGGTGCGGCGGAAGAGGTTGTAGGCCTCCTGGAGCTGGTCGGCGGTCTCGGCGTGCCACCAGATCATGAGGTCGGCGTCCGCGCGCAGACCCGACAGGTCGTAGGTGCCGCGGATCGTGACGTCCTTGGCGGCGAGCTGGTCGAACAGCTCCTGGACCTCGTCGGCGTACCCGGCACGGTCCTCCGGCAGGACGTCCTTCAGCTTGAAGACGGACCAGAGGGTGTAGCGGATGACCTCGTTGAGGTCCTTGGCCAGCTTGCCCTTGTTCGGGATCCGGTCGGGGGCGGGGGTGGTGGCGTCGTCACTCATGTCCCTCATTCTCCTGCTCCGCCGTGGAGGCTCTGCACCGGGTGGGCGGTGAGTTCCTGCACACCGTGCAGGTCACCGTGGATCTGGTCGGCGGCGGCGTACGCGCTCGCGATGCACGCGGGGATGCCGACGCCGTCGTAGGCCGCGCCGCACACGGCGAGACCGGCGAGACCGGCGAGGTGCTCGCGGACGCGGGCCACGCGCGCGTGGTGGCCGACGGGGTACTGGGGCAGGCCGTCCGACCAGCGGGTGACGCGGGTGGCGACCGGGGTGGCGTCCAGGCCGACGGCGGCCTTCAGATCGTGCCGGGAGACCTCCACGAGGCCGGCGTCGTCGCGGCGGAGGATCTCCGTCTCGCCGTGGCGGCCCACGGAGGCGCGCAGGACGACCAGGTCCGGGTTCTCGTCGCCGATCCAGCCCCATTTGGCGGAGGCGAAGGTGGACGCCTTGATGGTGTGCCCGTCGACGGGCGGCACCAGGAATCCGCTGCCCTCGGGCAGATCGGTCTCCGCGCGGCGGTAGGCGAGGGTGATCAGCGCCATGGAGGCGTACTCGACGCCGGCGAGTTCGGCGGCGGCACCGGGCGCCTCGGCGCGCAGCAGGGCCGCGGCGGCCGGGGCGGGGACGGCGACGACGACCGCGTCGGCGTGCAGGACGCGGTCCCCGGCGACGACCCGCCAGCCGTCCCGCGGTTCACGGCGCAGCTCCGTGACCGGTGTACCGGTGAGGATCTCCGCGCCGCGGGCCCGCAGCGTGTCGGCGACCGCGAGCGGGAGGGTGCCCACTCCGCCCGCGATGCCCATGAAGACGGGGCCCGGCTGCGGCGCGGCGGCGGGTCCGGCCTGGATCCCGCGGACCGCCTCGGTGAGGGAGGTGTGGGTCCGGGCGGCCTCGAAGAGCTGCGGGACCGCCGAGCGCATCGAGATGCGGTACGCGTCGCCCGCGTAGACCCCGCCGAGCAGGGGCTCCACCAGACGGTCGACGACCTCGCGGCCGACGCGCGCCGCCACGTACTCACCGACGGCCACGTCGTCGCCGATCTCGGTGCGGGGCAGGTCGGCGTCGCGCTCGATCCGGGCCAGCCCCTCGTCGGACAGGACGCCGGCGAGGGCTTCGGCGGTACCGGGTACGCCCATGACGTGGCCCTTGGGCATGGGGTGCAGGGCGCCCCGGGTCCACAGCGAGGCGGTGGCGGTGGCCGGCGGCCGGAGCCGGTCGGCGAGGCCCACCTCACGGGCGAGGCCCACCGCCTCGGGGCGGCGGGCCAGCAACGACTCGGCGCCGAGGTCGACGCGCGCGCCCGCGATCTCTCCCGGCAGCAGCTTGCCGCCGACCCGGTCCGAGGCCTCCAGCACGGTGACCCGCGCCCCGCGCTCCCGCAGTCGGTGGGCGGCGGCCAGCCCGGCGATTCCGGCTCCGACGACGACGACGTGTTGTCCGGAGCCCGTGTGTGATCCGCTCATGGCTCCACCCTCTCAAACGCCACCGGCAGTCCCGCCAGGGCCATGTGGCCCTGCCGAGTCCCTACCGTGACCGCATCGGGACCCTCCGGCGCCAACGTTCCGCGCCCCTGCCGCGTCGAAGGAACGTCAGTCATCACCACGCGGGGGGAACCCACATGCGCACACGACGACCGGTACGACCCGCCCACGCCCTGGCCGGGGTCCTGCTGGCGGCGGCCCTCGCCGTCAGCGGGTGCAGCGGCGCGGCGAACGACTCCGCCGGGTCGTCGTCCGCCGACAAGGCCGCCGCGCCGGCGGGAGGGCAGGCCGTGCAGGAGGACGCGAAGCAGGGTGCCCCCGGCGGCGCGGCGGACGGCGCGCGGGCGACCGCGCCACCGAAGGTCACCGCGGACCGCATCATCCGCACCGCCTCGCTCACCGTGCGGGTCAAGGATGTTCCCGAGGCGCTGGACGAGGCCCGCACGACGACCGAGACCGCGGGCGGCTACATCGGCGACGAGACCACCGACCGGGACGAGGAGGGCCACGAGCACACGCGTGTGGTGCTGCGCGTGCCCGTCGAGAAGTACGACGAGGTCCTCGCCGATCTGGAGGGCACGGGCAAGCTCCTCGAACGCAGCGCCAAGGCGCAGGACGTCACCGACCAGGTGGTCGACGTGGAGAGCCGGATCACGACCCAGCGGGCCAGCGTGGCCCGCATCCGCGAGCTGATGGACCGGGCCACCAAGCTCAGTGACGTGGTCACCCTGGAGGGCGAGCTGAGCAGCCGCCAGGCCGATCTGGAGGCCCTGCTCGCCCAGCAGGCGTCCCTGGAGGACCGTACGAGCCTGGCCACCATCTCCCTGTCCCTGTCCGAGACGCCGGTGGATAAGGCCGCGAAGGACGACGATCCCGGTTTCGTGGACGCCCTCGCGGGCGGCTGGGACGCGTTCGTGACGATGCTGCGCTGGCTGGCGGTGGCGATCGGCGCGGTGCTGCCGTTCGCGGCGGTGGCGGCCCTGCTCGTCCTGCTGTGGCGGAAGGTCGTACGCCCCCGGCTGCCGCGGCGCCCGGAGCCGGCGCCCGTGACGAGCGCCCTCGGCCCGCTGCCGGCGGCCCCGCCGGTGCCGTCGTCGGAGCCCCGCCGGGCACCGGACGGCACGGACGGGGAGGGGAAGGACTGACGGGCCCTCGGGCGGGCTTGAAATCCCGGGCCCCCGTAGCGTGTTCGCATGAACATGAGCGATGCGCGCGGTGCGAGGGAACGCCTGGTGGTGATCGGCGGTGACGCCGCGGGGATGTCCGCGGCGTCAGGGGCCCGCCGGCTGAAGGGTCCGGACGAGCTGGAGATCGTGGCGTTCGAACGCGGCCGCTTCACCTCCTTCTCGGCGTGCGGCATCCCCTACTGGGTGGGCGGTGACGTCCCCGACCGGGACCGGCTGATCGCGCGCACCGCCGAGGAGCACCGCGCGCGGGACATCGATCTGCGGCTGCGCACCGAGGTCACGGAACTCGACCTCGACCGGGGGCGGGTACGCGCGCGGGACGTCGATTCCGGCGCCGAGTCCTGGACGTCGTACGACAAACTGGTGATCGCGACCGGTGCGCGGCCGATCCGCCCGGAGCTGCCCGGCATGGACGCTCCCGGGGTGCACGGCGTGCAGACCCTCGACGACGGACAGGCCCTCCTCGACACGCTGTCCCGCACGCGCGGGCGCCGCGCGGTGGTCGTCGGGGCGGGTTACATCGGCGTGGAGATGGCCGAGGCGATGATCAACCGCGGCTACGAGGTGACGGTCGTCAACCGCGGCGAGGAGCCGATGGCGACCCTCGACCCCGACATGGGGCGCCTGGTGCGCGAGGCCATGGAGGGCATGGGCATCACCATGGTGAACGACGCCGAGGTCACCAAGCTGCTCACGGGGGACGACGGCAGGGTACGGGCGGTCGCCACGGAGGACGCCGAGTACCCGGCGGACGTCGTCGTGCTCGGCATCGGGGTGCGCCCGGAGACGGCCCTGGCACGGGCCGCCGGACTCCCGGTCGGGGAGCACGGCGGACTGCTCACCGACCGGTCGATGCGGGTGCGCGGGCACGAGAACATCTGGGCCGGCGGTGACTGCGTGGAGGTCCTCGACCTGGTCTCCGGGCAGCAGCGGCACATCCCGCTCGGCACGCACGCCAACAAGCACGGCCAGATCATCGGCGCCAACGCCGGCGGCGACTACGCCACCTTCCCGGGCGTGGTCGGTACGGCGGTCAGCAAGGTGTGCGACCTGGAGATCGCGCGCACCGGGCTGCGGGAGAAGGACGCCCACCGCGTGGGCCTGCGGTTCGAGACGGTCACCATCGAGTCGACCAGCCGCGCGGGCTACTACCCGAACGCCTCCCCCATGACGGTGAAGATGCTCGCCGAACTGCGCACCGGCCGACTCCTCGGCGTCCAGATCGTCGGCCGCGAGGGCGCGGGCAAACGCGTCGACATCGCGGCGGTCGCCCTCACGGCCGGCATGACGGTCGACCGGATGACCGCCCTGGACCTGGGCTACGCACCACCCTTCTCCCCCGTCTGGGACCCGATCCTGGTGGCGGCCCGCAAGGCGGTGACAAAAATCAGGTCCACCTTGTGACGAGGGCCGGCACAGCGCCCCCGCAAGAGGCGCGGGGCCGAGTCGACATGCGGCTCCGCCGCATGGGCGCGATCAGCAACAGCGGACCGGTACTCCGCACTCGACCCCACCCCTGCGGCACGGACCGAACAGCCCTCAAGCCGTCCCGTTGATCCTCTCGATCGCCTGCCGCGCCTGCTCCGCCGGAGGCCGCGACGGCAACGAGGCCACTGACGCGCCCGCGGCGCCGGCGGCCGGCGCGGGGGCCGACTCCCCCGCCGGCTTCGCATGCGCGGCGGCCCGCGCGGAACGCAGCCGATGGCTCACCGCCTCGTCCAGCGTCACCGGCCGCTGCATCTGCGAGGCGAGCCGCCCCGCCTCCTGGCCGAGCCGGGCGACGTCCTCCCACGGGAGGCGCACCACGAGCGTGAGCTCGGCCTCGCCGTCGGGCAGCGCGTGCATCGCGGTGGGCATTCGGTCGTTCATCGCCTGTTCCTCCACGTCGGCCCCGCGGCCCCTTCCCCGGGCCGTGGACGGTCGACGAGTCATACGCACGACCGGACGGCGGTGTTCAGCGGCGCCGCGGATTCACCGACCACGGACTCTGGCACAAGTGGGTGGTCATTCCCGTCCATGACGTCACCTTCCCGGCCGTGCACAGCCGAACTCGTGCACTCGGCTTCATGACTCCGGCCCGGGCAGCCGCATCGCACATGCGGACGGACCTCGCACGAACTCACCGAGTGCCCAGTCGCCCACTCCCCGGTTCCGACGCGCGTCCCGCGCGTACGCGGTGGCTCAGCGCGCGGTCTGCGTGTGGACGTACTCCACGAGACGGGTCAGGGCGTCCGGGTCGGTGGACGGCATGACGCCGTGGCCGAGGTTGAAGATGTGGCCCTCCAGGCCGGTGGCCGCGTCCAGGACCTCGCGCGCCTTCGTCTCGACGGCCTCCCGGCCGGCGAACAGCACGGTCGGGTCCAGGTTGCCCTGGAGCGCCTTGCCGGGGCCGACACGGCGGGCCGCCTCGTTCAGCGGGACGCGCCAGTCGACACCCACGATGTCCGCGCCGGCCTCGCCCATGGGCTTCAGCAGCTCACCGGTGCCGACGCCGAAGTGGATGCGGGGGACGCCGTGGCCGGCCACCGTGTCGAACACCTTCGCCGAGGCGGGCAGCACCGAGCGCCGGTAGTCGGCCGGGGAGAGGGCGCCGGCCCAGGAGTCGAACAGCTGGACGGCGGAGGCGCCGGCCGCGATCTGGACCTTCAGGAACGCGGCGGTGATCTCCGCGAGGCGGTCGAGCAGGTCGGCCCACAGCTCCGGGTCGCCGTACATCATCGCCTTGGCGTTCTCGTACGTGCGGGACGGGCCGCCTTCGACGAGGTAGCTCGCGAGGGTGAACGGGGCGCCGGCGAAACCGATCAGCGGGGTGGACCCGAGCTCGCGGGTCAGCATGCCGATCGCCTCGGTGACGTAGGAGACGTCCTCGGGGGTGAGGTCGCGCAGCCGGGCGAGGTCGGCGCGGGTGCGCACCGGCTGCTCGACGACCGGGCCGATGCCGGGCTTGATGTCGAGGTCGATGCCGATGGCCTTGAGCGGGACGACGATGTCGCTGAAGTAGATCGCCGCGTCGACGTGGTGACGGCGCACCGGCTGGAGCGTGATCTCGGTGACCAGGTCGGGGCGCATGCAGGAGTCGAGCATGCCGATGCCCTCGCGGACCTTGCGGTACTCCGGCAGTGAGCGCCCGGCCTGCCGCATGAACCACACCGGCGTGTGCGGCACGGGCTCGCGCCGGCACGCCTTGAGGAAGGCCGATTCCTGGACTGCGTCGTTCCTGACGGGATCGGGGGTCGCTGTCGGCGTCTGGCCCGTCGGGCTTGCGTTGGCACTCACACCGGCAAGTCTCGCACGACCCTCCGACGCGCCCGGACGTCAGGGCCCGCGGGGCGGGATCCGGACACCCCCGGGCGGCGCGGGTGTCCCTCCCTGCGCCGGGGGCCCGTTCCGCTTAATCTTCCCCGCATGGCTGCGGCTCAGGGACGACTGTCGGACGGCGCTGGCGGAATGGACGAACGGAAGGAGCCCGGAGGGGACTCCGGGCAGGGGGGTGCGGGGGGCGCGCCCCCGCCGCCCTTCCGGGCCGCTGTCGAGGCGCTGCGCGGCGCGCGGCTGCGGACGCAGATCGAGGTGGATCCCACGCCCGCTCCGAAGCGGCTCGCCCCGTACGCGTACGCGCTGGAGGCGGCGGTCGTCGACGGTGAGCAGGATCTGGCCGACGGCCGGCTGGTGCTGCTGCACGACCCTGCCGGACACGACGCCTGGCGGGGCACCTTCCGGCTGGTGACGCTGGTGCGTGCGGAGCTGGAACCGGAGATGGCGGCGGATCCGCTGCTGCCGGACGTGTGCTGGTCCTGGCTGACCGGTGCGCTGGCGGCGCGCGGACTGGCGTACGGCGAGCCGAGCGGCACGGTGACGCGCGCGAGTTCCCATTACTTCGGCGGGCTGTCCGCGCGGCCTGCCGCCTCGCAGATCGAGATCCGGGCCTCCTGGACGCCCCGGGAGGGTCTGGGCGGGGTTCCGGACACGGCCGCCCACCTGGTCGCGTGGTCCGATCTGCTGGCGCAGGTCGCGGGGCTGCCGCCGGCCGCTCCGGGGGACGCGTCCGTGGTGACGCTGCCGCAGCGGAGGGGGCCGCAGTCGCGCTGAGCCTCCCGCTGGAGGCTCCCGGCCGTCACCGATGCCCATCTCTTTGTCGACACGACCACTTTCGGAAGCGTTGCGACGCAGACCGAAACCGTTCGATCTTCGAATGATCGCTCGCGCGTCCGAATTGCTCGGATTGTTACTCATCACTTCGTGATCATTCGTTAAAGGACACCAGGTTTATTGCCGAAGACGACTGTGACCTTGAAAGCATGGTTCGTCCCGGCTCCACCCCCCACGAACCGGCCCCGTCCCGCACCCCAGGAGGCCTGGTGTCCGTTCTCCTCGAGCAGCCCGCAAGCCTGGTCGCCTACCGCCCGAACAAGCCGACCGCCATGGTGGTCGTGGCCGACCCGCGCGTCCGTTCCACCGTCACCCGCCATCTGTGGGCGCTCGGTGTACGCGATGTCATCGAGGCCTCGTCCGTCGCGGAGGCTCGTCCCCGCATCGGCAACCCCCGCGACATCTGCGTCGCCGAAGTCCATCTGCCGGATGGTTCCGGCCTCACCCTCCTCTCCGAGACCCGCGCGGCGGGCTGGCCCAACGGCCTCGCCCTCTCCGCCGCCGACGACATCGGCGCCGTACGCAACGCCCTCGCCGGCGGAGTGAAGGGTTACGTCGTCACCGGCACCCGCACCAACCTCGGGCTCCCCACCCGACCCGGTGCCGCCCCCATCGGCTCCGCCGCCGCCCGCCTGCACCGCCGCCCCCCGGGTACTCCGAGCCACCCGGGCGGCTACCGGGAACTGTCCGGCCGCGAGGTCGAGGTGCTGCGGCTGGTGGCGGAGGGCCAGTCGAACAAGGCGATCGGCGTCTCGATGGGCCTGTCCGCACTGACCGTCAAGAGCCACCTCGCCCGCATCGCCCGCAAGCTCGGCACGGGCGACCGCGCCGGCATGGTGGCGGTGGCCCTGCGCACCGGCATCATCCACTGACCGCCCCCACCCCACCCGTCCCGTTCCGCCCTTCCCACCGGCTCACGAACACGATCCTTCACCCTCCTGACCGGAATACGACCCACCGGCGCCCGTCACGGAACACGACCGTCGACGGGCGCCTTCACGGCACGGATACTCTTGACAGGTGACCGACGCCCACGACACCGCAGCAGACCGTTCACTGCGCACCACCGGAGGCGCCCCTCCGGACGACGGCGGATCTTCTGCTACGGAGGCGCCGACCCTCTTGCTCGAACCGCGCGAGGGCATTCCGCCCGTGATCACGGACGAGGCCGCCCTCGCCGAGGCGGTCGCCGCCTTCGCCGCGGGCAGCGGCCCCCTCGCCGTCGACGCCGAGCGCGCCTCCGGCTACCGCTACGGCCAGCGCGCCTACCTCGTCCAGCTGCGCCGCGAGGGCGCGGGGAGCGCGCTGATCGACCCCGTCGCCTGCCCCGACCTGTCCGGTCTGGGCGAGGCGCTGTCCGGCGTCGAGTGGGTGCTGCACGCCGCCACCCAGGACCTGCCCTGTCTGCGCGAGATAGGCATGGTGCCCACCCGTCTCTTCGACACCGAGCTGGCCGGACGCCTCGCCGGGTTCCCCCGGGTCGGGCTCGGCGCGATGGTCGAGAACGTACTCGGCTTCGTCCTGGAGAAGGGCCACTCCGCCGTCGACTGGTCCACCCGCCCGCTGCCCGAGCCCTGGCTGCGCTACGCCGCCCTCGACGTCGAGCTCCTGGTCGACCTGCGCGACGCGCTGGAGAAGGAGCTGGACCGGCAGGGCAAGCTGGACTGGGCCCGGCAGGAGTTCGACGCGATCGCCTCGGCACCGCCGCCCGAGCCCCGCAAGGACCCCTGGCGGCGCACCTCCGGCATGCACAAGGTGCGCCGGCGCCGGCAGATGGCCGTCGTACGGGAGCTGTGGCAGACCCGCGACCGGATCGCCCGGCGCCGGGACGTCTCCCCCGGCAAGGTGCTCTCGGACGCGGCGATCGTGGAGGCCGCACTCGCCCTCCCGGCCAATCTCCACGCCCTGGCCGCGCTCAACGGGTTCGGGCAGCGCGTGGGGCGGCGCCAGCTGGAGCAGTGGCAGGCGGCCGTCGACCGGGCGAAGGCGCTGAGCGAGGCTCAGCTGCCCCAGCCCGGCCAGCCGGTGACCGGACCCCCGCCGCCGCGCGCGTGGGCCGACAAGGACCCGGCGGCCGCGGCGCGGCTGTCCGCGGCCCGGGCGGGGGTCAGCGCGCTCGCCGAGCGGCTGAACATGCCGCCGGAGAACCTCATCACGCCGGACACGGTGCGGCGGGTCTGCTGGGAGCCGCCGAAGGGCGTCAGCGCGGAGGCGGTCGCCTCGGCGCTGACGGGATACGGGGCTCGGGCCTGGCAGGTTGAACAGGTCACGCCTGTGTTGGTTGCCGCGTTGGCTTCGGCGGGTGCCTAGTCGCCGTACGGCGGGTTTCGTCGTACGGCGGGTGCGGGCCGTACGCGGCTGGTCGCGCCCACGCGGCGGAGCCGCACATCGATGCGGCCCCGCGCCCCTTTGGGACGCCCGTGTGGGCGCCTCCTTCCAGGCACTCCGCTTCGGCGGCCCCTCATTTCGTCGCCCCCCTCATGAAGCCGTTGTAGATGAAGCGCTGGAGGAGGAGGAAGACGAGCAGGGTGGGGAGGATGACCAGGACCGCGCCCGCCGAGATGGTCTCCCAGTGCGCGCCGAAGGGGCCCTTGAAGCGGAACAGGGACGTCGAGATCACGCCAAGATCCTCGGAGGGCATGTAGAGGAAGGGGATGTAGAAGTCGTTGTAGACGTTGATCCCCTTCACGATCACGACCGTCGCGATCGCCGGTTTGAGCAGCGGGAAGATCACCTTGCGGTAGACCGCGAAGGCGCCTGCCCCGTCCAGGCGGGCCGCCTCGTCCAGGGAGATGGGGATGGAGCGGATGAACTGCAGGAAGATGTAGATCGACACGATGTCCGTGCCCATGTAGAGCGCGATCGGCGCCCACAGGCTGTCGAACATGCCGAAGCTGTTGACGATCTGGAAGGTCGCCACCTGGGTGGTCACCCCGGGGACCAGCGCGGCGAGCAGGAACAGGGCGACGACCAGCTTCCTGAAGCGGAAGTGGAAGCGGTCGATCGCGTACGCGGTCATCGAGCCGATGAGGATCGTGCCGCCGACCGCGACGACCAGGATGATCGCCGTGTTGCCGAACGCGGACAGCATCTGGCCGTCCCGGAACGCCGTCACGTAGTTGTCGAAGTTCAGCGGGTCGTCGGGCAGGGCCAGCGCTCCGCTGCCGTTCGCCATCTCCTCGGACGACTTCAGCGAGGTCAGGAAGACCACGGTGAGCGGCAGCAGGACGACGAGCGTGGCGAGGACCAGGGACACGTACACAAGGGTGCGGGCCACGGTGCGGCGGGTCATACGAGGTCCACCCTCTCGTCGGGGACGACGCGCCGCTGCACCCAGGTGACCGCCAGGACGATCAGCAGCAGAACGACGGCGGCGGCCGAGGCGAGTCCCGTCTTGTTGAACTGGAAGGCCAGCTTCACGGTCTGGATCACGAAGGTCTCGGTGCCGGTGGCGCCGCCGGTCATGATGTACGGGATCTCGAAGACGGACAGCGAGCCGGAGACGGAGAGGATCACGCTCAGGCCGAGGATCGGCTTGATGCCGGGCGCGATGATGTACCGGAACTGGTGCCAGCGGCTCGCCCCGTCGATCTCGGCCGCCTCGTACAGCTCGCCCGGGATGGACTGGATCGCGCCGAGGAAGAGAACGAAGTTCAGGCCGATGTAGCGCCAGACGGAGACGCCGGCGAGTGAGGTGTTCGCGGAGAACGGCGTGCCCAGCCAGGCGTGGTCGGTCTCGACGCCGAGCAGGCGCAGTACGGAGTCGAGGGTGCCGCCGTCCTGGAAGAAGTAGAGGAAGACGAAGCCGATCGCCACCCCGTTGATCAGGTACGGGAAGAACAGCACACCCTTGAAGAAGTTCCGGAAGCGGACGTCGAAGCTGAGGATCGTGGCGAAGTAGAGGGCGAGGACGATCTGCACCACGGACGCGACGAGGTAGTAGCCGCTGACGAAGAAGACCTCGAACAGCTCGGAGCGGGTGAGGAGTTCGGTGTAGTTCTCGGTGCCGGTCCAGTTCAGCTCCGGGCTGACGCCGTCCCAGTCGGTGAAGCTGTACGCGACCATGTTGGCGATCGGCGCGTAGGTGAAGGTCAGGAGCAGGGCCAGCGGGGCGATCAGGAAGAGCCACGGGGTGAGGCGGCGGGTCAGCCGGGCGCGGCGCGGGGCGGGTGCCGCCCGCTGTGGCCCGGCGGGCGCGGCCGGGTCGGCCGGCCGCGCCGCCTTGCGGGTGGTGTCCGTCATCAGGACCCCAGCGAGTTCCGTGCCTCGGCCCACCGCTCGCCGAGGTCGCCGAGGTAGTCGTCGAGGCTGCCCTTGCGGGCGCCGCGGGCGAGGTCGACGAGTTCCTGGCGGTAGTCGGGCTTGTAGATGCCGACCTCGGACTGGTTGTCGATGGACTTCACCTCCGCGCCCCTGGTGTCGTCGAGGTCGATCAGCTTGACGCCCTTCTCCTCGTAGGGCTTGAGGATGTCGGGCAGCGGGGCGTCCTTCAGCGGGGACAGGGCGAGGTTGGCCGCGGCGTAGCCGGACTTGTCGGTGAACCAGTCGATCCAGGCGCGGGCGGCTTCCTTGTTGTCGGAGTTGACGTTGACGGCCTGCTGGTAGTCCGGGGAGGTCACCGCGCAGAAGGCACCGTCCTTCTGCGCGGGGAAGGGCATGAAGCCGATGTCGGCGGGGTCGGCGCCGGCCTGCTTCGCGGCGTCCCGCATCTGGACGACGGCCCAGGAGCCGAGCCACATGGTGGCGATCTCGCCCTTGGCCAGCTTCGGCTTGGAGCCCTCCCAGTTGGTGGTGGTCGGGTCCTTCTCCACCAGTCCGCCGCTGACGATGTCGTGGAGCAGGGTGTCGCCCACGCGCAGGTCGGCGCCTTCCGCCCACGGGTCGCCCTCGGCGAGCTCGGTGGTGGCCCCGGTGTCGCAGCCGACGGAGCCGTTGACGTTGGTCCACTGGGTCAGCGGCCACATGTCCTTGAAGTTGGTGTAGTACGGCACCGCGTCGGTCTTCGACCGGATCGCCTTCAGGTCGTCGAGGAACTCGGCCGGGGTGGTGGGCCAGTCGGTGACACCGGCCCGGCTCCACACCTTCTTGTTGTAGATGAAGCCGGGGACGACACCGATCGGGCTCTGCCCGTAGACCTTGCCGTCGACGGTGGAGTAGTCGGTGAAGCGGTACTTGGCGTCGCGTTCCGCCTTGGTGCCGAGGGAGGCGAAGAACTTCGGGTAGTCCTTCTTCTCGATGACCGCCGGGATCATGAGGACGTCGCCGTAGTTCTCCGTGTTCATACGGATCTTGACCTCACCCTCGTAGTCGGTGAGGCCGTCGAACTCGACCTTCACACCGGGGTAGGTCCTGTTGAACTCGGCGGCGTACTTCTTCATCGTCCCGTCCTGCACCAGGTCGGTCCGGTGGGTGAGGACCGTGAGGGAGCCCTTGACCTCCGACGGGTTGTCGGGGGCCTTGGCGTCCGCGCCCTCCGAGGAGCCTCCCGAGCCCGTGCAGGCGGATGCCAGCAGGGCGAGGACGGCGATCGATCCGGCTAGTACCTTGCGGCGGTTCATGTGCACCAGCTCCGTTCACGGGGCGGACGAGCACGAGTGGGTTGGCTGGTTCGGCACTCTGGCAGCCACTTACTGAACCGGTAAAGTCTCTATTGCGCCAACGATGCGAAAACGTTGCCCAGCCACGGCTCAACCGGTTTAGGGAGTGTGCATGCGTCAGGTCACACCGCTCACCGAGGGATGGATCCTGCGACACCCGGACGGCACGGGGGACGCGCTCCCCGCCTCGGTGCCCGGGTGCGTGCACACCGATCTGCTGGCGGCCGGGCTGATCCCCGACCCGTTCCTCGGGCGGAACGAGGCCGAGGTGGCGTGGGTGGGCCGGCGGGACTGGACGTACGAGAGGGAACTGACCGCCGGAGCGGGTGCGCACGAGCAGACGGATCTGGTCTTCGACGGTCTCGACACCGTCGCCGAGGTCCTGCTCGACGGCCGGACGCTGGGCCGGACGCGGAACATGCACCGCTCGTACCGTTTCGACGTGACGGGGCTGGGCGGGCGGCTCACCGTGCGGTTCGCGTCCGCCTACGCCGAGGCGGAGGCGGTGCGCGGCGCGGTGGGCGAGCGGCCGGGAGCGTACGCCGAGCCGTACCAGTACGTGCGCAAGATGGCCTGCTCGTTCGGCTGGGACTGGGGGCCGACGCTGGTGACGGCCGGGATCTGGCGACCGGTGCGGCTGGAGCGCTGGTCGACGGCCCGGATCGCCCGGGTGCGCCCGCTGGTGACCGTCGAGGACGGTGTGGGGCAGGTCGAACTGGCGGTCGACGTGGAGCGCTCCCGGGTCGAGGCGCCGCTCACCGTGGAGGCGAGCGTCGGCGGTGTACACGCCCGCGCGCAGATCGACGGCACGCGGGGGACCGTACGGCTGCGGGTGCCGGACGCACGGCTGTGGTGGCCCCGGGGATACGGTGAACAGCCGCTGTACGAGGTCGAGTTGACGTTGCTGCACGGCGAGGACGCGCTGGACTCGTGGCGGCGCCGGATCGGGTTCCGGACGGTGGAGCTGGACACCTCGGCCGACGCCCACGGCACCGGGTTCACCCTGGTCGTCAACGGGGAGCGGCTGTTCGCGCGGGGCGTCAACTGGATCCCGGACGACGTCTTCCCGTCCCGGATGACCCGTGAGCGCTACCGGCGGCGGCTGGAGCAGGCGGCCGGGGCGGGCGTGGACCTGGTCCGCGTCTGGGGTGGCGGGATCTACGAGAGCGAGGACTTCTACGACGCCTGCGACGAGTGGGGGCTGCTGGTCTGGCAGGACTTCCCGTTCGCGTGCGCGGCCTACCCCGAGGAGCAGCCGCTGCGCGGGGAGGTGGAGGCGGAGGCCCGGGAGAACGTCGTACGGCTGATGCCGCACCCCTCGCTGGTGCTGTGGAACGGCAACAACGAGAACCTGTGGGGGTTCAGGGACTGGGACTGGGAACCGGGGCTGGCCGGGGACTCCTGGGGCGAGGGCTACTACCTCGGCGTACTGCCGCGCGTGGTGGCCGAGTCGGACCCGACGCGGCCGTACACGGCGGGCAGTCCCTGGTCCGGGTCCTGGCTGCACCATCCCAACGACCCGGCGCACGGCACGCACCACTCCTGGGAGGTGTGGAACCGCACCGACTACGCCGACTACCGCCGCCATGTGCCGCGTTTCGTCGCCGAGTTCGGCTGGCAGGCGCCGCCCGCGTACGCCACGCTGCGGCGGGCGCTGCCCGGGGAGGAGCTCGCGCCGGACTCCCCCGGCATGCTGCACCACCAGAAGGCGGACGACGGCAACGGCAAGCTGGAGCGCGGGCTGGCCCGCCATTTCGCCGTGCCGGAGGGGGACTTCGACCGCTGGCACTATCTGACGCAGGTCAACCAGGCACGCGCGATCGCCGCCGGGATCGAGCACTGGCGCTCGCACTGGCCGGTGTGCGCGGGCACGGTGGTGTGGCAGCTGAACGACTGCTGGCCGGTGACCTCGTGGGCCGCGATCGACGGGGACGGGCGGGAGAAGCCGCTCTACCACGAGCTGCGGCGGCTGTACGCGGACCGGCTGCTGAGCGTACGGGCGGACGGGGACGGGGACGGTAACGGTGGCGGGGGCGGTCTGGTGGTGGCGGCGGTCAACCAGTCCGCCGAGGCCTGGCACGGCACGCTGCGGCTGCGCCGGATGTCCGTGGACGGCACGGTGATCGGCGAGGCGGGCCCGGTGCTGGCCGCCGAGGGGCGGACCGTGGCCGGGACCGAGGTCCCGGCCGGTCTGGTTCCGGCCGGCCCGAAGGAGTTCCTGGTCGCCGACGCGGGTGACCTGCGGGCGCTGCACTTCCCCGTACCGGACCGGGAGATCCCGTACCCGCACCCGGAGTTCGAGGTCGCGCTCGCGCCGGGCGGGATCACGGTCACGGCCCGCACCCTCGTACGGGACCTGCTGCTCCAGGCCGACCGGCTGGACCCGGAGGCGGTGGCCGACCGGGGGCTGGTGACGCTGCTGCCCGGGGAGCGGGTGACCATCGGGGTGCGGGGCTGGAAGACTCCGGACCCGGACACCGCCCGTTCCGCCCTGTACTGCGTGGAGCCCACTCGATGACGGCAACGCCGACCCCCCGCATCACCATCAAGGACGTCGCCGCGCGCGCCGGTGTGTCCAAGGGGGCCGTGTCCCTCGCGTTCAACCAGAAGCCCGGTCTGTCCGAGGCGACCCGGGACCGGATCTTCGCGGCGGCGCGCGAGCTGGGCTGGTCGCCGAGCCCGACCGCGCGCACACTGGCCGGGTCGCGGGTGGACGTGGTGGGCCTCGCGGTGTGCCGGCCCGCCCGGCTGCTCGGCCTGGAGCCGTTCTACATGGAGTTCGTCTCCGGGGTGGAGAGCGTCCTGGTCGAGCGGTCCTGCTCGCTGCTGCTGCGGCTGGTGCGCAGCCCCGACGAGGAGGTCGGGCTGATGGAGTCGTGGTGGAGGGGCCGGCAGATCGGCGGGTCCCTCCTGGTGGACTTCCGGGCCGACGACCCCCGCCCGGCGGTGGCCGAGCGGCTGGGGCTGCCGGTGGTGGCCGTCGGGCACCCGTCACTGACGGGCGGGCTGACCTCCGTATGGACGGACGACGCCACGGCCGTGACCGAGGCGGTGCGGTACCTGGCGGCGCTCGGGCACCGGCGGATCGCCCGGGTGGGCGGGGCGGCGGCGCTCGGGCACACCTCGATCCGCACGACCGCGTTCGACGAGGCGGTCGGGGCGCTGGAGCCGGCCGCGCGGGCGTGGCAGGTGGCGACGGACTTCTCGGGGGACGCGGGGGCGCGGGCGACCCGCTCGCTGCTGACCGCCGCGCCGGGCGACCGGCCGACGGCGATCGTGTACGACAACGACATCATGGCGGTGGCGGGGCTGTCGGTGGCGGCGGAGATGGGGCTGCGGGTGCCGGACGACGTGTCGCTGCTGGCGTGGGACGACTCGCAGCTGTGCCGGCTGACGCATCCGACCCTGTCGGCGATGAGCCATGACGTGCACGGCTTCGGGGCGGAGGTGGCGCGGACGCTGTTCGGGGTGATCACCGGGGAGGGCCCGGGATCGCATCCGGTACCGACCCCGGTCCTGACACCTCGGGGTTCCACGGCCCCGCCTTGATCGCCCCCGCCGATTTCAGCCCCTCCGGCGCTTGAGGAGCGGGGGTCCGGGGGCGGCACCCCCGGGAGGGGACGGGTAAGGGCGGCGGGGGCGAGAACCCCTCACCGGGCACGGCCGGACGTGTGATGTTCACCGCTCCGGCCGGTGGGACTGTGCAGCCACGTTACCCACAAGTAGCATGGCCCGTAAGCAAGCGCTCAGCATCCCGCACCTGGAGGAGAGCCATCGTGCCTCGTACCGTCAGGGACGTCGTCTTCGTCGACGGCGTCCGTACCCCGTTCGGCAAGGCGGGCCCGAAGGGCATCTACCACGAGACCCGCGCCGACGACCTCGTCGTGAAGGCGATCCGGGAGCTGCTGCGCCGCAACCCCGGTCTCGACCCGAAGAAGATCGACGAGGTCGCCGTCGCCGCGACCACGCAGATCGGCGACCAGGGCCTGACCATCGGCCGCACGGCCGGCATCCTCGCGGGCCTGCCCACCTCGGTCCCGGGCTACTCCATCGACCGCATGTGCGCCGGCGCCCTGACCGCCGTCACCACGGTGGCCGGCTCCGTCGCCTTCGGCGCGTACGACGTCGCCATCGCGGGCGGCGTCGAGCACATGGGCCGCCACCCGATGGGCGAGGGCGTGGACCCCAACCCGCGCTTCGTGAGCGAGAAGCTGGTCGACGAGTCCGCCCTGTTCATGGGCATGACCGCGGAGAACCTGCACGACCGCTACCCGACGATCACCAAGCAGCGCGCCGACGAGTACGCGGTCCGCTCCCAGGAGAAGGCCGCCAAGGCGTACGCCAACGGCAAGATCCAGGCCGACCTGGTGCCGGTCTCGGTGCGCCGCACCGACGAGGAGGCCGGGGAGACCGGCTGGGGCCTGGTCACCGCCGACGAGCCGATGCGCCCGGGCACCACCCTGGAGAACCTGGCCGGTCTGAAGACGCCGTTCCGTGTGCACGGCCGGGTCACCGCCGGCAACGCGGCCGGTCTGAACGACGGCGCCACCGCCTCCCTCATCGCGAGCGAGGACTTCGCCCGCGAGAACGGGCTCCCGGTCAAGATGCGCCTGGTCTCCTACTCCTTCGCGGGTGTGGAGCCGGAGGTCATGGGCTACGGCCCGATCCCGGCCACGGAGAAGGCCCTGGCCCAGGCGGGCCTGTCCATCTCCGACATCGGCCTGTTCGAGATCAACGAGGCCTTCGCCGTCCAGGTCCTCGCCTTCCTGGAGCACTACGGCATCGCCGACGACGACGCGCGCGTCAACCAGTACGGCGGCGCCATCGCGTTCGGCCACCCGCTGGCCTCCTCCGGCGTCCGTCTGATGACGCAGCTGGCCCGCCAGTTCGAGGAGCAGCCGCACGTCCGCTACGGCCTGACCACCATGTGCGTCGGCTTCGGCATGGGCGCGACGGTCATCTGGGAGAACCCGCACTTCGAGGGGGACAAGTGAGCACCACCGCAGAGCTTCTGAAGGGTGCGGCCGAGCTGTTCCCCGGCGAGGTCGTCACCAGCGCGCACGTACGCCACTTCGACCTGCCCCTGGGGGCGGGCCGGTTCGCGCTGATCACGCTGGACAACGGTCACGACCACACCAAGCCGACCACCCTCGGCCCGCAGTCGCTGGCGAACATCGACGCCGCCCTCGACCAGGTCGAGAAGGAGGCCGCGGCCGGCGAGATCGTCGGCGTCGGCGTCACCGGCAAGCCGTTCATCTTCGCGGTCGGCGCCGACCTCAAGGGCGTCGAGCTGCTGAAGCGGCACGAGGACGCGCTGGCCATCGGCAAGGGCGGCCACGACGTCTTCAAGCGGCTGTCGAAGCTGGCCGTGCCGACCTTCGCGTACTACAACGGCGCCGCGATGGGCGGTGGCGTCGAGGTCGGTCTGCACTGCGCCTACCGCACGGTGTCGGCGGCCGTCCCGGCGTTCTCGCTCCCCGAGGTCTTCCTCGGCCTGGTCCCGGGCTGGGGCGGCTGCACCCTGCTGCCGAACCTGATCGGCGCCGAGAAGGCCGTCTCGGTCATCATCGAGAACAGCCTCAACCAGAACAAGCAGCTCAAGGGCGCGCAGGTCCACGAACTCGGCATCGCGGACGCGATCTTCGAGGGCGCGGACTTCCTGGAGCAGTCGCTGATCTGGACCGCGGCCGTCCTCAAGGGCGAGATCGTCGTCGAGCGTCCGGTGATCGACCGCGGCGAGGCCTGGGACCAGGCCGTCGCCAAGGGCCGCTTCATCGCCGACTCCAAGGTGCACGGCGCCGCCCCGGCCGCCTACCGCGCGCTGGACATCATCGCCGCCGCCAAGAACGGCGACCTCCAGCAGGGTTACGACGCCGAGGACAAGGCGCTCGCCGACCTGATCATGGGCGGCGAACTGCGCTCCGGCATCTACGCGTTCAACCTGGTGCAGAAGCGCGGCAAGCGCCCGGCCGGGGCCCCGGACAAGAACCTGGCCCGCCCGGTCACCAAGGTGGGCGTGGTCGGCGCCGGCCTGATGGCGTCGCAGCTGGCCCTGCTCTTCCTGCGCCGTCTGGAGGTGCCGGTCGTGCTGACCGACATCGACCAGGAGCGCGTCGACAAGGGTGTGGGCTACGTCCACGCCGAGATCGACAAGCTGCTCGGCAAGGGCCGTGTCAACCAGGACAAGGCCAACCGCCTCAAGGCGCTGGTGAGCGGTGTCCTGGACAAGGCCGAGGGCTTCGCGGACGCCGACTTCGTCATCGAGGCCGTGTTCGAGGAGATGGGCGTCAAGCAGAAGGTCTTCGCGGAGGTCGAGGCGGTCGCCCCGGCGCACGCGATCCTGGCGACGAACACCTCCTCCCTCTCCGTGTCGGAGATGGCGTCGAAGCTGAAGCACCCCGAGCGGGTCGTCGGCTTCCACTTCTTCAACCCGGTCGCGATCCTCCCGCTCCTGGAGATCGTCCGCGGCGAGCAGACCGACGAGGCCTCGCTGGCCACGGCGTTCGGTGTCGCCAAGAAGCTGAAGAAGACCGCGGTGCTGGTCAAGGACGCCCCGGCGTTCGTGGTCAACCGCATCCTGACCCGATTCATGGGCGAGATCCAGAACGTCATCGACGAGGGCACCCCGGTCGAGGTCGCGGAGAAGGCGGTGGAGCCGCTCGGCCTGCCGATGTCCCCGCTGGTCCTGCTCGAGCTGGTCGGCCCGGCGATCGGCCTGCACGTCTCGGAGACCCTCAACCGGGCCTTCCCGGACCGCTTCACGGTCTCCCCGAACCTCGCGGCCGTCGTCAAGGCGGGCAAGCGCGGCTTCTACACGTACGACTCCGGCCGGCCCGAACTGGACCCGGAGGTCGCCGCGCTCCTCGAGCAGGGCGACACCGTCCTGACGGAGGAGCAGGTCCGGGAGCGGGTGCTCGACGCGGTCGCCCAGGAGATCGGCCTGATGCTCGACGAGGGCGTCGTCGCCGAGGCCCAGGACATCGACCTCTGCCTGATCACCGGCGCCGGCTGGCCCTTCCACCTGGGCGGCATCACGCCGTACCTGGACCGCGAGGGCGTCTCCGAGCGGGTGAACGGGAAGCGGTTCCTGGAGGCGGGGGCGGCGAGCGTGCCCGCGTAGGCGCTCTGCCCAGAATGCCTGAGAGGCGTGGGGCGACCGCGGATCGGCTGTGGCCGGTCACGTGGTCCCCCGCGCCTCTTCTGGTCGGACCGCTGCGACCGCCGTCGCCGTCGCGCATCGCATGCGACCCTGGTCCGTATGAAGGAACTGCTGGTGGTCGACGGGGCCAACGTCGTCGGATCCGTGCCGGACGGCTGGTGGCGGGACCGGCGGGGTGCGGCCGAACGGCTGCGCGACCTGCTGGTGGACCATGCCGAACGCACCGGTGCCGATGTGGTCCTGGTGGTCGAGGGGGCGGCTCGGGGCGTGGTGTCCGTCCCCGGCGTGCGGGTCGAGCCGGCGGCCGGCAGCGGGGACGATCACATCGTGGCCCTGGTGGAGCGGGCGGAGCAGCCCGTGGTCGTGGTCACCGCCGACCGGGAACTCCGCCGCAGGGTCGGCGCGTTGGGGGCGACCTGCGTGGGACCGCGGACGGTACGCCCGTGAATCCGGCCTCGGAGCCGACGAAACCGTGACCGGAGCCGGGATCCGGCGGGGCGGCGTGAAGCGTCGCGTGCTGCCGCGTGCACCGCTTGCCGCCCGGCCGGAGTCGAGGCGGGCCCTACACCTCCGATGCCGCGAGTTCCGCGATCGCGGTCGTCGCGCGGGCGCAGTTGTCGCGGTCCTCGAAGGCGAAGAACGCGCGCGCCCGGTAGTCGTACTCCGGCTCGCGCCTGCACCCGTTGCCGAGGTAGCGGATCACCTCGGTCACCACTTCCTCGACATTGCCGCACACCGGTCCGAACCCGTCGTGCGCCGCCTCGAAGTACCCCTTCCTGGCGTGCTTCGCCCAGTACTCGTCCGGGTCGAAGCGGGCGTAGACGAGCGGCGTGCCGAGGTAGGCCATGTCGAAGTGGACCGAGGACCAGTCCGTGATGAACAGGTCGCACTGGCGCAGGGCCGTCTGAACGCTGACCTTGGTCTGGTCCAGGCGCTGCACTCGGGGGTGGTCCGGTACGACCCCGTCGACCATGTTCCGCATCTCGTAGTGCGGAAGGAAGTCGAGCACGTAGTCGTAGTACTCCAGCGCCTCCATCAGCTTCGGGTGACTCAGCAGCTGCACCATGAACTCCCGGTACGTCGACTCCCGGAAGATCTCGTCGACCGCCTCCTGGTCGGCACCGTCCCCCTGGAGGTACGAGGGGATCGTCAGGTACTTGCGCCAGGTGGGCATCAGCAGGACACGCCGTCGGCCGCGGTCCGGCTGCAGCGCGTCGAAGCGCGGGAAGCCCAGCGCCTTGGCCTGGTCCCCGTAGTGCATGTGCTCGGAGAAGTACTGGGCCTCCCGGTCGCTGGTCGCGAACACCAGGTCCACACCGGTCCGGTTGCGGTGCAGGGCCTTGCTGCCGTCCTCGTCGGTGACCCCGTGCTGGAGGAAGACCCGCCGGGCCCCGATGCGCCAGTTGAGGTGCTTGAGGTACTTGGTGCGGTCCCAGCCGTCGGGGAGCATGTACGAGTCGATGTCGTAGGCGTTGATGAGCAGCGACGCGTGCAGCATGAGCAGCTTGTGCTTCCAGGAGCTGTGCGCCACCACGTTCCCCAGGCGCTTCAGCTTGGCCCGGTCCGCGCTGCCCTTCTCGATGATGTAGTAGGCCTTGCGGCGGCGCTCGTGCTTACGCAGATACGTGAACAGGTGCAGGCTGTTGTCCTGCGCGGTGTCCTTGCGCTCGCCGATCAGCCAGATCTCCTTGCGGCGGAAGAACCTGAGCGTGGCCCGCCGGATGGCGCGGGCCCGCCAGAACGGCGCCTTGCGCTTCTTCTGCTCCTGGTCCAGGCCCTCGAGGAACTCCTCCCAGGCCTTGTCGCCGCCCTTGCCCTGCGCCTCCCGGACGACCAGTACGGCGTTGTCCTTGCCCTTCGACAGCGGAAGGACCCAATGGTCCGCGACTTTCATGGGACGGGCGCTGCGCAGCATCGCGGTGGTCGTCATGCACGGGCGCGAGACATCACGGCCGGAGGTGCAGAACACCAGCTTCAGCGGGAACTCGCCGTCCTTGACGGTGCCGACGGGGACGACCGCCTCGAATCCGCCCCAGGCGAGATCGTCGCGCGTCGCCAGCAGGTCACTGCGCCACACCTGCCGTGCGGGCACCATCTGACCGCTCTTCTCCACCCACAGCTGCAGGCTGTTGCGCATGGGCCGGCTCATCGGGAGTCCGTTGAGCACGAACCGGCCGGCCACGACGACCCCTCCGGACTCGGCGTCCGCCTGGATCCGTTCCACGTGCACGCTGGTGGAGGAGACCTTCGTCAGCGGGAGCAGCGCGCTCGGCACCGCGACATCGAGGTAGAGGTCTCCGCCTCGCCCGTACACACCACTGACCGCCTGCTCCGGGCGCGCGAAGAGCTCGTACCAGTTCATGTACATCGCCAGGAACGGCACCCGGTGGCGGGTGTCGTGGGTGGAGGCCAGGACCGCGTCGGGCGTCATCTGCGTGTAGACGGCGCGGGCCCGCTCGAAGAGCCGGAACAGTTCGTCCTCGGGCAGGACCTGCGGCGCGCGCAGGGCGAAACCCTGGTAGCTGCGCACCAGGAACCGGTTGAGGACCTCCTGCCGGTGGCCGGAGAGGCGGGGGCGGAGCGTCATCAGGTACTCCTCCAGCAGGAGGTGGTCCCAGTAGTTCGCCGTGCGCTCCCACAGCTTGTCCATCGTGGAGTCCTCGGCGGCGCGCTTGCGGTACCGGTAGACCGTGCTCGGCACCATCGCGATGCGGTCCGCGAGCAGCATGGCGGGGACCGAGAAGAACGCGTCCTCGAAGTGCACGCCTTCGCGGAACCGGATGTTGTTGGCGCGGATGAACTCGACGTCGAAGAGCTTGTGGCAGGCGCTTCCGCCGTGGATCATCTCCGGAATGTTCTCGATTCCGGGATGCACCTGGACCTGTGTCCCGAAGTAGCGGAGCCAGGGCCAGCTGGTCTCCTCCGGGAACGTCTCCATCCGTCCGATGGTGAGCGGCACGCGCTCCTTGACCGCGGTCCGCCACATGGTCTCCAGGGCATCTTCGGGCAGGACGTCGTCGGAGTCGCAGAACGTGATGTAGCGGGCGCTGACCAGGTCCATTCCCGCGTTCCTGGCCCCGCCGGCCTTTCCCTCGGGATGCACGAACGCCCATACGTTCTGATGCCGTGCGGCGAATTCCGCGGCGATCGCGGGTGAGCTGTCGCTGCTGCCGTTGTCGACCAGGATCACCTGGCAGCGCTCGAATATCGTCTGGCGGGCCAGCGAGTCCAGACATTCCTGGAGATATCTCTCCACGTTGAAGATGGGGACGACGACGGCGACGTCATAGAGGGGGTCGAACACGTATGACTCCTGTTTTCTGGCGAATACCCCATTTCTGGAGCGGACCCTGATCAGTGCTGGGCGGACTCGATGACGAGTTGGGCGTTCCCGCCGTCGGCGGTGATGCGCGCGAAACCGTGGAGCCCGCTTACGGGCGGCTGCTGGGACAGGGCCGGGGAGACGGCGCAGGGGCGCGAGACGTCCCTGCCCCGGGTGCACAGCACCAGACGCACGGGGAAGGAGCCGGCCGGGAACTCCCGGGGGTCGACGGTGACGCTGAAGACGCCTCCCTCCTGGCCCGGCCCGTCGTGGGCCTGCCCGTGGTTCACCGCCGGAAGGGTCTTGCCGCTCCGTTCGAACCAGACCTGCAGTTCGAGCTTGGCCAGCAGTTCGTCGGGGAACCCGTTGACCGAGAAGCGGCCGTGGAGCACCGTCGTCCCGCCCTCGCCCGTGGAGACTCCCTCGATCCGGGCCGGAACGGACGTGACCTTCGTGAGCGGCAGCCCCCAGGACGTCCCCGGATAGTCGACGTAGAGGTCCCCCTCCCGGCCGAAGACCGAGCCGAGGACGGAGGCCGGACGGTAGAAGAGGTCGAAGTCCGCGAAGTGCAGCGCGAGATAGGGGAGCCGGTGCCTGGTGTCGTTCGTGCTGCGGGCGAACTGTTCCGAGGTGATTCCCCAGTAGAGCGTGCGGCAGCGCTCGAAGAGCTTCCGGCAGTCGGATTCGCCGAAGACCCGCGGCGCCCTCAGCAGGAAGCCCTGCATGCTGCGGATGAGGAACCGCTCCAGCGTCTCCTGCTGGTACGGCGTGAGTCCCTGACGCATGCCCGCCAGGTACTCCAGCATCATCAGCTGGTCGGCATAGTTCTGCGGGAGGTCCCAGATGGTGTCCATGACGGAGGTGCCGTCACCGCGCCTGCGGTACTCGTAGACGGGAGCGTCGACCAGCGCGATGCGCTCGGACAGCAGCAGCGCGGGGAGCGAGACGTAGGCGTCCTCGAACGCCGTGCCGGTTCCGAACCGGATGCCCTGGGAGCGCAGCAGGTCGAGGTCGAAGATCTTGTTCCAGCAGGACGCCGAGTGGATCAGGTCGGGGATGTCGGCGACGCTGCCCACCGTCTTGACGTTCTTGCCGAAGTATTTGTGCCACGGCGCCTTGACCGGCTTCGGGACATGCTTCTCACGGCCCACGACAACCGTCGCCCTGGTTTTGACGATGGTGTTCCGGAGCACTTCCAGGGACCGCTCGGGCACGATGTCGTCGGCGTCCCAGAAGACGATGTACGGCGTCGTGGCCATGTCCATGCCCATGTTGCGCGCGTCGCCGGCCCGGCCCTGGGGCTGTGAGACCAGGTCGACGTTGGGGTGCAGGCCGGCGAACTCACCGGCGATCATCACCGATTGGTCACTGCTGCCGTTGTCGACGAGGATCACATGGGCACGCGCGAAAGCCGTCTGCGCGGCCACCGAGTCCAGGAACTCCGCGAAGAAACTCTGGACATCGCGGAACGGAACGACGACCGTCACGTCACGGTTGGCTTGGGACATACTTCCTCCTGGCACACCACATCAATGATTCGACCCCCGAACGAGACGATCGATCGCTTCGGACGCCCTCACGTTGTTCTGCTGGTCCCGGTATTCGAAGAACCTCTCCACCCGTCGCAGATACTCGGGCTCCCTCTCACACCCTCCCCTCAGGTAGCGGACGACTTCGCCCACGACTTCCCCGACGGTTTCACCGACCGGTCCGAATCCGTCCCGGCGGGCATCGAAATAGCCCTTCTGGTAATGCCCGTCCCAGTACTCCTCGGCATCGAACTGCGCGTAGACCAAGGGGGTTCCGAGGTAAGCGACGTCGAAGGCGGTGGACGACCAGTCCGTCACGAAGAGATCGCAGCGCCGCATGGCCTCCTGCACACTGACCTCGTTCTGGTCGATGATCCGGATCCGGTCGCGGTCCGGCACCATCTCCCCGGCCATCGCGCGCATTTCGTAGTGCGGCAGGAACTGCAGTGTGTAGTCGTACCGGTCCAGGGCGGCCAGCAGCTCCGGGTCGTTCAGGAAGCGGACCATGAAATCCCGGTAGCTGGAGGCGAGGAACCGGTCGCGCATGGCCTCGCGCGCCTCGCGCCCGCCGCCGTCGCGGCTGTACGAGGCGACGGTCAGATAGGCGCGCCACGTCGGCATGAAAAGGATGGTGCGCCCGCCGCGCCCGGGGACCAGCGCGTCGAAGCGGGGGAAGCCGACGACCCCCACCTGCCCCTCGTAGCCGAGTTCCTCCGACAGGAACCGCCCCTCGTGCCGGCTCACCGCGAGGATGAGGTCGACGCCCGTGCGGTTGCGGTGCAGGCCCTTGCTGACGTCCTTGTCCGTCACACCGTGCTGCAGGAAGACCCGGCGGGCGCCCACGCGCCAGTTCAGGTGCTTGAGATAGCGGGTCCGGTCCCAGCCGTCGGGCAGCATGTAGGTGTCGATGTCGTAGGCGTTGACCAGCGCGGAGGCGTGCAGCATCAGCAGCTTGTGCTTCCAGGAGCTGTGCGCGACGACATGCCCGAGCCCCGCCAGGTGGGCCCGGTCGGGGCTGCCGGCCCGGATGACGTAGTACGCCCCGCGCCGCTTCCCGGCGGTGCGCGCGTGCCGGAACAGGTGCCAGCCGTTGTCCTGCGCGGTGTCGCCCCGCTCTCCGAACAGCCAGATGTCCCGGCCGAGGAACAGGGGCTTCAGCGGCTTCGTGAACAGGCGTATCAGGCGCTGCTTCCAGAACGGCCGACGGCGCAGCACATGCTTGGCGTCCTTGGCGAGGAGACTGCTCAGGACGCCGCGGCCGCCGAGCCGGCGCGCCGTGCCGGAGACCATCAGGATCGCCCGGTTCTTCCCCTTCCAGTGCGGCACCACCCGTGTCCCGCCGTGCTCGACGACGCGCGCCCCGCGCAGGTAGCCCGCGGCGACCAGGCACGGGGTGGCCGCCTGGCCGCCCTCGGAGTCGATGACGAATTCGAGGTCGTGGACACCCTTCCGCAGGGCGTCGAGGGGCAGCTCGGCCGTGAAGCCGCCCCACTCCGTGTCGGACCGCGTGTTCTTCAGGTCCCGCCGGCGGACCTGCGTGGCGGGGACGCTGAGGCGGCTCCCCCGGACGCGCAGGCCGAGGTGGGCCGCCAGGGGCCGGACCATGGGCATGCCGCTGACCTCGAACCGTCCGGAGAGCCGCAACGTCCCGGTTCCCGGCACCCGGCGGACGTGCTCCAGATGGGCGGTGAAGGGCGTGGCCTGCGCCAACAGGGCGAGCTGGTCCGGCAGTTCGCCGGTGAGGTACGGGCGGCCGTCGCGCACGGAGAGCTTGTGCAGCCTGGCCGCCCGGTCCGCGAACAGGCCGAAGTCCCCGGTGAGGAAGGCGAGATAGGCCACGCGATGGCGGGCGTCGGCGGTGGCCCTGACGATCACGTCGGGCGAGACGTCCCAGTAGACCGCGCGGCACCGCGAGTAGATGTCCTCCAGCTCCGCCCCCTGGAAGAGGTCGGGTGCCCGGAGCGCGAAGCCCTGGTAGCTCCGTACCAGGAAGAGGTCGAGCACCGCCTTCGAGTCCTCCGGGAGGCCCGCGCCCAGCCGGTGCAGGTACTCCACGAGCTGGAGGTGGTCCCAGTAGTTCTGCCGCCGCGTCCAGATCGCGTCCATGGTCGAGTTCCCCGCGGCGCGCTTGCGGTACCGGTAGACACACGCGTCGACCAGGGCGAGCCGGGTGGCGAGAACGAGCGCGGAGACGCCGACGTAGGCGTCCTCGAAGTGGACGCCTTCCGCGAAGCGGATGCCGTGGGAGCGCAGGTAGGAAAGGTCGAAGAGCTTGTTGCAGGCGCTCGCGCTGTGCACCAGTTCGGGCATCTCGGCGAGGCTGCCGAACGTCCGGTCGCCCTTTCCGAAGTGGTCCTTCCAGGCCCAGTTGGTCGGCTTGGGGAACGTCTCCATCGCTCCCACCACGACCTGGGCACCCGTGGCCAGGGAGGCGTCCAGCATGCGTTCGAGCGCGGTGGGCGGAAGCACGTCGTCGGAGTCGCAGAACGTGATGCGCGGACCGGTCGCCCGGTCCATGCCGAGGTTGCGGGCCGCTCCGGCGCCGCCGCCGTGGCGCACCAGCACCGTGGCGTTGGCGTGCCGGCGGGCGAACTCCGCGCAGAGGCGGTAGGAGCCGTCCGTACTGCCGTTGTCGACGAGCACGACCTCGCAGCGCTCGAACACCGTCTGCGCCTCGATGGAGTCCAGGCACTCCTGGAGGTACTGCTCCACGTTGTAGACCGGCACGACCAGCGTGATGTCATAGGAATTCATGTGCGCCGGAACTCACTCGCAGGCTCGAGGGCATTCTCGTATTCTGCGACTTCATAAGGACTGGGCACCGGGAAATACGTCTCAAGGAAACGTTTCAGCATATCCCGCTGCGCTTCCGGGTCAGCCGACTCCACCGTGTCGTTGAGGCAGAAGGTGTCCATGTTCCGGTTGGCGAGGAGCGTGTTCAGGCGCCGCTCGGCCAGATCGGCCGAGAGGTCGATGTACCGGTACTGGATGTCCCCCACCGTGGCCCGGGCGGAGTGGTATGCGAAGTAGTGGTGCAGCGACGAGACGATCGGCACGTCCCCGGGAGAACGGAAACGTGAATGCTGGGTGGTGGCGTGCTGCTCCGCGAAGGTCTCCTCGATTTCCTGCAGCACACTCCTGCGGAGCGCATGCGGCGTGTGCTTCATCTTCTGGGATATGGCGGTACCGAATTTCTGCGCGATGAGCCATCGGCTGTTCTTGCCCGCGGCGTTGACCGGAAGATCGGTCGAGGAGACGACGCCGCCCGGTATCAGCGCGGGCGAGGTGAAGAACTTGGTGATGCCGTTCGGGTGGAAGAAATGCGCGGGCGTCACCGGCCGGCCGAAGAACACGTCGTCGTTCAGGTAGAGGAAGCATTCCGAGAGTCCCGGAATGTGGTGCAGCTGGCTCTCGATGGCATGCGAGTTGAACGTCGGCAGGGCGGAGGCGTCGGAGAAGATCTCCCGGTGGTCCACCACCCGGAGGTTCGCGTGCTGCGCCTGCAGCCAGGAGGGGACCTGACCGGCCGTCACGAGGTAGATGTTGCGCACCCAGGGGGCGTTCTGGTGGAGCGACCGCAGCGAGTAACGCAGTTCGTCACGGCTGGTGTACCGCGAGTCGTTCGCCGCCTGCTCGTGCAGTCCGTCCGCGGAGAACCCCTGGCGCACACGGTCGCGCGACGCACGCCAGACCGGGTCGGAGTCGTCGACCCAGGTGTAGACGACGTCGATGGGGAACTGGTGGTCCTCGGGGAGAGGCACGGCGAACTCGGCCAGGGTCCTGGCGCTCCCCGTGTGGTAAGCGGGAGGTATGGGGCTGAAGAGGCTCTGCGGCGCCGACTTGCGCGGAGCGCTCGCCGACACCGCGTCGATGACCCGGTTGGGGCGCGGAGCCCGCAGCTCCCCGTCCCGCTCCGTCCACATCTCGAGGTCACATCCGGTGGCCGCGCCGAAGACCAGCTGCTGGGTGGGGTCGCACACGTACCACGCGACCCGCAGCACCTTGTGCTTGCGCAGCTGCCGCCACGACCGCTCGTCGTCGCCGGGCTCCATGCGGGCCTCGCCGCCGCCGGTGGGTCCCACATAGCCCGGGGCCTGCTCGAAGGCCAGCTGGAGCAGTTCCTCGACCAGCGGGCGGGACGCGGCGGGGACGGCGACCGCGGGCAGCCCGCTGTTCGTGCCCCGCACGCAGAAGTAGTCGACGCCCGCCGCCTCCAGAACGGAGACCACGATGTTCAGGTTGCGGGCGCGGGCCGCCCAGTCCGTCGCCCCCTCGACCAGCAGCGCACGCATGTGGCGGCGGCCGACGCGGACGACCCGCTGGCCGTAGGCGCTGCTGTGCCGGGGCGTCTTTCGCTTGCCCCCCATCGCCCAGACCACCGCGGCGGAGCGCACGGAGTCGGCGGCGGTCAGCGAGGACTTCACGACCTTTCGGACCGGGGTCGGCACCCCGCGGACGATGCGCTGCCTCGCGCCGGTCGGGACCGCGGACCGGTACGCCGAGACCAGCGCTCCGGCTTCAGGGTTGTCCGAGCCACCCACGAGGCATCCACCATCCATACCCAGCAGCTCTGCCCTCCAAGGACGTCGCACACCCCGCTGTGTGGACCTTGGCGTGGAAAAAGCTCGCATCACCAGACGCGGGACCCGTCGCCCCGATTCAACTGTGATCACCGCATAACGGCGAACCACCAAACTTTCACATGATGGTTTCCTAAAAGTCCAGGTCGAGACAACCTATGAACACCTTGTGACGCGTGACAATCATCACTGATGAGCCGTACAACCATTTGAAGCTCTAGATTTTCAGCATGATCTGGTGTATTGACGCGCCGTAAGTTGTCTGGCCTCGTCGGCCCGGGACGGAGCGGGCCGGCTCAGTCGTTCGGCAGGCGGTCCCAGTCGGACAGGGTGAGCCCGGGTTCCGGACGCTGCCGGTTCACCAGGACGGTGCCGTCCGCGGCGACCGCCGCCACGACGACCCGGCCCCGTCCGTCCAGCGCCAGCGCCGGAGTGCCGACACAGGTCACCCCCGTGTCGGACCACCACAGTCCACCGGACTCCCCGCCGGTGCCGCAGACGCCGATCACGGCTGTTCCCGTACGCCCCTGGTGGGCCAGGACCGTGCAGTCGTAGCCGTCGACGGTGGCGCGGAGCGTGGCGTGGGGTCCCTCGCCCGGGGCCCCGCCGACGGGGAAGGCCCACTCGCCGGGCCGCTGCGCGTAGACGCCCGTCCCGCTCTGCTCGGACCAGTACGCGGTGAACACGCCGGGGGCGGTCTCGAGGAGCGCGGCCGAGCCGGGTACCGGAGCGGGCGAGAGGTCCTGCACCCGGCGCAGGTCGGCTCCGGGCTCCGTCTGCACCCAGTGCATGACCGACCGGTTGCCCGGCGCGAGGAGTTCGACCAGTCCGGCGGAGTTCGCGGCGGCGGCCGGCCCGCCGGCGACGGCACCGCCGCGCAGGTCCTTCCAGGCCTCCCACGCCCCGCTCTTGGATTCGCGCCGCAGCATGACCCCGCCGGGGCCGCCGGAGACGAAGACGTGGACCGTGCCCTGTCCGTCGACGGCGGCGGTCGGCACGCCGAGCGTCGCGGCGTCCCTGGGGTCGCGGTACGGGTTGCCCAGGGAACGCCAGTCCCCCAGCGTCCGGCCCGACTGGTACTGCACGGCGTAGAGCAGGTCGACCTTCGGCGCGTCCCCGCCCGTCCGCTTCTCCCTGCGCCCGAGGAAGTGCGCGTAGCGATTGGCCCCTTGGGCGACGGCGAGACCGGTCAGCCCCTCAGCGGGGAAGAAGTCCGGCCCGCTCCAGCGCCCGCTGCCGGCCGCGGTCTCCGTCCAGCGGTGCACACCGCCTTCGACGAGCGCGTACACGGCGAGGCGGTCGTCGTTCCCGCGCAGCAGCCACGACCCCGTGGCCACCGCCGTCACGGACGCCCGCTGGGGCCGCGCCTCGGCCTCGGCACCGGACCGGGATCCCCGGTCCACCGCCTGCGCACCTCTGCCGCGCATGTGTGCCGTCCCTTCCCACGCCAGGCCCCGGTGCCCACGGATGACTCCAGAATTCGCCACATCATAAGCACGTCCGAACAGGCGTCCCGTTGCCCCGTCCGCGTCGCACGAGCCTCGGGTCACGGCCACCGGAGCGGCTCCGGGAGCGGCCGGAGCCACCTGGGACGGGGCGGTCCGGCGTACTCGCCGGGGCGCACAACCGGGCACATCGCTCAAATGAGTTTTCGACCACCTGTCTATAGTTCAATGCCAACCAAGCGTCAGCCGAGCAGCACCGACCCGGCCCCTCACGGGAGCGGCCTGCTGCCCTTGCCCTTTGGGCACGAGTTGCGAGGACCCGCCGTGAGCCACGACCTGAGCACCCCTGTGCCGCCCGCCAGCCAAGCCCCGCCCGGCAAACGGGGCAGCCGCAGAGCGCAGAAGAAGAAGCGCCGTACCGGCCGGATCGTGCTCTTCTCCCTGCTCGCGCTCGTCCTCGCGCTCGGCGGCACCGCCTACTGGCTCTACTCGTCCCTGGACTCCAAGCTCAAGGACAATGCCGTCGACCTCGACAAGGCCCTCGGCGACGACTCCGCCCGCCCCGCGAAGAAGGCCGCGGCGGGCGACGCGCTGAACCTGCTGGTGCTCGGCTCCGACTCGCGGGCCGGTGACAACGGCGACCTGGCCGGCGGGGACGTGAGCGGGCAGCGGTCGGACACCACGTTGCTGGTGCACATAGCCAAGGGCCACACCGAGGCGGTCGCGGTGAGCATCCCGCGCGACACCCTGGTGACCCGGCCCGAGTGCACCACGAAGAGCGGCAAGGTGCTGCCGGAGGCGAAGCGTGTGATGTTCAACGCGGTCTACTCCCTCGGTGGGCCGGCCTGCACCGCGAAGACCGTCGAGTCGATGAGCGACGTCCGCATCGACCACCTGGTGGAGCTGGACTTCTCCGGTTTCAAGCAGATCGTGGACGAGGTCGGTGGCGTCACCGTGACGCTGGACAAGCCGATCGACAACGACCAGTTGCGGCTGGGGACGGGCACGCACCGCCTGGACGGGGACCAGTCCCTGCAGTTCGTCCGCACCCGGCACGGTTACGGCGACGGCAGCGACCTGGGCCGTATCGAACTCCAGCAGAAGTTCCTCAAGGCGCTGATCGGCGAGGTGCAGAAGCAAAACCTGCTGACCAGCCCCGCCAAGGCCTACTCCATCGCCCGGTCCGCGACCGGCGCGCTCACCACCGACAAGGAACTCGCGTCGCTGACCGCCCTCGCCGACTTCGCCCAGAGCGTCAAGGGCATCGACGCCGAGGGCATGCAGACGATCATGCTGCCGGTCACGTACGACAAGGCCGACCCGAACCGGGTGGTCGCCGTCGAGTCGAAGGCGGACAAGCTGTGGACGGCGGTCCGCGACGACACCGAGATCCCGGCGGAACTGCTCAAGGACGCCAAGAAGACCGGCTGACGCCTGAGGAACAGCCGGCCCCCGTGCCGCGTCGGGGCGGGACGTACGGGGCCGGTCCGGCAGGCCGGTCGATCACCTCTCCCGGCTACGGACCTCCCCGGCGCGGCCCCGGGCCGGGCGTCGACGCCGCGCATGCCGTCGGGTCGGTGCCCGACGGCTGGTGGCGGGACCACCGGGGCGCCGCGGAGCGCCTGCGCGACCGGCCGGCCGCGGACGGCCTGCCCGGCCGGCCCGGTCCGGTGGAGGCCGTCCTGGTGGTCGAGGGTGCGGCACGCGGCGTGGAGCCGGTGCCCGGGGTCCGCGTGGAGTCCGCCCCGGGCAGGGGCGACGACCGCATGGTCGCGCTGGTGGCCGGGGCGGGAGGCCGGCCGGACCTGGTCGTCACGGCCGGCCGGGAACCGCGCCGCAGGGTGAGCGCCCCGGGCGCGGGGGGGGGGGGGGGGGGGGGCGGGGGGGCGCGGGGGCGGGGGGCGGCCGCCCCCCCCCCCCGGGCGGGGGGGCGGGGGGCGCGGGGGGGGGGGGGGCGGCGGGGGGGGGGGGGGGGCCCCGGGGCCCCGGGCCCCGCCCGACGCCCGCTACGTGTCGGCGTTCAGGTCCAGGCGCTGGTGGATCAGGCGGGCGAAGTGGGCCAGGGTGCGTCCGGTGGCCAGGTCGGCCGGTCCGAGGCGGATGTCGAACAGATCCCGCGCCTGCACCAGGAACTGCATCCCCAGCAGCGAGTCCAGGCCGAAGTCGGTGACGTTGAACGTGGGGTCGAGGTCGGCCGGATCGGTCTGCAGGACACCGGCGAGGAGCCGGGTGACCGTGTCGGTGATCTTGCGCACCGCCTCGTCCGCCGGGAGGTCCGCCAGCGTGCTCAGGAGCTCGTTGCGGGCGTCCGGGGAGGCCGCGGAGGACGCCGGGGCCAGTGGGGCGAACCGGGGGGTGGCCAGGGCGGGCAGCAGATGGCGCGCGGTCCCCCAGCGGTAGCGGCCCGCTCCGGCGACATCGGTGCCGGCGGCCAGGAGACGGTCGGCGGTGGTCAGGACCTCGGCGGGGGTGAGCAGTTCGAGGCCGCGTCCGGCCATGGCGGCCTCCATGCCGTTGCGGGCGACATAGCCGGTTTCACCGATCGGCCCCCAGGCCAGTGCCGTAGCCGTCCGGCCGGCGCCGCGCCGGGCCCGGGTGAGGGCTTCCAGATAGGCGTTGGCCGCCGCGTAGGCGGACTGTCCCGGGTTTCCGATACCGGCGGAGACGGACGAGTAGGTGAGGAACAGGTCCAGGTCGCGGTCGGCGGTGAGGCGGTCGAGCAGGGCCGCGCCCGCCGCCTTGGGCGCCAGTACGGCGGCGAACCGGTCGTCGGTGAGGTCGGCCAGTACCGCGTCGTCCATGTGCATCGCCGCGTGCACGATGCCGCGCAGGGGGTGTCCGGTGGCGTCCACGGCGTCGAGGACCCGGCGCAGCGCGGCCTCCTCGGTGACGTCGGCGGCGTGGGCGGTGGCCCGCACACCGCGGTCGGTGAGTTCCCGGAGCAGGGCGGGCGCCCCGGGGGCGTCGGGCCCGCCGCGGGAGAGCAGGGCCAGGTGCCGGGCCCCGCGGTCGGCGAGCAGGCGGGCGGTGGCGGCGCCGAGCCCGCTCAGTCCGCCGGTGATCAGGTAGGTGCCCTCGCCGTCGAGGCGGAGGGTGCCGGGTGCGGGTTCGACGGGGACGGGTTCGTCCAGGGGGTCGAAGGTGACGACGACCTTGCCGGTGTGCCGGGAGTGCTGCAGGAGGTGGAAGGCCTCGTCGACGCGGGCGGCGGGGTAGGCCGTGTGGGGCAGGGGCCGGTAGGTGCCGGACGCGGCCTCCGCCTCGAAGTCCGCGAGGAGGCGGGAGCCCAGTTCCGGGGAGTCGATGACGGCGTCGAGGTTGAAGCCGATGAACGTGAGACTGCGGTGGAAGGGGCGCAGGGTGATCGGATTGTTGAGGAAGATGTCCCTCTTCCCGAGCTCGACGAAGCGGCCGTTGGGGCGCAGCAGGTCGAGGCCCTGGGCGATGGCCTCGCCGCTGAGGCTGTTCACCACGACGTCCACCCCCCGGCCGCCGGTCAGCTCCCGCACCCGGGGGACGAAGTCCAGACTGCGGGAGTCGAGTACGTGCTCGACTCCGAGGGTGCGCAGCAGGTCCCGTTTGGTCTCCGTGCCGGCGGTGGCGATGACGCGGGCGCCCTGCCGGCGGGCGCACTGCAGGACGGCCAGGCCCACCGCTCCGGCTCCGCCGTGTACCAGCACGGTCTCCCCGGCGTCGAGGCGGGCCTGGTTGACCAGGGTCTGGTGGACGGTCAGGAAGGCGACGGGGAAGGTCGCCGCCTCCGCGAAGCCCATCCCGTCGGGGATGCGGAGGACGGCGGTGGCGGGGGTCGTCGCGTGGGAGGCGAGGGCGGCGGGCACGAGGCCGCAGACCCGGTCGCCCGGCTCCAGGCCCCGCACCCCCTCCCCCACGGCGCGTACGATGCCCGCGCCGTCGGTGCCCAGTCCGCGGCCGATCGGGCTGTTCTCCACCGCCTCGGGCGGCAGCAGGCCGTTGGCCCGCATGGGGTCGCGGTAGTTGAGGGCCACGGCCCGCATCTCCAGGGCCACCTCGCCCGGTCCGGGGGCGGGGAGGTCGGTCTGCCGCCAGATCAGCCGTCGGCGCAGGCCGGGTTCGCGGGCTTCCAGGACGTACGGCGTGCCGGCGGGGACGGAGGGTGGTTCGTCCGCCGGGTGCTGGACCTGCCGGGGGACGAACCGGCCCCGGGCGGTCAGGACGATCTCGTCCTCCTGTGCGGCCGGGTCGTCGGCGACGGGGGCGAGGAGTTCGCCGGCCAGGCGGCGGGCGTCGGTGCCGGCGTCACCGGTGCGGTGGCAGGACAGGCGTCGCAGGGACAGGTCGGGACGCTCGTTGGCGAGGGTGCGGCAGGCCGCCCAGACGGCGGCGTCGACCGGGTGGGACGGCTGCTCCGGGGCGGGGAAGAGGCCGGTCGGGCGCGTGACGAGCCATACCCGGGGGCCGGTGCGGCCGCTGAGGCCCTCACAGGCGGCGGCCAGGGAGCGCAGGAGGGCCGCACGGCGGGTGGTCCGCGTGACGACGGTGTCGTGCGGGCCGGGCTCGGCGAGCAGCAGGACGACGTGCGGACCGGAGTCCGTGGGCAGGACCGCGCTCCAGGCGGCGGCCCCGTCCGGTGCGGTGAGGACGGTGGCCTTCCCGAGGCGGTCGGCCAGGGCCCGCGCGGTCGGCGTCTCGGTGTCGTCCTCGACGGCGATCACCCAGGAGGCTCCGGGGACCGCTCGCGGCGCTTCGGTGTCCGGCGCGGGGTTCGGGCCCGCCGCGGCGAGGAGGACGGAACGGTCCTCGGGCCCGGTCTGCGTCACGTCGGAGAAGCCGCACTGTCGCAGCAGCGGTGCCCACTGGTCGCGGGGGAGGATGCGGGACACCGGGCGCAGGGTGTGGTCGCCGCGTTCCCAGAAGTCGTTCAGCGTGCCGGACAGCAGGGCCTGGAGCGGGGCGTGGTGCGGTTCGGTGGCCACCAGGTGTCCGTCGGGGGCCAGTACGGTGTGCAGTCGGCGCAGGGTCGCGGCGAGGTCGGTGGTGGCGTGCAGGGCGTCGCCCGCGAGGACGAGGTCGAAGCCGCCCGGGGGCAGGCCCTGGGCGATCAGGTCGGTGTCCGGGTCCAGGACGCGGCGGTCGACGAAGTCGTGGGCGGGGAAACGGTGTTCGACGCGGGTGAGCACACTGCCGGTGGCGGCCGTGCAGGTGTAGCGGGTCCGGTCGGCCGGCAGTACGGGGAGGACCGCGGCCGTCAGGGCGGTGGTGGTCGCGCCGAATTCCAGGACGCGCAGCGGACGGTCGGCGGGCCGGCGGGCGACGAGGTCGGTGAGCAGTGCCTGCACGGCACGGTGGGTGAAGCGGTGGGCCGGGTCCGTCTCGTGGAGCTGCTCGTGGGCGCTGTCCCCGGCCGGCAGGAGCTCCGTCGCGTCGGCGCGTCCCCGCACCACGTCGGGCAGCCGGCGCAGGTGCCGGTTGAGGAGCAGCGTCCGGGCGCCGTAAGCGGGATGGTCCTCGACCAGGCCGCGCAGCAGCGCCTCGGCCCGGATCTCCGCGCCGGTCAGCCGCCAGGTCTCCCCTGCCGGCCGGGCGAGGCCGTGCTCGGCCAGCAGGGGCAGCATCAGCCGCGCGAGCCGCCGGTGCCGGGGCTGCAGACCTCCGGCCACCAGGTCGCCCATCGAGAACGGGGCCGCGGGGTCGGTGAGGAGACCGCGCAGCGTCTCCGCCCAGCGGTGGGCGCCCGCCTGTTCGGCGGCGGCGGTGAACCGGTGGTGGCCGCTGTCGTCCAGGGCGGCGCGGGCGGCGGCGATGCGCGGCTCGGCGGCGCGCGCCACGTCGGTGGGTGCGGGAGGCGGGGAGGGCGCGGCAGTGGTCCCCCGGTGGGGGGCGGCCCTCAGGACGGTGCGCTGGACGGTCAGCGGAGTGCGCTCGATCATGTGGCCGCGGCGGGTGCGGCAGCCGTCGATCTCGACGGTGACCATGCCGTCCGGGTCGGCGTAGGTGATGTCCCAGCACATCTCGTTGGCACTGCGGCTGCGGCGGCGCAGGTGCACGACGCCGGTGGACGCGGGGGTGCGCCACACGCGTACGGCTCCGAACACGGTCGGCAGGAACGCGGCGGACTCCGCCTCCGCCCCGGCGAGGGCCACGGTCGCCTGCAACGGCGCGTCGATCAGGACCGGGTGGGCGGTGTAGGCGTCGGCGGTGTGCTCCAGCCGGTAGCCGACCAGCACCTCTGCGTCGCCGGCGTCGATGCGGTCGATGAGCTGGAAGTCCGGCCCGCAGTTCAGCCCGATGCCGTGGCAGGTGCGGTAGAAGTCCGGGCCGTCGACGCCGCGGTCGCAGCGTGCCCGCAGCGCGTCGACGTCGAGCGGGGCCGGTGCCGTGCCGAGCAGGGTGCGGACCTGGGCGCGCACGACGGGCAGGCACTCCCCGCCGTGCTCCTCGCGGACGCTGATGGTCAGGGCGCCGTCGTCGGGGGTGACCGCGGTCTGCAGGGCGACCGGCGTCGGGTCCGGCCACGGCACGGACAGCGGACGGCCGATCTCCAGGTGCCGTACCTCGACCGGACGGTCCAGGGCCCGCCGGCCGGCGCTCAGGGCCATCTCCACATAGGCGGCGGCCGGCATGAGGACGTCGTCCCCGATCCTGTGGTCGCCCAGCCAGGGCACCAGTTGCGGCTCGACGGTGCCGTGCCACACGGGGTGCGGGGCGGGCATCCGCTCCCCCACCAGCGGATGGTCCAGCAGACCGCTGCCACTGGTGTGGGCGACCAGGTCCCGCGCGGTGCCGTGCCAGTACCGTTCGTGCTGCCACGCGTAGGCGGGCAGGTCCACCACCCGGCCGGGGCGGGGGAAGTGGTGCCGCCAGTCGGTGGCGGTGTCGGCGGCGAGTACGGCGGCGACGGCCGCCGCGGTCTCGCGGCGGCCGTCCCCGTCGCGGTGCAGGGTGGGGACGCAGGTGGCGCCGGTGTGGCGCAGGTAGGGGCGCAGTACCGGGTGCGGGCCGATCTCGACCAGGACGCCGGCGTGTTCGGCGGCGAGCCGGCCGGCCGCCTCGGCGAACCGGACGGGCTCGCGGACGTTGCGCCACCAGTACGCGGCGTCGAGTTCGGCCCCGTTCAGCGGGGTGCCGGTGACGGTGGAGACGAACGGGATCCGGGCCGGGGCGGGTTGGAGCCCGTCGAGGGCGTCGAGCAGCGGCTCCCCGATGGGGTCCATGGCCCGGCTGTGGAAGGCGTAGTCCAGGTCCAGTTCGCGGAAGAAGACGCCGCGGCCGGTCAGTTCGGCGCCCCAGGCCGTCAGTGCGTCGGCGTCCCCGGCGACGGTGACATCGCGGTCGCTGTTGATCCCGGCGATCTCCAACGCCCCGTCGTGGCGGAGCAGTTCCTCGCGTGCCTGTGCCTCGGGCAGGCCGACGGCGGCCATCCGGCCCCGGCCGGCCGTGGCGCCCTGGGTGCGGCTGCGCTCGGCGATGACCAGCGCCGCCTGTTCGAGGGTGAGGCCCCCGGCGGCGTGGGCGGCGGCGACCTCGCCGACGCTGTGTCCGGCCACCGCCCGCGGGCGCACCCCGTGCGAGGCGAGCAGCGCGGTCAGGCCCACCTGTACGGCGAACAGGGCCGGCTGGGCCACTTCCGTGCGCCGCCACTTCCGGGGGGACGGGCGGGTCAGTTCCTTGGTCACCGACCAGCCCAGGTGGGGTGCCAGGGCCGCGTCGGCCTCCTCGACGGCCCGGCGGAAGGCCGGTTCGCCCTCCAGCAGGTCGGCGGCCATGCCCGGCCACTGGGAGGCGTTGCCGGAGTACACGAACGCGGTCCCGTCCCGCTCGCCGGTGCGCACGACGGCCCCGCGCGCGGGCTCCGCGGCCGTCAGCCGGTCCAGCTGCCGGGCGGCGTCCCGCGGGTCGGCGGCCAGTACGGCGGCACGGTGCGGGTGCGCGGTGCGCCGTACGGTGCTGGTGTGGGCCAGGTCGTAGAACTCCCCGGGCTCGGTGTCCCGCAGCCGCTCCGCCATGCGGGCGGTCATCTGCTTCAGGGCTTTCGGCGACCGTGCGGAGACGACCAGCGGCAGCGGGCGCCCGTCCGGCACCGGGCTCGGGCCGGTCCGCCGGGCGGCGGCGGGGGGCAGGGTGAGGACGGCGTGGGCGTTGGCCCCGCCGAAGCCGAAGGCGCTCACTCCGACGGCCGCCCTCTCCCCCGGGTCCAGCGGGACGGGGGTGACGGCGGGGGCCAGTCCCAGGCCGTCGAAGTCGATCCGGGGGTTGAGGGGAAGGGCGTGCAGGGACGCCGGTACCAGCCGGTGGCGCAGCACCAGGATCGCCTTGAGCAGGCCGGCCATTCCGGAGGCGGGCTCCAGGTGGCCGACGTTCGACTTCACCGAGCCGATCGGCAGCGGGCCGCCGCGGCGGCGCCGGCCCAGCGCCCGGCCGATGGCCTCGGCCTCCGCCGGGTCACCGACCTGGGTGCCGGTGCCGTGGGCCTCGACGTAGACCAGGTCGTCCGCGTCGATCCCGGCCTCCGCGTAGACCGTGCGCAGGAGCGCCTCCTGGGTCTCGGCGCTGGGCACGATCATGCCGGTGCTGCGGCCGTCGGTGTTGTTGCCGGTGGCGGCCAGTACGGCGTGGACGCGGTCGCCGTCCGCCACCGCGTCCTCGAGGCGCTTGAGGACGAGCACCGCGCCGCCCTCCGCGCGGACGAAGCCGTCGGCGTCGGCGGAGAACGCCGCGCAGCGTCCACGCCGCGACAGCATGCCCGCGTAGGAGAACCCGGCGAAGGAGTAGGGGTTGGACAGCACGTTGACGCCGCCGGCCAGGGCGACGCGGCCTGGGCCCTCGCGCAGGGTGCGGCAGGCCCGGTCCAGGGCGACCAGGGCGGAGGAGCAGGCCGTGTCGACGGCCATGCTCGGCCCGCGCAGGTCGAAGGCGTACGAGATCCGGTTCGCCGTGATGGACAGGGTGGCGCCGGGCATGGTGTGCGGGCTCGTGTGGTCCTGCATCATCGACAGGTTCACGCCGTAACCGGGGTCGGAGACGCCCACGTACACGCAGGTGTCCGACCCGGCCAGCGACTCGGCGGGGACGGCGGCGTCGTCCAGCGCCTCGGCGGCCATCTCCAGCAGCAGCCGCTGCTGGGGGTCGATGTGCCGGGCCTCCGCGGGTGACATGCCGAAGTAGGCGGCGTCGAACGAGGCGACGTCGGTGAGGAAGCCGCCGGCGGCGGTGTAGCTGCGGCCGGCCCGCACCGTCCCCGGGTCGACCGTCCGGTCCCTGGGCAGCCGGTCGGCGGGCATCTCGCCGACCATGTCGCGCCCGTCGCGCAGCACGGACCACAGGCCGTCCAGGTCGGTGATGCCTCCGGGGAGCCGGCAACCCACGCCCACTACCGCCACGGCCCGTTCAAGGTGCTGCATCACCGAGTCCCCACCCCTTCACGCCGATTACTGGCCCTCGTGCGGATTGAAGGGGACAACGGGACAGAAAATCCAGTGCAAATCACTCGTTGGGATGGAGAGCGTCACGTAATCGTCATTCCGGTCGGGCGGCTGGCTACGGTGACGCGGTGCCCGAAGCCATCCGTGCCCGTGTCGCCGCCGTTTCCGCTCATCTTCCGTCCCGCTACCGGACCCTGGACGAAATCCGCGTCAAGATCACCGAGACGGGTGGCTACGCTCCGCCGCCCGGTCTGCTGGAGGATCTCACCGGCGTGCGAGGGGTCCATGTCCACGAGGACGGGGAGAACGCCTCCGACCTCGCCGTGGCGGCCGCCCGCAGCGCGCTCGACGAAGCCGGTCTGAAGATCGGCGACGTGGACCTGCTGCTGTTCGCCTCGACCTCGCAGGACCTGGTCGAACCCGCGACCGCCCACCTCGTGGCCACCAAACTGAGGGCCGCCTGCCCGGTGTTCGACGTCAAGAACGCCTGCAACAGCTTCCTCAACGGCATGGAGGTGGCCGCGTCGTTCATCGAGACCGGCCGCTACCGCACGGTCCTCATCACCTGCGGCGAACCCTCCACCCTGGCCACCCGCTGGCACCTCCCCGGCCGGGAGGACCTGCTCCGGGCCCTGCCCGGCTACACCGCCTCCGACGCCGGTGCCGCGATGGTGCTCACCGCCGGCCCCGCGGGCGACAACGACCCCGGCATCCTGTCCCTGCGGTTCGTCAGCAACTCCGCCGCCTGGGAAGCCTGCACCGTGGCCGGCGGCGGAAGCATGCACCACCTCTCCGTCCACGACGACCACACCACCCTGCGCCTGAACGGGGACCTGCGGCAGAGCGCGCTCGACGTGCTCCCCCGGATCCTGGACACCGCCGGGGAGGAGCTCCGGGCGGCGCAGGCCGGCGCCTTCTCCTTCATCGCCTTCCACCAGATCGCCATGCCGCAGTACCGCGAGGTGATCGGCACCTTCTCCCTCCCCGAGGACCGGTGCATGCCCGCGGTGGCCGAGCACGGGAACTGCGCGGCGGCCTCCCTGCCCCTGCAACTGGTCAAGGCGCGCGAGGCCGACCGCGTCGAGAGCGGGGACCTGGTGGCGATGATCGGCCTGGCCAGTGGTTTCAGCTTCGGTCTGGCGCTCCTCCGGTGGTGACCGTACGAGCCGGGCAGGCCCCGGCACTGGAACGGCTGATGCCGGGCTACCCCGCGCCCCGGCACTGGCGGCGGGTGCCGGTCACCGGACAGCACTACCTCGACCTCGGCTCCGGGCAGCCGGTGCTGTTCCTGCACGGCAACCCGTCGTGGAGCTACGTCTGGCGGAGGCTGCTGCACCGGCTCTCCCCGCACGCCCGCTGCCTGGCCCCCGACCTGCCGGGCTTCGGGCTGTCCCGGCACCTGCGGCCGGCGGACGGGGTGCCCGACCCCTACGAGGCCCAGCTGGAAGGCCTGGACAGCCTCCACCGCCACCTGGTGCGGGACGAGGGCCTGCCCGAGCGGGGCTGGACGTTCGTCCTGCACGACTGGGGCGGCCCGCTCGGTATCGCCTGGGCGCTGCGCAACCCGGGGGTCGTGGCCCGGCTGGTCGTCTGCAACACCGTGGCCTTCCCCTTCCCGGACGGCTTCCGGCTGCCGTTCTACCTCCGCTGGATCCGTGACCACCGGCCGGTCGCCGAATTCGTCCACGCCACCAACGCGTTCGCCCGCATCGCCGTACGGGCCGGAGTCCACCGCCCGCTGCTCCCGACCGAGCGGCGGGCCTACCTGCGGCCCCACGCCCGCCGCGCGGAGCGCCGGGCGGTCACCGACGCCGTGCGCGCGATCCCCCGCGGCCCCGCGGACCCCGCGTGGCGGCTGCTCGAACCCGCCGGTGCCCGCCTGGCGGACCTGCCCCTGCTCATCGGGTGGGGCATGCGCGATCCCGTCTTCACTCCGGACCTGCTGGAGGAGTGGGCGCGCCGGTGTCCCCACGCCGTCATCCACCGCTTCCCCGACGCCGGGCACTTCGTGATGGAGGACGCCACGGCCGAACTGGGCGACCACATCCGTGACTTCCTCCAGGGAGCCCCATGACCACGACCGCCGCGGACATCGCCACGCGCCTGGCCGGCCGGCCCGACGCCATCGCCCTCGTCGAAAGCCGTAAGGGGGTCTCCCGGACGATCCGTCGGGGCGAGCTGGTGCGGCGCTGCCACCGCATCGCGGGGGCCCTGCGCGACGCGGGGGTCCGGCCCGGCCACAAGGCCGTCGTGATGACCCGCGACGCCCACGACCTCACCGCCGTCTCGTACGCGCTGGGCCTGCTCGGCGCCGTACCCGTGCTGATCGAACCGCGCGCCGAGGTGGGCCGCTGCCTTCAGGACGTCGCCCCGGACGTCTTCATCGGGGAGCCGCTGGCCCATGTGGGGCGCCGGGCGCTGGGGTGGGGCCGTCCCCACGTCCGGATCCCCCTGGTCACCGGATCCGCGCCGCTTCCCGCGAGGCGGCGGCTGATCACGCGGACGCCGGCCGACGGCACCCCGCTCCCGTACGTGCGGGAGCCCGACGGCGACGAAGCGGCCCTCATCGCCTTCACGTCCGGCTCCACGGGACGGCCCAAGGGCGCGGAGTACCGTCACTCCACCCTGGCCGGACAGCTCGACGCTCTGACGACGCTGACGGCCCCCCGGCCCGACGACGTGCTCCTCGCCGGATTCCTGCCGATCGCGCTGCTCGGCCCGCTGCTCGGCCTGACCACCGTCGCCCCGGCCGTGAACCACCTGGCCCCGGCCCGCACCTCGCCGGAGGAGCTCGTCGGGCCGATCCTGGAGCACCGGGCGAGCATCGTCCTGGCCTCGCCCGCCGTCCTCACCCTGATCGCCCGCCACTGCGCCCGCCACGGCATCGCCCTGCCCTCGGTCCGCCAGATCCTGTCCTTCGGCGCCCCGCTGCGCGTCCGTCTCACCGAAGCCCTGCGCGGGGCCGTGCCGGACGACGCCGAGATCCTCAGCGTGTACGGCGCCACGGAGTGCCTGCCCGTGTCCGCGATCGGCGACCACGACCTGCGGGCCTCGCGCGCCCGGCCGCCCGCCGGGCACGCGGGCACCTGCCTGGGCCGGCCGCTGCCCGGCATCCGCGCCCGGATCCTGGACGCCGACGCCACCGGGCTCGGCGAGATCGCCGTCACCGGTCCCACCGTCAGTCCCGCCTACCACGCGCGTCCCGACGCCGACGCCGTCACCAAGAGCGACACCGACCACGGTGTGCTGCACCGCACGGGAGACCTCGGCCGGCTCGACGACGAGGGCCGGCTGTGGTTCCTCGGCCGCAAGGCCCACCTGGTCACCGGGACCGGCTTCACCCTGGCCACCGAGGACATCGAGGCCGCGGCGGACACCGCCCCCGGCATCCGGCGCACCGCCCTCGTCGGCGTCGGCACGGCCGTGTGCCAACTGCCCGTGCTGTGCGTGGAGCCCCTGCCCTCCACGCCCCGCGCCGCTGCCCTGGCAGCCGTCCGCGCCGTTCTGAAGGACCATCCGGAAGGGCACCGCGTCGGCGCCCTGCTGATCCGTCCGGCCTTCCCCACCGACCCCCGGCACAACTCGAAGATCGACCGCATGCGGCTGGCCGGCTGGGCCGCGGGGCGTCTGCGCGGGAGGGTCCGATGAAGGTACTGGTCACCGGCGGGAGCGGCTTCCTCGGCCTGGAGATCTGCCGGCAACTGAGCGCACGCGGCGACGTCGTCTCCTCCCTGGGCCGCCGCCCCAGCACCGCACTGGAGCAACTGGGCGTTCACCAGCACCTGGGCGATCTCGCCGACGCCGCCGCGGTCTCGCGCGCCGTCGCCGGGTGCGACGCCGTCGTCCACAACGCCGCCCTGGCCGGCGTCAGCGGCCCGCCGCGGCCCTACTGGGCCACCAATGTCGTCGGCACCCGCCACGTGATCGAGCGGTGCCGCGCCCACGGCGTACGCACGCTCCTCCACACCTCGACCGCCAGCGTCGCCTTCCGGCCCGGCGGCCTGGAGGGTGTCACCGAGAACCTGCCCACCGCCCCCTGTCACCTGGCCGCCTACCCCGCCACCAAGGCCCGCGCCGAGGCCCTGGTGCTGGCCGCCCACGGCCCGGAGCTGGCCACCGTCTCGCTGCGCCCGCACATCGTCTGGGGGCCGGGCGACCCCCATTTCGCCCCCGCCCTCGCCCGCGCCGTGCGGGCCGGCCTCCTGCTGATGCCAGGTCACGGCGGCAATCTCGTCGACACCACCCATGTCCGTACCGCCGCCCACGCCCATCTGCTCGCCCTGGACCGCCTGCGGCAGTCACCGGACACGGCGGGCGGCCGCGCCTACTTCATCGGCCAGGGCGATCCGCGTCCGCTGCGCGAGATCACCCGGCACTTCCTGCGGGCCGCCGGCATCGACGCCCGCTGGTGCGCCGTACCGCCCCGGCTCGCCACCGCCGGGGCCGCGGTCGGCGACACCCTCCTGCGCGCGGCACGCAGCACCCGCACCCACGCCCTGAGCCGCTTCCTGGTCGCGGAGCTGCTGCATCCGCACTACTTCGACCTCACCGCGGCCCGCCGCGACCTGGGCTTCGAGCCGCCGGTCGAATTCGACGCCGGCATCGCGGAGCTCGCCCGTCTCGCCCCGCCCGCCCCGAACGACAGCAAGGAGAAGCCGTGCCGGACACCTACGACGCCGTCCGTTCCATCCTGACCAGTGCCTTCCGCATCCCCGAGGACGAGATCCGGCCCGAGCTCACGCTGGAGCAACTGGACCTGGACTCCCTGGCCCTGGCGGAGCTGGTGCTCGTCGTCCACGAGTGTTTCGGGGTGAGGATCGGCAACGAGCACGCCTCCCGCACCACGACCCTCGCCCAGGTCGTCGACCACCTCGACGCGTTGCTCGCGGGCGGCACGGAAGCGGTGGCCTCCTCGTGACCGGGCCCGTCGCCGTCACCGGTCTCGGCCTGATCACCCCCGCCGGGGAGGACGCCGACGCCACCTGGGACACGGTCCGTCGCGGTGCGGGCACCGCGGCGGCCCACGATCCGGCGCTGGCCGGCCTGCCCGTGGACTTCTCCTGCCGCGTCCCCCTCTCCCGCGACGACCTGGACCGGCGCGTCGGACGCACCGCCTGGCGCATGTCACGCAACGCCGTGCTGGCGGTGCTCGCCGCCCGCGAGGCGGTGCACGACGCCGGCCTCGATGCCCGGACGTGGAACGGCGACCGGGTCGCCGTCGTCATCGGCTGCGGGCTGGGGGCGGACGCGGTGCGCGAGGAGCAGGCCGGGCGGCTGGCGGAACGGGGTGCCGACATGGTCTCCGCGCTCACCATCCCCCAGATCATCCCGAACATGGCGGCCGGGGAGGTCTCCATCGACCTCGGGGCCCGCGGCCCCGGTCTCGCCCCCGCCACCGCCTGCGCCTCCGGCGCCACCGCCGTCGCCGTCGCCCGCGACCTCCTCGCCTCCGGCCGGTGCGACGTCGCGGTGGCCGGGGCCACCGAAGCCGCCGTCACCCCGCTGACGGTCGCGGGCTTCTGGCGCGCGGGCGTCCTGTCCCGGCGCACCGGCGCGGTCACCGGCGCGTCCCGGCCCTTCGCCGCCGACCGGGACGGCTTCGTCATGGCCGAGGGCGCGGGCGTCCTCGTACTGGAGCGGGCCGCGGACGCGGCCGCCCGCGGGGCCCGTGCCCGCGCCCTGCTGGTGGGCTGCGGCAGCACCTCGGACGCCCACCACCCCACCGCGCCCGCCCCGGACGCCCGGGGCGCGGAGGCGGCCCTGCGCACCGCCCTGGCGGACGCGGGTCTGGCACCGCACGACGTCGACCACGTCAACGCCCACGGCACCTCCACACCGGCCAACGACGCCGGCGAGGCCGCCCTGATCGCCCGGGTGCTGCCGCACCGCCCCAGTGTCACCGCGCCCAAGGGCGTGCTCGGCCACGGTCTGGGTGCGGCGGGTGCCGTCGAGGCGGCGCTGACCGTGCTCACCCTTCAGCACGGCACGGTGCCGCCGGTCGCGAACCTGGACGCCCCGGCGCCGGGGTTCGACATCGACTGCGTCACCAAGGAGCCCCGCCGGCAGGACGTCCGTATCGCCGTCAGCCACTCCTTCGGCTTCGGCGGGCACAACGTCGTCCTCGCTCTGGCCAGGGCCTCCTGACCGGCTCGGCGGCCGGCCGGGGGCGGCCGGGCCGGGCGGGGACGACGGACCCGCGCCGGTTCAGCGGGGGTCCCGGCCGCCGGACGGTCCGAGGGGCGCCCCGGGTTCCGTCCCCTCGCGCTGGGCCAGACGGCTGTGGGTGCGGCTGTAGAGGAAGTAGACGACGAAGCCGATCGCCATCCAGATGCCGAAGCGGACCCAGGTCTCGGCGGGCAGGTTCAGCATCAGCCACAGGGACGCGGCGACCGACACGATCGGCAGGACGGGCACCCAGGGGGTGCGGAAGGAGCGGTGCAGGTCGGGCCGGGTCCTGCGGAGGATGACCACGCTGATCGCGACGATCACGAAGGCGAACAGGGTGCCGATGTTCACCAGCGCGGCGAGTTCGTTCAGCGGGGTGAAGCCCGCGAGGATCGCGATGACGACGCCGAGCAGGATGGTCGGCCGGTGCGGGGTCTTGAACCGGGGGTGGACCCGGGAGAAGAACCTCGGCAGCAGTCCGTCGCGGCTCATCGCGAAGAAGACGCGGGTCTGGCCGAGCAACAAAATCATGCAGACGGTCGTCAGGCCGACGGCGGCCCCGAAGCTGATGAAGCCCGCGAACCAGGGATGCCCGGTGGCCTTGAAGGCGTCCGCCAGCGGGGCGTCCACGGACAGCTCGCTGTAGTGCTGCATGCCGGTGACGACGAGCGACACCAGGACGTACAGCACGGTGCAGATGAGCAGGGAGCCGAGGATGCCGCGGGGCATGTCGCGCTGCGGGTTCTTGGTCTCCTCGGCGGCCGTGGCGACGATGTCGAAGCCGATGAAGGCGAAGAACACCACCGAGGCGGCGGTGAAGATGCCCATCACGCCGAAGTTGGCCGGGGCCCAGCCGAACATCAGCTGGATGAGCGGGGCGTCGAGGCTCTCGCCGGCGGGCACCGGCTTCGAGTCCGGGACGAACGGGTCGTAGTTGTCGGCGGTGATGAAGAAGGCACCCGCGATGATCACCACGAGGACCACGACCACCTTGATGGCGACGACGACCGAGGTGACGCGGGCGGACAGCTTCATGCCGAGGACGAGGATGCCGGTCAGCACCAGCACCAGGACGGCGGCGAGGATGTCGAACCCGAAGACGTCGGAGCCCTCGCGGCTGCCCAGCGCCGCGGGCATCTCCCAGCCCGCGTTGGCCATGAGCGACTGGATGTAACCCGACCAGCCGACGGCCACCACCGCCGTGCCGAGCGCGAACTCCAGGACCAGGTCCCAGCCGATGATCCAGGCCGGCAGCTCCCCCAGGGAGGCGTACGAGAAGGTGTACGCGGAGCCCGCCACCGGGACGGTGGAGGCGAACTCGGCGTAGCAGAGCGCGGCGAGCGCGCAGACGACACCGGCCACCGCGAAGGCCAGGGCCGTGGCGGGCCCGGCGTTGTCCTTGGCGACCGTACCTGTGAGGACGAAGATGCCGGTGCCGATGATGACACCGACGCCGAAGACGGTCAGATCCAGCGCGGACAGGGATTTCCTGAGCGCGTGCTCGGGCTCCTCGGTGTCGCGGATGGACTGCTCGACCTTCTTCGTCCGGAAGAGGGGGCTTGTCACGGGTACCTCCCACGCTTGTCGTCCTCGACATGATCGAGAGGGGGCGTAGCTCGTATGCCCCGGCGCGGGCGCTTTCACGCAGATGGGCCGCGCGCGCCACTCTTCACAGTGGCACGGGCGGCCCATCCGGGCGACGCGTGTGCGGCGGTCAGTCGCGGGCCGGCTCCACCGAGTCGACCGCGTCCGCGGCGGACCGCTCGGCGGGGGTCCCCCCGTTCGAGGGGAGCCGGGAGTGGGGGAGGCCGTCGAGCTTCGCCACCAGGCCGGTGACCTGGCGGGCGATGTCGGGGGCGGTCAGTCCGATCTCGGCCATGACCTCGGCGCGGGAGGCGTGGTCGAGGAAGCGCGGCGGGATGCCGAAGTCGCGCAGCGGTACGTCCACGCCGGCGTCGCGCAGGGCCTGGGCGATCGTGGAGCCGACGCCGCCGACGCGGGAGTTGTCCTCGACGGTGACGACCACGCGGTGCTTCTCGGCGAGCGGGGCCATGGCCTCGTCGACGGGCTTGACCCAGCGCGGGTCGACGACGGTGGCGGAGATGCCCTGCCGGTCGAGCAGGGCGGCGATCTCCAGGCACATCGGCGCGAGCGCGCCCACCGAGACCAGCAGGACGTCGGGGGCGTCGGTGCCGGGCTCACGCAGGACGTCCATGCCGCCGATCCGGCCCACGGCGGGTACGGCGGGGCCGACGGCGCCCTTGGAGAAGCGCACCACGGTGGGGGCGTCCTCGACGGCGACGGCCTCGCGGAGCTGGGCGCGCACCTGGTCGGCGTCGCGCGGGGCGGCGAGCCGCAGTCCGGGGACGACCTGGAGGATCGACATGTCCCACATGCCGTTGTGGGAGGCGCCGTCGGTGCCGGTGACACCGGCCCGGTCGAGCACGAACGTCACGCCGCACTTGTGCAGGGCCACGTCCATGAGCACCTGGTCGAAGGCGCGGTTGAGGAAGGTGGCGTACACGGCGAAGACGGGGTGCACCCCGGCGTGCGCGAGGCCGGCCGCGGAGACGGCGCCGTGCTGCTCGGCGATGCCGACGTCGTAGACCCGCTCGGGGAAGCGCTTGGCGAACTTGTCGAGGCCGACCGGCTGGAGCATGGCCGCGGTGATGGCGACGACGTCCTCGCGCTCCTCGCCGAGCTTGACCATCTCCTCTCCGAAGACGGACGTCCAGTCGGCTCCGGAGCTGGCGATCGGCAGGCCCGTGTCGGGGTGGATCTTGCCGACGGCGTGGAAGCGGTCGGCCTCGTCCGCCAGGGCGGGCTGGTAGCCGCGGCCCTTCTCGGTGAGGCAGTGCACGATCACCGGACCGCCGAACCGCTTGGCGCGGGCCAGGGCGGACTCCAGGGCCTCGATGTCGTGGCCGTCGATGGGTCCGACGTACTTCAGGCCGAGGTCCTCGAACATGCCCTGCGGGGCGATGAAGTCCTTCAGGCCCTTCTTCGCGCCGTGCAGCGTGTCGAAGAGGGGTTTGCCGACGACCGGGGTCCGCTCCAGGAGGTCCTTGGTGCGGGTCAGGAAGCGCTCGTAGCCGTCGGTGGTGCGCAGGGTCGCCAGGTGGTTGGCGAGGCCGCCGATGGTGGGCGAGTAGGAGCGCTCGTTGTCGTTGACGACGATGACGAGCGGGCGGTCCTTGGCGTCGGCGATGTTGTTCAGCGCCTCCCAGGCCATGCCGCCGGTCAGCGCGCCGTCCCCGATGACCGCGACGACGTGGCTGTCGCGCTTCTTGATCTGGTTGGCCTTGGCGATGCCGTCGGCCCAGCCGAGGACGGTGGAGGCGTGGCTGTTCTCGATGACGTCGTGCTCGGACTCCCCCTGCGAGGGGTAGCCGGACAGGCCGCCCTTCATCTTCAGCCTGGAGAAGTCCTGCCGGCCGGTCAGCAGCTTGTGGACGTAGGACTGGTGGCCGGTGTCCCAGAGCACCTTGTCCTTGGGCGACTCGAAGACCCGGTGCAGGGCGAGGGTGAGCTCCACCACACCGAGGTTGGGGCCGAGGTGGCCGCCGGTCTTGGAGACCGCGTCGACGAGGAAGGTCCGGATCTCCCCGGCCAGCTGGTCGAGCTCCTCCAGGCTGAGCCGGTCCAGATCGCGCGGTCCCCTGATGCGGGTCAGCAGCGGCACCCGTGCCTCCTTGCGAGTAGAGCTGATCGAGCTGTTGCCGGGCGGGTCGAGTCTAATGTTCCGCTCCGCCTGACGGACTCCGGGCCGTGCGTCGTACATCACCCGATCAGCGGTACCCCGGATGCGTCCGTCCTACGACACGGCTGTGCCCGGTGCCTGTAGAGGCACCGGGCACAGCCACACCCCCCAGGGGCGCGGGGCTGTATCGACATGCGGCTCCGCCGCGTGTGCGCGGCCGGCCACAGCCGGCCCGCACGGGACGTACTACGCGCGCCCTGCGGTCTTCTGCGTCTTCCGGGTGACCGCGTCGATGACGACGGTCGCCAGAAGGACACCACCGGTGATCATGTACTGCACCGGCGAAGCGATGCCCTCGAGCGCCAGCCCGTACGTGATCGAGATGATCACCATCACACCGAGCAGCGCGTCCCACGTGCGGCCACGTCCGCCGAAGAGCGACGTGCCGCCGATCACGGCCGCGGCGATGACGTTCATCAGGAACTCACCGGTGCCCGCGCCCTGGTTGGCGGAGGCGATCTTCGAGGCGACGAACAGGCCGCCGATCGCGGCGAACGTACCGGCGATCGCGAAGACCGAGATCCGGACCATCTCGACGTTGATACCGGCACGGCGGGACGCCTCGACGCTGCCGCCGAGCGCGAAGACCTTGCGGCCGTACGCGGTGCGGCGCAGCACGAAGTCCGTGAGCACCAGGAACGCGAGGAAGATCACCACGGCCAGCGGCAGGCCCTTGTACTGGTTGAAGACGATCGCGGCGGCGAACGCCAGGATCGCGAGCAGTACGGTCCGCACGATGATCTCGTTCAGCGGGCGGGACGGCACACCGGCGGCCTCGCGGCGACGGTTGTCGAAGAACGCGGCGAGGAAGTAGCCCGCGGTCACGACGATCGCCAGGCCGTAGGCGGCAGCCACATCCGAGAAGTAGTAGCTGGTCAGCTTGACGACCAGACCCTCGGAGTCGAGGTTGATGGTGCCGTTGTCGCCGAGGATCTGCAGCATGAAGCCCTGCCAGAACAGCAGTCCGGCCAGTGTCACGGCGAAGGCCGGGACTCCGATGCGGGCGAAGATGAAGCCGTGGATCGCGCCGGCCGCCGTGCCGCTGAGGATCGCCAGCACCAGGGCCAGCACCTCGTTCATCCCGTGCGTGACGTTCATGACCGCGAAGGCGGCGCCCGCGACACCGCTGACCGAGCCGACCGACAGGTCGATCTCGCCGAGCAGCAGGACGAAGACGATACCGACCGCGATCATGCCCGTGCCGACCATGGCGACGGACATGTCGGAGAAGTTGCCGGCGGTGAGGAAGTTGGAGTTCAGGCTGGTGAAGATGGCCCAGATGATCAGCAGGCCGACCACGACGGGGATGGAGCCGAGGTCACCGGCCTTCATCTTCCGCTTGAACTCGTTGAGGTAACCCGCGAAGCCCTGTTCGCGCACCAGCAGCCGGGGGTCGACCACGGTGACGGCCGCGGGGGCCGCCTCGGGGTTCTCCACGGCGTGGTCCTCGGTGGGGGTGGAGGTCTTTTCGGTGCTCACTTCGTGATCTCCCCATTGGTGCGCGCCGCACGACGGGTCACGGCGTTGTCCGTGGCGCCCGTGATGGCGGAGATGATCTCTTCCTGCGAGGTCGACTTGACCTCGAAGACGCCGTTGTTGCGCCCGAGGCGCAGGACGGCGACCTTGTCCGCCACGGCCTTCACATCGGCCATGTTGTGGCTGATGAGGATGACGGCGTGACCGCGCTCGCGCAGCCGCTCGACCAGGTCGAGGACCTGCGCGGTCTGCTCGACGCCGAGGGCGGCGGTGGGCTCGTCGAGGATCACCAGCTTGGGCTCGCCGAGCATGGACCGGGCGATGGCCACGACCTGGCGCTGACCGCCGGAGAGCGAGGCGATCGGGATCCGGACGCTGGGGATGCGGATCGAGAGGGTGTCGAGGAGCTCGCGGGAGCGGCGCTCCATCTCCACCTCGTCCAGGACTCCGCGCCTGCGGACCTCCCGGCCCAGGTAGAGGTTGCCGACGACATCGATGTTGTCGCACAGCGCGAGGTCCTGGTAGACCGTCGCGATGCCCAGGTTCTGGGCGTCGTGCGGCTTGCTGATCTGGACGGGCCTGCCGTCCCACTCGATGGATCCCTCATCGATGGGATGCACGCCGGCGATCGTCTTGACCAGCGTGGACTTTCCGGCGCCGTTGTCGCCCACCAGGGCGACCACCTCACCGGCGTGGACCTCAAGCTCTACGTCGGTGAGCGCCTGGACGGCACCGAAACGCTTGGAGACCCCGCGCAACGCCAGCACGGGCGTAGCGGACACGTGAACCATCTCCTTCGCCGCCTGACCCGGCGGGAGGTTGTGCAGAAGTTTCTGGGGGGGTGTTCCGTCCGGCGCCCCGCGTAGCTTGCGGGGCTGATGTGTGCGGGGCGCCGGCGGAGCGTGTGGCAGTCGGTCCCGTGCGGGGAGTCCGGGTCACGGACTCCCTCGTGTGTCACGGGACTCGGGGACTGCTTACTTGAGGCCGATCTTGTCGCAGGCGGCCTTGTACTTGTCCGTGCAGATCTCCTGGACGGTGTAGATGCCGTCCTTGATCACGGTGTCGTTGATGTTTTCCTGGGTCAGCGAGACGACCGGGACGAGAACGGAGGGGACGGCCTTGGTGGTGGGGCTGTCGACCTTGTCCTTGGCGAGGGAGTCCAGCGGCTTGCCCTGGGCGAGCAGGACGGCCAGCTCCGCGGCGACGTTCGCCTCCTGCGGGAACGGCTTGTAGACGCTCATGAACTGCTCACCGGTGACGATGCGCTGCACACCCGCGAGCTCGGCGTCCTGGCCGGTGACCGGGATGTCGTCGATGCCGGCGGCCTTCAGGGCGGTGATGATGCCGCCCGCCATGCCGTCGTTGGCGGAGTAGACGCCGACGATCTTGTCCTTGCCGAGGGCGGAGATGGCGCCCTCCATGTTGGCGTTGGCGTTCTCCGGCTTCCACTCCTTGGTGTCGTACTCGCGGCCGACCTTCACCTTGCCGTCGAGGACGGAGTGCGCGCCTTCCTTGAAGAGGGCGGCGTTCGGGTCGGTGGAGGAGCCGTTCATCATGACGATCTGGCCGTCCTTGGCCTTGTCGCCCAGCGCCTCCAGCAGGGCCTCGCCCTGGGTCTTGCCGACGGTCACGTTGTCGAACGAGGTGTAGGCGTCGATCGGGCCCTCGGCGAGGCGGTCGAAGGCGACGATCGGGATGCCGGCGTCCTTGGCCTTCTTCACCGAGCCGGCGATGGCCTTGGCGTCCACCGCGTCCACGATGAGGACGTCCACCTTATTGGTGATCATCGTGTCGACCTGCTGGTTCTGCAGGCTGGCGTCCTGCTTGGCGTTGGCGTAGACGACCTCGCCCTTGTTGTTCGTGAGCTCCTTGACCTTCTTCTCGATCAAGGGCTTGTCGAACTTCTCGTACCGCGCGGTCTGGTTCTCCGGCAGGAGCAGGCCGACCTTGATGTCATCACCCTTGGCGGCGGAGTCGCCGGAGTCCTTCTTGTCGCCCGACTCGGCGGCGCTGCCACAAGCGGCGAGCGAGACGGCCATCGCACCGGCGGCGACGGCAAAGGCAGCACGACGCATACGTGTGTTCACTTCTACAAACCTCCCTGACGAGGCCGCGTCGTTGCGGCCGAGGTGGCTGGAAGTCAACTCGGCCACACGTGCGACGTCAAGAAGTAAATCCTTAACGAGATGGCAACGGTGCCATCCGTTCTCTAAGTGAAGGCAGGGGTCGCCGCAGTGAGCGACCCGGTCGCGGTGCCGTCCAAAAGGGTTGAATCACCCATCTCGCTCAGCGCGAGGGCGAGCGCTCCGAGCACCTCGGCGCGGCCTCCAAGCGCCCCGGGGAGAACGGACAGTTGACGTGCCGCACTGGGGATCGCATAGCGGCCGACGGACTCCCGGATCGGCCCGAGCACCAGCTCACCGGCCTCGGCGAGATCACCGCCGAGGACCACCCGGCTCGGGTTCAGCAGGTTGCAGAGATTCGCGACTCCACTGCCGATGTGGCGGCCGACGTCGGCGATCACCCGACGGCAGCCAGGGTCCCCGTCCCGCGCCAGCCGCACGACGCCCTCCATCGTGAGGTCGGTGCCGTGACTGGGCTGGAGCAGCGGGAGCACGTAACGTGCGGCCGTGAAGGTCTCCAGGCAGCCGCGGTTGCCGCAGCGACAGACGGGACCGGATTCATCGAGTGTAATGTGCCCGATTTCGCCCGCGGTGCCGCCGGGCCCTCGATAGATCTTCCCGTCGATCACCAGGCCGGCGCCGACACCGCTGGCGACCTTGATGTAAGCAAGATCACGCACGCCCCGGCCGCTGCCCCAGACCATCTCGCCGAGGGCACCGAGGTTGGCGTCGTTGTCCACGTGCACCGGCACGCCGAGCCGCCCCCGCAGCTCCTCGGCGGGCCTGGTGCCGGTCCAGCCGGGCAGGATCGCGGTCGAGCCCAGGGTCCCGGACTCCACGTCGATCGGCCCCGGTACGCCGAGGCCCACCCCGGCGACCTTGGACGGGTCCACTCCGGTCGCCTCGATCAGCCGCTTGACCAGCTGTTCCGCCCGGTCGAGGCCCTGTGTCGAGGAGGCGTCCACGTCCAGCGGCTCGGACTCCTCGGCCAGCACCTGATGGGCGAGGTTCCCGACCGCGACCCGCAGATGGGTGTGCCCGAAGTCGACCCCGATGACGATGCCGGCGTCCCCGCTCAGCGAGACGCTGCGCGCCCGGCGCCCGCCCGCCGAGGTGGGCGTGACCTCGACCGTTCCGCCGTCCTTCAGTTCCCGGACGATGTTGGAGACCGTGGCCGCGGACAGGCCGGTCGACCTCGCGATCTCGGCCTGGGTGAGGGAACCCGCAAGACGTACTGCTCGGACCACCCGCTCCAGGTTGGCTCGGTGCAGCGACGACTGCGACCCCGGAGTCTCCACGACGACCTCCTGCGCGCGGGGGCCGCTTCGGTGAGGCCCCTCTCTGTCCAACTAGTGAACTCTAAGATGAGCCGTTCGGGTTGCCTCCCGTCAAGAGGTTGAACCGTTTCCGGGTGCATGGACACAGCGACACGCGCCGCTCCCAGGGACGGGAGCGGCGCGTGCACGAGGTGTTCCGGTGCGTCACTTCAAAGTGGCGGAGGTGAGGCCTGCCTGCACCTGGCGCTGGAAGGACAGGTAGACCACCAGCATGGGCACCATGGCGATCGTCACGCCCGCGAAGAGCACGGGGAGATCCGAGGCGTAGCCCTGCTGCTGCTGGAGCTGGATCAGCCCCTGGGTCAGCACATAGCGTTCCGGATCGTCACCGCTCTGCGGCTGCATCAGCACCGTCGGCAGGATGTACTGGTTCCACTGGCCCAGCGTGTTGAAGATGCCGACGCTCAGCAGACCGGGCTTGGCCATCGGCAGCATCACCTGGAAGAAGGTCCGGGTGTGCGAGGCGCCGTCGAGGATCGCCGCCTCGAAGACCGCCGTGGGCAGGGTCCGGAAGAAGGCGTGCATGAAGAACACCGTGAACGGCAGCGAGTAGGCCACGTACACCAGGGCCAGGCCGTGGTAGGTGTTCAGCATGTCCAGCCGTTTGACCATGAAGAACAGCGGCACCAGGGCCAGGAAGACGGGGAACATCGCGCCGGCGACGAAGAAGTAGTACAGCAGGCGGTTGCCCCGGAACTCGTAGCGGGCCAGCACATAGGCCGCCATGGAGCCGAACAGCATCGTCAGCGGCACCGAGATCACCAGCACGATGACCGTACTGGTGAAGTAGTCGCCGATGCCCTTGTCCCAGGCTCGGGAGAAGACGCCCAGATCCCAGTTCTGCGGCCAGCCGAAGGCCGAGCCGCCGATCTGCGCGTCGGTCCTGAAGGAGCTGAGCACCAGCCACAGCAGCGGCAGCACGATCAGCACCGCCCACAGGGCGAGGAAGCCGTGCGAGAAGGCGTTCAGCACGACGCCTTCGCCGCGTCGGTCGCCCGGGCGGACGGTGTCCTTGCCCACCGGCGGCGGGGGCGGGGTGGGGCCCCCGGTGGGGGCGGTTTCCTTGAGGGGTGCGCTCATCGTCGTTACTCCGCCTCAGAACTCGATGCGCTCGCGACGGGTGGCGCGCAGCATGACCACGGACACGATCAGGGTGAGGAGCAGCATGACCACGCCCATGGCGCAGGCGTAGCCGCTCCGGCCGTACAGCAGGAAGTTCCGCATCATCACGGTCGACATGACCTCGCTGTGGTGGTCGGGGCCGCCGCCGTAGTCTCCGGCGGTCATGGTGGAGACCAGGATGAACATGTCCATCGCCGCGATGCCGAGATAGACCCAGGCGGTCTGCACGGAGTCCCACAGCAGCGGCAGGGTGATGCGGAAGAAGGACTGGGTGCGGCTCGCTCCGTCGATGAGCGCGGCCTCGTAGATGTCCCTCGGAATGGACTGCATGGCGGCGGAGAACAGCACCAGGTAGAAGCCGACGCCGTGCCAGACGACCACCGCGATGAGTGCCCACAGCACGAAATCGGGCTCGTTGAGCCATTCCACGGGATTGCTCTTGTCGACCGGTCCCAGTTTGATCAGGAGGCCGTTGAGCATGCCGCCGCCGTCGCTGCGGTAGACCGCTCCGAAGAGCACGGCCAGGATGGCCAGCGACAGCACCTGCGGGAAGAAGTAGACGACCCGGTAGTACTTCGATCCGGCGACTCCGGAGACGCCTCCGGCACGCCCGCGTCCGCCCGCGTTCAGCATGAAGGCGAAGAACAGGGCGAGCAGAATGGTGACCACCGGGATGAACACCAGGAACAGGATGTTGTGCCAGATGGCCCCCATGAAGATGTCGTCCTCGAGCAACTTGGCGTAGTTGTCCAGGCCGACGAAACTGAAGGTCTGCGACTGGCCCTTCCAGTCGGTCAGTGAATAACCGAACGTCTGGATGTACGGCCAGATGACGAAGATCAGATAGAGCGCCACGGGAAAGAAGAGGAATCCCGCGACGAACCGGTGCTGCCCTTTGCGCATGGCGTTCCTGCCCCTGGGTGTGGCCGTTCCGGGCCGGGAGGATCCCGGCCCGGAATGCGGTCGGTCGAGCGAGATCAGTTGCGGCGGTTCTTCTTCGAGGCCGGGTCCTCGGCCTGCTTGTCGACCGCGGCCTGGGCCCGCTTGAGCCACTCCTTGGGCTGAATGCGCTTGGCCATCAGTTCGTTGGAGGCGTTCTCGATGGCGGTGTTCATCTCGCTGTACCACTCGGTGTACAGGAAGCGGAAGGTGTTGTCACCGGCCGCCCGGGAGGCCTCGACGGTGGACTGGGTGCCCGGACGCAGCTGGACGTTCGGGTCGACGCCGTCCTTGAGGATGGTCAGCGAGTTGGCCTCCTTGGCGAACAGCGTCGACCACTCCTTGGAGAGCATCATCCGCATGAACTCCTTGGCCGCGGGGAGGTTGTTGGCCTTGGACGGGATGATGAAGGGCTCACCGGAGCCGGCCCGGATCGCCTCGAAGGGCAGCGCGCTGTCCGGCAGCAGCGGCATCGGCAGGAACTTCATGTCGAAGTCCTCCGGTGTCGTCTTGAGCTGCTCGTTCTCGATCCAGGAGCCGCTGGTGATGAAGGCGGCCTTGTACTGGTTCCAGCGGGTCTGCGACTCGGTGTGGGTGAGGCCGTTCGTACCGGGCATCAGATAGCCCTTCTCGGCGACCTCGTAGACGGCCTCGACGGCCTCCGTGGCGGCGTCGGAGCCGACGAACGCCTTGGGGTCGAGGTTGTCGATCGCCTTCATGGCGTCCAGGCCGCCCTTCTTGGCGATCAGGTCCATGATGGCGACGTTGATGTAGTACGGGTACTTGCCCTGGTGGGCGAGGCCGCCGATGTTCTGGGACTTGGCGTCCTTGCAGATGGCGAGGAAGTCGTCCCAGGTCTTGGGCGCCTCCCAGCCCTTCTCCTGGAAGAGTTTGCCGGAGTACCACAGGCCCCACACCGTGTAGATGTAGTTGAGGGCGACGACCTTGCCCTCCTGCATTCCGGCGTCGAGCGTGCCGGGGATGAGGGTGTCGCGGACCTTCTTGTCCGGGTCGTCGGCCGAGGGGGCGTCCAGCACTTCGGCGAGGTCGAGGAGTTGGCCGTTCTTGGCGAGCACGTCGATCGGAATCTGCTGGGCGCCGGAGTCGTCGACGATGTCCGGCGGGTTGCCGGCGTTGAAGCGGGGCTGGAGCTTGCCCGTGATCTCCTGGGTGCCGGTGTGGACGGAGGTGACGTCCCACTTCTTCTTGAAGGCGGCCTCCCATGCCTTGGCATAGGCGTCGCCGTAGCCGCCCTTGAAGATGACGACGTCGAGTTTGCTGCCTTCCTTGACACCGAACGGGTTGGACTCGGACGTCTTGCCCTCGTTCTCGCCGGAATCGTCACTTCCGCCCCCGCTGGCACATGCGGACAGGAAGCTCATCGTCGGTACGGAAATCAGGCCGAGCGCGGCGGACCGCTTGATCAGTGCGCGGCGCCCCACGCCGGACGTGCTGTTGTCACCGGTGCCGTCGTTCTCGACGGAACCGGTGCCGTCGTTCTCGGCGGAAGTGGATCCCATGCTCAAGTCCTCGCCTTCTCCAGGACTCAGGCGGTGAACCGGATCCTCCCCGGCACCGCGTTCGGGTCAAGCTGGGTCGTGCAGGAAGTGCGGCCGTACAGGGTCGGGTGCGGTGAAGACGCCCCGGAGTGCCGACAGGTATAGTCCACTTCACGCCGACGGAGCAAGATCGAATGCAAGGTTCACCTCCGGTCTTTTCCGAGTTGAGACCTCGCGGAAATATCGGCCTCCGGCGCGTTCCCCGACGGAAAAATCATTGCCGTTGGACTGGAATGCCACATTCAACACCCTTGACACCACCGGCCTCTTGGCGCACTACTAGACCTTGCGCATCCGACTGACAACGTTGTCCGGCGCAGGGAGGGTACTCAGGCATGCACAGCAGGGTTCGGCACAGATGGGGGACGGCGGTCGTCGCGGCGACCGCCTTCGCTTTGGCCGCGGGTTCACAGGGTGTCGCGGTGGCGCTGCCCCAGGCGCCGCCGAAGGCGGACCGTGGGTTCGCGTCGTCGTTCGAGTCCGGGGAGCCCGCCCCGGACTGGCTGAACACCGTCGACACCGCACCGGGTGGCGGCAAGCGCGCCTCGGGTGTGGACGGCGGTTACAGCTCCGGCATTCCGGGCAATGTCACCGACCATGTCACGGACGTCCGCGCCAGCGCGGAGAACACCGGCGGCGGGGAGGTGAAGGAGAACCTCGTCGACGGCGAGCCGAGCAGCAAGTGGCTGGCCTTCGAGTCCACCGCCTGGGTGGAGTTCGACCTGGACGCGCCCGTCGAGGCGGTCCGATACGCCCTCACGTCCGCCAACGACGCCGACGAGCGGGACCCGAAGGACTGGACCCTGAAGGGTTCCACCGACGGCGAGGACTGGAAGACCCTCGACACCCGGTCGGGCGAGACGTTCGCGGAGCGGTTCCAGACCAAGATCTACGACATCGACGCCTCCGCCGTCGCCGAGTACCGGCACTTCCGGCTGGAGATCACCAAGAACGGCAGCGGCGGCCTGGTGCAGCTCGCCGACGTCCAGTTCTCCACCGGCGACGCCGAGGCGCCCATTCCGCAGGACATGCTCTCGCTGGTCGACCGCGGCCCCACCGGCTCGCCGACGGCCAAGGCGGGCGCCGGGTTCACCGGCAAGCGCGCCCTGCGCTACGCCGGCCGGCACACCGGCGACGGGCGGGCGTACTCGTACAACAAGGTGTTCGACGTCAACACGAGGGTCGACCGGAACACCGAACTGTCGTACCGCATCTTCCCCTCGATGGCGGACGGTGACCTCGACTACGACTCCACCAACGTCTCCGTCGACCTCGCCTTCACCGACGGCACGTATCTGAGCGACCTGCGCGCCACCGACCAGCACGGGTTCCCGCTGACCCCGCAGGGGCAGGGCGCGTCGAAGATCCTCTACGTCAACCAGTGGAACAACGTGGCCTCCCGGATCGGTTCGGTGGCCGCCGGGAAGACCGTCGACCGCATCCTGGTGGCGTACGACTCCCCCGAGGGCCAGACCAGGTTCCGCGGCTGGCTGGACGACGTGGCGCTGAAGCCGGTGAAGCCGGAGCGGCCGAAGGCCCATCTCTCCGACTACGCGGTGACGACCCGCGGCACCAACTCCAGCGGCGGCTTCTCGCGCGGCAACAACTTCCCCGCGACGGCGGTACCGCACGGGTTCAACTTCTGGACCCCGGTCACCAACGCCGGTTCGCTGAGCTGGCTGTACGACTACGCGCGCGGCAACAACGCGGACAACCTGCCGACGATCCAGGCGTTCAGCGCGAGCCACGAGCCGAGCCCCTGGATGGGAGACCGGCAGACCTTCCAGGTGATGCCGTCGGCCGCCTCCGGCACCCCGGACACCGGCCGTGAGGAGCGCGAGCTGGCGTTCCGGCACGAGAACGAGACCGCGCGGCCGTACTCCTACGGGGTGCGGTTCGAGAACGGCCTGAAGGCCGAGCTGGCGCCGACCGACCACGCGGCGGCGATGCGCTTCACCTTCCCCGGCGACGACGCGAGCGTGCTGTTCGACAACGTCACCGACCAGGCCGGCCTGACCCTCGACAAGGAGAACGGCACCTTCACCGGCTACTCGGACGTCAAGTCCGGGCTGTCCACGGGCGCCACCCGGCTGTTCGTCTACGGCGAGTTCGACAAGAAGGTCACCGCGGGCGACGCCAGTGGCGTCAAGGGCTACCTGCGCTTCGACGCCGGCAAGGACCGCACGGTCACGCTGCGCCTGGCCACCTCGCTGATCAGCGTCGAGCAGGCGAAGGACAACCTGCGCCAGGAGCTGCCGAGCCGCACCTCCTTCGACAAGGTCAAGCGCGACGCCCAGCGCCAGTGGGACCGCGTCCTCGGCAAGGTCGAGGTCGAGGGTGCCACGCCGGACCAGCTGACCACGCTGTACTCCAGCCTCTACCGGCTGTACCTGTACCCGAACGCGGGCCACGAGAAGGTCGACGGGAAGTACCGGTACGCCTCCCCGTTCTCGAAGATGGAGGCGGCCGACACCCCGACGCACACCGGCGCGAAGATCGTCGACGGCAAGGTGTACGTCAACAACGGCTTCTGGGACACCTACCGGACCACCTGGCCGGCGTACTCCTTCCTGACCCCGTCCAAGGCCGGTGAGCTGGTCGACGGGTTCGTGCAGCACTACAAGGACGGCGGCTGGACCTCGCGCTGGTCCTCCCCCGGCTACGCCGACCTGATGACCGGCACCTCCTCGGACGTCGCGTTCGCCGACGCGTACGTCAAGGGCGTCGACTTCGACGCGGAGGCCGCGTACGACGCGGCGGTGAAGAACGCCACCGTCGTGCCGCCGTCGTCCGGTGTGGGCCGCAAGGGCATGGCGACCTCGCCGTTCCTCGGCTACACCGGCACCGACACCCACGAGGGCCTGTCGTGGGCGCTGGAGGGCTACCTCAACGACTACGGCATAGCGAAGATGGGCGAGGCCCTCCACAAGAAGACCGGCGAGAAGCGCTACAAGGAGGAGTCGGCGTACTTCCTCAACCGCGCCCAGGACTACGTCAACATGTTCGACTCCGAGGCCGGCTTCTTCCAGGGCAAGAGCGCCAAGGGCGACTGGCGCGTGGAGTCCTCGAAGTACGACCCGCGGGTGTGGGGCCACGACTACACCGAGACCAACGGCTGGGGCTACGCCTTCACCGCCCCGCAGGACAGCCGCGGTCTGGCCAACCTGTACGGCGGCCGGGACGGCCTCGGTGACAAGCTCGACGAGTACCTGTCGACGCCCGAGACGGCCTCCCCGGAGTTCAAGGGATCCTACGGCGGTGTCATCCACGAGATGACCGAGGCGCGGGACGTCCGGATGGGCATGTACGGCCACTCCAACCAGGTCGCCCACCACGCCCTGTACATGTACGACGCGGCCGGGCAGCCCTGGAAGACGCAGAAGAACGTGCGCGAGGTGCTGTCCCGCCTCTACACCGGCAGCGAGATCGGCCAGGGCTACCACGGCGACGAGGACAACGGCGAGCAGTCGGCCTGGTACCTCTTCTCCTCGCTCGGCTTCTACCCGCTGGTGATGGGCAGTGGCGAGTACGCCATCGGCTCCCCGCTGTTCAAGAAGGTCACCGTGCACCTGGAGAACGGCCGCGAGCTGGTCGTCAGGGCGCCGAAGAACAGCGCGAAGAACATCTACGTGCAGGGCCTGAAGGTCAACGGCAAGCGCTGGAACTCCACTTCGCTGCCGCACTCGGTGATCTCCAAGGGCGGTGTCCTGGAGTTCGACATGGGCTCGCGTCCGTCGTCGTGGGGCACGGGCGAGAACGCGGCACCCGTGTCGATCACGAAGGACGACGAGGTGCCGACGCCCCGCAAGGACGCGCTGAAGGGCGGGGGCGCCCTGTTCGACGACACGTCGGCGACCGGCGCCACGGTCTCCACCGTGGAGCTGCCCGTCACCGGGGACACCGAGGCGGTGCAGTACACGCTGACCTCCTCGGACCATGCCAAGGCGCCCACGGGCTGGGTGCTGCAGGGCTCGGCCGACGGGACGACGTGGACCGACCTCGACCGGCGGACGGACGAGTCCTTCCGCTGGGACCGCCAGACCCGCGCCTTCTCGGTCGACCGGCCGAAGGCCTACGGCCACTACCGGCTGGTACTGACCGGTGAGGCGACGCTGGCGGAGGTGGAACTGCTGAGCTGAGCTGAGCCGACCTCCGCTCACATGGCGGGTCCGGACCTTGTCCGGGCCCGCCTTTCCCATGGATTTCCCCAGGCCAACAGGTACCTCTCAGGTCACTGGTGCACCAGAATGAGGGCCGCCCCCGGTGCTTTCCGGGCGGCGTGTCCCGGGCAGGGGGAGAGCACGGACATGACGTACTCGGGGGACTTCGACGCGGCCTGGCTGCCGTCGGCCGCGTTCCGGGCGGTCGGGAGCCGGCGTTCGCTGATACGCGCCGGCGACGCCGGGCCTCTGGTGGAGACGGTGTACGGCGAACTGGCCGGCGCCTGCGAGCGGTTCGGCGGGCGGGTCGTGCGGGACGGTGGCGGGGACGCCGAGTTGGTTCTCGAGCCGGCCGACGACGATCTCGGCGACGAGGGTTTCGCGCTGATGCGCCGGGACGGCACCACGACCGTCACCGCCTCCGGGGGACGCGGACTGCTGTACGGCCTGTTCCACGTCGTACGGCTCGGGGAGGACGCCTTCCGCGGTGAGCGGGCCCGCGAGGAGCACCGTCCGGCGTTCGCCTCGCGCATGCTGGACCACTGGGACAACGTGGCCGTGCACCCGGTCATGGGCCAGATCGAGCGCGGCTACGCGGGCGGTTCGCTGTTCTGGGCCGACGGGCGGGCGCGCGGGGACTTCGACCGGGTGCGAGCGTACGGCAGGCTGCTCGCCGCGTGCGGGATCAACGCCGTCGCCGTCAACAACGTCAATGTGCACGCGACCGAGGCGCGGCTGCTCACCGACCGGATCGGCGAAGTGGCCGCGATCGCGGACGTGCTGCGTCCGTACGGCATCCGCACGCACCTGTCGGTCACCTTCGCCGCGCCGATGGTGCTGGGTGGGCTGTCCACCGCCGACCCGCTGGACGAGGCGGTGCGCGGCTGGTGGGCGGAGGCGACCCGTCGGGTGTACGAGGAGATCGGCGACTTCGGCGGGTACGTCGTCAAGGCCGACTCGGAGGGGCAGCCCGGCCCGTTCGCCTACGGCCGCTCGCACGCCGACGGCGCCAACATGCTGGCCGCCGCGCTGGAGCCGTACGGCGGCACGGTGCACTGGCGGGCCTTCGTCTACGACCACCACCAGGACTGGCGGGACCGGAGCACCGACCGGGCGCGGGCCGCGTACGACCATTTCACCCCGCTGGACGGGGAGTTCGCGCCCAACGCGGTGCTCCAGGTCAAGCACGGGCCGATGGACTTCCAGGTGCGCGAGCCGGTCTCCCCGCTGATCGGCGCCATGCCGGACACCCGGCTCGCGGTGGAGCTGCAGGTCACGCAGGAGTACACCGGACAGCAGCGGCACGCGTGCTGGCTGGGTCCGATGTGGAGCGGGGCGCTGCGGTTCCGTCCGGACGGGGAGGCGGGCGCCGGACGGCTGGCGGACGGACTCGTGGCGGTGTCGAACGCCGGCGACGACCCGTTCTGGACCGGTCATCCGCTCGCACAGGCCAACCTCTACACCTTCGGGCGGCTGGCCTGGGACCCGGCGGCGGATCCGCGGGCCGTCCTCGGCGAGTGGATCGCGTTGACCCATCCGGGGGCGGAGGAGCGGCTGGTCGACGGGGTGCACGCCGTACTCGACGGCTCCTGGTCGACGTACGAGAAGTACACCGCGCCGCTCGGCGTCGGCTTCATGGTGCAGCCGGGGCACCACTACGGGCCGAGTGTGGACGGCTACGAGTACAGCCCGTGGGGCACCTACCACTTCGCCGACCGGGACGGCATCGGCGTGGACCGCAGCACGGCCACCGGCACCGGGTACGCCGGCCAGTACGCCAAGCCGTGGGCCGAGGTGTACGAGTCCCCGGAGACCTGTCCCGACGAACTGCTGCTGTTCTTCCACCATGTGCCGTACGACCATGTGCTGCACAGCGGGAAGACCGTGATCCAGCACATCTACGACACACACTTCGAGGGCGTCGAGGAGGCCGAGGAGGCCCGCCGGGTGTGGGCGGGCCTCGCGGACCTGGTGGACCCGGCGCGTCACGCGCGGGTGTCGGAGCGGTTCGAGGAGCAGCTGCGCGGCGCCCGCGAGTGGCGCGACCAGGTCAACAGCTACTTCCTGCGCAAGTCCGGGGTGCCGGACGAGCGGGGACGGACCATTCACTGAAGGCGCAGGACCGCCACACCGAGCGGGTCGGGGGTGAACGGCTCGTCCCACCCGGTGTGTTCGCCGGTGAACCGGGGCAGAAGGTGTGGCGCCGGCCGTAGCGGTGACGGCGGCCCTCGAAGTCGGTGCGGTTGGCTTCCGGGTACCGCTTCGCGAGTCAGGGCGGGAGGGCGGCGGTGCCGGTGGTGAGGCGGACCCGGCGGCCCTCGGCGGCTGCGCGGTCGAGGATCCGGTCCAGGACGGTGAAGTCGTAGGTGTCCTCGGCGGGCTGGGTGAGGGACCGGGAGAAGACGCCGACGATGAGGGTGTCGGTCCCGGCCCGGGTGAACAGCCGGTGGTCCTCGTCCCACACCTCCTCCGGCCACTGCCCGGGGTTGTAGTCGCCGCCGTAGGGGATCCTCGGGGTGCGGGGCGGAGTCACGCGGTGAAGTCCTCCTGGGTCTCGGCGATCACCGGGCGGCTGCTGTGCAGCAGGGACAGCAGCAGCGGGGCGGCGAGCAGCGCGGGCAGGGCCTCGGTGAGCAGGGCGGTCCCGGCGGCCGTGAGGATCAGCAGGGAGAGGGTGCCGAGGGTGGCGCGGGGGTGCCGGAGCAGGAAGTAGGCGGCGAGGCGGGCGGTGTCGCGGGCGCGGAAGGTGAACAGGGTGGTGAGGACCAGGGCGTGCGCGCCCCACAGGAGGGTGCCCGTGCCGATCAGCGCGAGCAGCAGCGCCCACCAGCCGGGCAGTCCTGTGGTGGAGAAGTGGGTGAGGGTGAAGGCGATCACCGTGAGCCAGCCGAGCAGCGGTGCCCACAGCTTCAGCACGGGCAGGGCGTTCAGTCGCCAGCCGCGCAGGAAGGCGCGGGCCGGGTGGAGTTCGGTGAGGTCGTGGCTGCGGTGGTGCAGGGCGTAGAGGGCGGCGGAGGCGGCCGGGCCCAGGGGCAGCAGGCAGAGGGCGGCGAGGGGCAGGTTGGCGGGGTCGGGGGCGAGCAGGAGGAGGCCGGCGAGGCCCGGCGCCGCGGTGAGCAGCAGCAGGGCCTCGACGGTGACCAGCGTGTGGATGAGGGCGGCGGCGCGGGACAGCGGGCCGGTGCCGAAGGCGGCGGCCCGTACGGTGCTCACGGCGCCTCCCGGCCGAGCAGCCGCCGCTCGTCCCACCAGGGCGGGGTCTCGTCGTCGACCGGGGTCAGCTCGACGAGGGTGATCTCGTGGCGGGCCAGGGTGAGGTCCAGGCCGACGCGGCCGTCCTCGATCGGCAGCCGGTGGTGGGCGCGGGCGGGTTCGGACGCCTCGTGCAGGACGTCGAGCTGTCCCGGCCCGGGCGAGCGGGGACTGCCCATGTGCCGCCAGGCGGTGTACGCGTTGCCGCGCTCCTCGTCGACACAGGAGCGGCGGACGAACGCCTCCCCGCGCGGGGCGGTGCCGACCGGCAGGGACAGGCGCAGGGTGTGCCGGTCCGGGCCGGGTGTCCGCCCCGTCGGGTCGACGGGGGCCCAGGCGAGGACGGTGACCCGGCCGTCGGTGTGCCGGGTCACCGAGTAGTGATCGCCCCGGGCCAGTTGCTCCGCTCCCGTGCGGGCCATGAAGGCGTACAGGTGGTAGGTCGGTTTGCGCAGCTGCCGGTGGGTGAGCAGGCCGAAGCCGCCGTGGAAGAGCGCGGTCGGGATGCCGGACTCCTCGAAGACGTCACTGAACGTCCAGTAGGAGAAGGAGTCGGCGTGGTCGCCGCCGGCCGTCACCACCGGGGCCAGGTAGGCGGCGTGGAAGGCGGTGTCGTGGATGGGGTTGTCGGGCCGGTAGGAGGAGTTGAACTCGGTGATGTGGACGGGCAGCCCCTCCAGCCGGGTGCCCTTGAGGGACCGGCGTGGCTCGGCGAACTGGTCGAGGAGGTCACTCGCCGGGGCCAGGGTCTGGTGGACGCCGAACGGGACGTGCCGGGCGGGCCCGGAGCTGTAGGCGTGCCGGGAGACGAAGTCGACGGGCACGTCACGCCGTTCGGCGAATTCGGCGAACCGCTCCAGCCAGCCGTCGGCGCCGGGCGAGACCGCCGGGCCGCCGACCTGCAGCCGGTCGTCCACCTCCTTCACGGCGTGCGCGGTCGCCTCGTACAGCCGGTGGTATGCCGCCTCGTCGGCGTCGAGCCAGAAGTCGGGCAGGTCGGGCTCGTTCCACACCTCGACGGGCCAGGTGCGCACCTCGTCGGCGCCGTAGCGGTCGACGAGGTGGGCGAGGACGGCGCGGACCAGGTCCGTCCACTCCTTCTCGTCGGCGGGCGGGGTGACGTTGCCCTTCCACCAGAAGACCGTCTTCTCCCCCGAGGCCAGTGCGCCCGGCATGAAGCCGAGTTCGAGGAAGGGGCGGATGCCGAGGCCGAGGCAGGCGTCGAGCACCTGGTCGAGGTAGGTGAACGAGTGGTGGGTGCGGCGGGCGCCCTGCCACTCGTAGGGGCGGTGGATGCCCAGGCCGTCGCTGAGCAGGCCGTGACCGCGCAGGTGGCGGAAGCCGATGTCGCGCTGGAGCAGGGCGAGGGAGTCCTGGTAGTCGCGGCGCAGGGCGAGGTCGAGGCGGCCGGTGCCGACGCAGGACCGCCAGGCGTCGGACAGCCGGACACCCGGCCCGTCGGGGACGCGGATCACGCGTTCTCCTTCTTGAACCGCTCGTAGGCCTGGTTGTGCAGGTCGATGAACCGGTCCATGTTCTTGGTCTTCAGCTCCTTGACGTAGTCGTCCCACTCGGACAGCGGGCGCTTGCCGAGGGCGAACTGGAGGGTGTTCTGGGTGACGTGGTCCTTCAGCGGGGTGTCCCACAGGGTGGCCTGCTCCTGTTCCTCGGAGCGCAGCGGGTGGGGCGGGTCGACGGGCAGTTGCTCGCGGGACGCCATGGCGTCGGTGAACTTCTTCTCGTCGGGGCTGAAGGAGGAGGAGACCAGGGCCCAGCTGCCGCCGTAGGTGAAGACGCCGTTGTGGAAGCCGAAGTCCTTCTGGAGGTCCTTCGGGGCGTCCGGGTCCGAGCCCATGAGGCTGATGCCGGGCTCGAGTTCGTACCGGCCGGGCCCGGAGCGGGTGAAGGTGGTGTTCTCCACGCCCCACTTGCTGAACTCCTGGCCGGCGTCGGAGTACCAGAGCCAGTCCACGAACTGCATCAGGGCGACGAAGTCGTCGCTCTCCAGCGCCTTGCCGGAGATCATCATGCCGTTCTCCAGACGGGCGCCGCCCAGCACGACCGGCCCGGCGGGTCCGATCGGCACCGGGATCATCTCGATGGTGGCGCCCTCGACCTGCTTGCCGAGGTTGTAGCGGTAGTTCTGCACCAGCTCCTGCGGGTTGGCGCTGATCGCGAAGGACTTCTCCGAGAGGATCTTCCTGACCGCCTCGTCGTCGGTCTGGGTGAAGCTCTCGGGGTCCATCAGCTTCTCCGAGACCAGCTTGTGCAGGTACCCGACGAAACCGCGGTAGGCGTCCGTGGCACCGGTGAAGACGAACTTCCGCGCCTTCGCGTCCCAGCTGGTGTTCAGGTACGACCAGCCGGCCCGGACGCCGTACGCCTGGCCGAGGTACTGGGACAGCGCGCCGACGGGGAACGGCGTGTTGGTGCTCCAGCGGTCGGTGAACGGGTAGCGGTCGGGGTACTCCTCCTTGAGCGCCTTGAAGGTCGTGTACACCTCGTCCCAGGTGGTGGGCAGGCTCAGGCCGTGCTTGTCGAGGACGTCGGTGCGGAAGGCCAGCGAGTAGCTCTGCTTGACCTTCTCGTGCAGTCCGGGCAGCAGGTAGTAGCGGCCGTCGGACTGGCGCAGCGAGTCGACCTCCGGCTGGAGGCGCCATCTCTTCACCTTGTCCTGGAAGTTGGGCATCAGGTCCACGTACTCGCTGACCGGGAGGATCGCGCCCGAGGAGACGAACGCGGACTCCGCGCCCGGGTAGGTCTTGGGGATGAGGAGGGGGGCGTCGCCCGCGCCGATCAACAGGCTGCGCTTCTTCTCGTAGTCGCTCAGCGGGACCGGGGTGGCCTTGAAGGTGATGCCGGTGCGCCGGGTGAGCTCCTTCCAGAACAGCCAGTCGTCCTTCATCGGGTAGACCGGGTTGTTGTTGTGCAGGATGGAGAAGGACAGCGGCTTGGTGGCCTTGAACTGCTGGCCGGCACGGTAGTTCTTCATGGCGCCTTCGTGCTTCTTCGACAGGTCCTTGGCGTCGCCGCCGTCGCCGCCGCTGCCGCAGCCGGTGAGGGCGGCGAGGCCGATGAATCCGGCGGCTCCGAGGACCTGGCGCCGCGACAGCTGTCCGTTGTTCTTCACGGGGACTCCCTTGTTGCGTCGGCGTGTCGAGGTGGAGGAGGGAGGGGTACGGCCGTCAGCCCTTGACCGCGCCGAGCATCACGCCCGAGACGAAGTAGCGCTGCACGAACGGGTACAGGCAGAGGATCGGCAGCGAGGTGAGCACGATCGTGACGGCCTGGATGTTCGCCGAGACCTGGGTGAGCTGCTCGGTGGCCGCGCCGGCGCCGGTTCCTCCGGTGGCGCCCGCGAGCAGGTTGCGCAGATAGACCGTGACCGGCATCAGTTCGGTGCGGTCCATGTAGAGGAACGCCGAGAACCAGGAGTTCCAGAAGGACACCGAGTAGAAGAGCACCATGGTCGCGACGACCGCCTTGGACAGCGGCAGCACGATCCGCAGCAGGACGCCGTACGTACTGAGGCCGTCGATCTGCGCGGCCTCCTCCAGTTCCGTCGGCAGGCTCTCGAAGAAGGCCTTCATCACCAGCAGGTTGAAGACGCTGATCGCGTTCGGCAGGGCGATGGCCCACACGCTGTTCTTCAGGCCGAGGCTGGTGATCAGGACGTAGTTGGGGATGAGGCCGCCGGTGAAGAACATGGTGAAGACGGCGATGCCGACCAGGGCGCCGCGTCCCCTGAGGTTCTTCTTCGACAGGACGTAGGCGTAACAGGTGGTCAGCACCATGGCGACGGCGGTGGAGACCACCGTGTAGAAGACGGTGTTGCCGTAGTTGCGCCAGAACATCGAGTCGGTGACGACGATGTCGTAGGTGGTGAGGTTGAACCCCTTGGGCCACAGGGTCACTTCACCGGCGCGGATCTGCCGCTCCCCGCTGAACGAGCGGGCGATGATGTTGACGAAGGGGTACAGGGTCACCAGGACGACGAGGGTGAGGATCACTCCGTTGACGCCCTGGAAGACGCGGTGGCCGCGTGTCGGCCGGTTGACGCTCACCACAGGCTCGTCCCCACCGTGCGGCGCGAGAGCTGGTTGGCCGAGGTGATGAGTACCAGGCCGATGACCGCCTCGAACAGACCGATGGCCGCCGCGTAGCTGAAGCTGTTGGACTCCACACCGGTCCGGTAGAGGTAGGTGGAGATCACGTCGGCGGTCGGATAGGTCAGGGGGTTGTAGAGCAACAGGACCTTCTCGAAGCCGACGGCCATGAACGTGCCGATGTTGAGGATCAGCAGCGTGATCATGGTGGGGCGGATGCCGGGCAGGGTGACGTGCCGGATCTGCTGCCAGCGGTTGGCGCCGTCGATGCGGGCGGCCTCGTACAGGTCCTCGTCGATGGTGGTGAGCGCGGCGAGGTAGAGGATCGTGCCCCAGCCGGCGGTCTGCCAGATCTCCGAGCCGACGTAGACGGCGCGGAACCAGTCGGGTTCCTGGATGAACCGGATCGGGTCGTGTCCGAACCAGCCCAGGACGTGGTTGACCGGACCGTCCGTGGCGAGCATCTGCAGCGTGATACCGGCGACGATCACGATCGACAGGAAGTGCGGCAGGTACGACACCGACTGCACGAACCGCTTCAGCGAGTTCCTGCGCACCTCGTTGAGCAGCAGGGCGAGCACGATCGGGATCGGGAAGCAGAAGACGAGGGTGAGTCCGCCCATCCACAGGGTGTTCCTGAACACCTGCCAGAAGGTGGGGTCGGACAGGAACATCTCGACGTAGCGCAGTCCCACCCAGTACTCGCCGAAGACCGAACCGCCCGGCTCGAACCGGCGGAACGCGATCACGTTGCCGATCATCGGCAGATAGCGGAACACCAGGAAGAACAGCAGCGGCAGCACGGCCAGCGAGTACAGCTGCCAGTCCCTGCGCAGCGCGCGCCGCCGGCCGGTGCGCGCGGGGGAACGCGTGCGCCGCGGTGGTGCCTTCGCCGACGGCGGGTCCTGCGTGCCCGGTGGTGGAGCCGACGTGGTGGAAGTGCTCATTGCTCGGGCCTCCCGTGCCTGTGACGCAGAACCGAAACTTTCGAGCTCTTACCGGTAACTTGCGGCAACCTATGAGCAGCGGTAGGCGGTGTCAATGGATCCCGCGCTGCGGAAATTCGAGAGGTCGTAGCGGTCATGGATTCGGTACGCACGGCTATGGAAGGGGGTCTTGATCTGTTAACGTCCCCGGAACTTTCCGGTGCGCGCTCGCAACGATCGGCCGTGCCGCCCATTCGACTCCCTTTCGATTCTGCGAGGTGCCCCGTGCCCGCGTTCGACCTGCCCCCGGCTGAACTGGAGCGCCACCGCCCGGACATCGAGGAGCCCGCCGACTTCGACGCCTTCTGGGAGCACACGGTGAAGGAGGCGTCGGCCGAGGGGGATCCGCTGCTCTCCCTACGGCCGGTGGGGAACGGGCTGCGGCTCACCGAGACCTGGGACGTGACGTTCCGCGGCTTCGCCGGCGACCCGGTGCGGGCCTGGTTCAGCCTCCCGGCCGGGATGAGCGAACCCCTGCCGGCGGTCGTCGAGTTCGCGGGTTACGGGCGTGGACGCGGGTTGCCGCACGAGCGGCTGACCTGGGTGAACGCCGGGTACGCGCATCTGCTGATGGACAACCGCGGCCAGGGCGACCAGTACGGCTGCGGCGGCGACACCCCCGACCCGCACGCCCTGGCGCCGGGCGGCCCCGGCCCGGCGGTCCGCGGCCTGCTGGACCCGGGGGACTACCACTACCGCCGGCTGATCACCGACGCGGTGCGCGCGGTGGCCGCCGTACGCGCGCTGCCCGGGGTGGACGCCACCCGCGTGGCGGCCGTGGGCAACAGCCAGGGAGGAGGGCTCGCGCTGGCCGTGGCGGGCCTCGTGCCGGACCTGGCGGCGCTCCTGGTCACCGCCCCGCTGCTGTGCGGCATCCACCGCGCCCTGGGCCTCACCGACGTGGCCCCGTACGGCGAGATCACCGCCTACCTCTCGGTGCACCGGGGCGCCGAGGAGGCCGCCCACCGCACCCTCTCCTACGTCGAGGGCGTGTCCTTCGCCCGGCGCGCGCACGCCCCGGCCCACTTCGGGGTCGGGCTGCGCGACACGGTCTGCCCGCCGAGCGGGGCGTACGCGGCGTTCAACCGGTACGCGGAACGCACGGGCGGGGACCCGGCCAAGGTGCTCCACGCCTATCCCTTCAACGGGCACGAGGGCGGGGACGCGGTGCATGTGCGGCGCCAACTGGATTGGCTCGGCTCACTGCTGGGCGGCTGACCGGTGCGTGGGCGGCACCGATGACGACCGGACACGCCATCGGGGCCGCCCGCGGGGGGGTGGTTCAGCCGACCCGGCAGGGCAGGGACGTCGTACTGTCACCGCCCGAGCCGGAGACCACGTAGCCGAACGTCGCGCTCTCCCCCGGATCGAGGGAGCCGTTGTAGTCGGCGTTGTGGACCATCACGTCCTGGCCGTCGTAGGTGGCGTCGCCGCTCCACAGGCTGTCGACGCTCTGGCCGTCCGGGAGGGTCCAGTCGACCATCCAGCCGAGCATCGGCACGTCGCCGCTGTTGGTGACGGTCACCTCGGACTGGTAACCGCCGCTCCAGCTGCCCGCCGTACGGCGGGTGGCGGTGCACTCGCCGGGGACGGGGTCGGGGTCGGTCGGGTCGCCGGGGTCCTTGATGCCGGTCACCTCGCCGTTGCCGCCGTCGAAGACGACGTCCGAGCAGGAGTAGAAGGTCTCCGCGCTGTCCGAGCGCTGCCAGACCATGTAGATGACGTGGCGGCCGGACTTGCCCTCCGGGAGCTGTCCGCTCCAGCGGTAGTCGGCCTCGACGGTGCCCGGGGACCCGTTGAGCGGCGGGTGGTCGACGGAGAGGAAGGGCTGCTCCTCCATGTCGGCCCAGGTGAGGGTGCGCGTCGGGTCGAAGCCGTCCTTGGTGACGTAGACGTGGAACCAGCCCGGGTGGGCGGCCCAGGCGTTGTAGGAGAAGTCGACGGTCGCACCCGAGGTGAGGTGGGTGAGCGGCCAGTCGGCGCTGGGCGTGTCGAATCCGGTGAAGTTGGTGTTCCCGCCGCTGCACAGCGCCCCGTCGGGCACGAAGCCCCGGGTGCGGCCTGCGCCGTCGGAGCGCAGGACGGAGAACCAGTTGTAGAAGGGGGTGGTGCCGCTGACCTGCGCGGCGGTCCTGCAGGCCGGGTTGACCGGCTTGACCTCGCCGGTGTCGGTCAGCGCGTCCTGCCAGCACAGGAAGGTGCGGCTGCCGGGCTTCATGGGGGTGCCGTGGGCTTCGGCCTCGCCGCCCGCCGTCACGACCAGGCCGACGGCCGGGATGGTGGCGAGCAGGGAGACCAGGACGAGGAAGAGGGCCCGGGTGCGGGTGGGGAGCGCTGAGCGGGGAGCGGCACCGCTCTCCGATCTTGTTGTGGTCATGACACACCTGTCCGCGACTGTGGGGTTGACGGATCATGCAGGGGTGCGTGGAAGGGGCGAGACGGGAGTGTCCCAACGGCGGGTTCCGGTCCGCCTGAGCATGGGAGCGCTCCCACCTCGCCCGTGAGGGGACGGTAGCGCGGAGCGCCGCACTTGTAAACGCTTGCAGCACAAGCCCGGTCAGTCCCTGTCGCCGATCAGCCGCTCGACGTGGTCACCGGCCTGTGTTCCCTCGAAGACCCGGACCACGGACACCAGTTGCCGTTCACCGTGCGGGACGCCGAGCGCGGTCCGCACGATGCCCACCACGTCTTCCCGGAGCCGGATGCCCCGCAGGTCGACCGGGCGGCCGAACTGCTCTCCGAGCAGCGTCGCGAACTGGACGCGGCCCTGCGGATCCTCCATGCACGACAGCGCGCAGAGCGCGTCGACGAGTTCCCACAACAGGGGCCGCTCCGACGAGTTGTGGACCGGTGAAGCGTGGGCCGGCGTCAGCAACGCCCGTAGTTCGTCGGCCGCGGCCGTCCCCTCGAAGAGTTCGACCGTCGACAGCAGAGTGTTCTCTCCGCCGTGCCGGTCCAGCGCCGCCCGTACGATCGCGACCACGTCCTCGCGCTGCCGAACGCCCCGCAGATCGATCCGGCGGGCCAGCCGGTCCCCCAGCACGGCTGCGAACTGGTACCGGCTCCGCGCGTCCTCCATGCACGTCAGACCGGACAGCGCCCCGGTGAGGACGAGCAGCGGTGGCACCGGGCTCCAGGAGGGCCCGGGCGTCGACGGCTTCGCCCGATCGTCCGGCCCCGGAACCGACGCCGGCCCCACGTCGGGGCCCCGGCCCCGTGACGGCGTCGGCAGCACCGACCGCGCCACCACGACCCGGCGCTCCAACTCGATCCACATCAGGGGGTTCTGCGGCACATCGGACTTCTGCAGTTCGTCGACCACGTAGTCGTACAGTTCGTGCACGCCGATCCAGCCGTCCCCGTCGCGGTCCGCCTCCCCGGTGCCGAGTCCCTCGATCACGGCCCTGGTGAACCGGGAGGACTCGGGCTCCGGGTCCAGTTCGGTGATCCGTCCGTCCTCCCAGGCGTACTCGGTGCGGTTGGTCGCGGTGAGCACCGCACGGCCGTGTCCGGCCAGTTCGTCCTTGACGTGGACCGTGGTGTCGCCCTTGCCGCCGGTCAGGAAGGCGCCGCTGTAGCAGCAGTCCAGGAGCAGGACGATCGACCGGGCCCGGCAGGAGCGCATCCGCTGGTGCACGAACAGGGCGGGGACGGACGTGGAGGCGAGCAGTCGCCGGTCGGTGTCACCGGCGGCGAAGTGCAGTTCGCCGTTGTCGTCCTTGAGGCCGTGGCAGGAGATGTGCAGCAGGAGCAGATCGTCCCGGCGGCGGTCGAGGAAGAAGTCCTCGATGGCCCGGGTCACTTCCTGATGGCTGCCGTCGACGACCATGCTCACCTCGAAGTCGCCGATCCGCGGGTCCTCGAGCACCTCCGCCAGTGCCTGGGCGTCCCCGGCGGGCGACCTCAGCTGCCGCAGGTCCTCGTTGTCGTACCGGCCCGTCGCGACGAGCAGCGCGTAGCGTCCCGCGGACACGGTCGTACGTCCCTCACTCGCCCCGGCCGTCGGCCGGTTCCGCCTCGGGGCCGTGCGCGGCCAGGAAGGCGTCGATGATCCGCCGCTGGTCGGCGGAGGAGACGGCCTCCAGCTCCAGGCTGTCCTCGCCCAGGGTGACGCCGACCGTGCGCACCGGACGGTTCTCGATCCAGGTCCGCACCAGGTCGAGCACCGAGCGGAGCGCGATGGGGGCCAGGGTCACGGCGAGCGCGCCGACGGCGATCGCGTCCACCGGTTTCGCCCCCTCGGGGACCTCCCCGGAGCGGATCGGTTCGACGTCGTCGACGCCCAGTTCGAGGAGTCGCTCGCGGAGCCGCAGCGTCAGCTCGTCGAGTTCTTCCTGATCGCTGTCCTGGCGCCCGGTCAGTTCCAGACGCATGCGTTCCGTGCGGCCCACCGCAACCCCCGTCATCCGGTGAGGATTCAGCGTACAACGGCGGCGACGGCGAGGGCCGTATCCCCGACGCCGGGGATACGGCCCTCAACTGCTCTGCCGTACCGCTTACTTGCGGATCAGGCTGCGCAGCACGTACTGCAGGATGCCGCCGTTGCGGTAGTAGTCCGCCTCACCGGGGGTGTCGATGCGGACGACCGCGTCGAACTCGACACCGGTGTCGGTGGTGACCTTCACCGTGCGCGGGGTGGTGCCGTCGTTGAGCTCGGTGACGCCGGAGAAGGAGAAGGTCTCCTCGCCGGTCAGACCGAGGGACTCGGCGGTGTGGCCCTCCGGGAACTGCAGCGGCAGGACGCCCATGCCGATGAGGTTCGAGCGGTGGATGCGCTCGTACGACTCGGCGATGACGGCCTTCACACCGAGCAGCGCGGTGCCCTTGGCGGCCCAGTCGCGGGACGAGCCGGAGCCGTACTCCTTGCCGGCCAGGACGACCAGCGGGACGCCCTGCTCGATGTAGTTGCGGGAGGCGTCGTAGATGAACGACACCGGACCGCCGTCCTGGGTGAAGTCGCGGGTGTAGCCGCCCTCGGTGCCCGGCGCGATCTGGTTGCGCAGGCGGATGTTGGCGAACGTACCGCGGATCATGACCTCGTGGTTGCCGCGGCGCGAGCCGTAGCTGTTGAAGTCGCGGCGCTCGATGCCGTGCTCCGTGAGGTACTTGCCGGCCGGGGTGTCGGCCTTGATGGCGCCGGCCGGGGAGATGTGGTCGGTGGTGACCGAGTCGCCCAGCTTGGCGAGCACGCGGGCGCCGGCGATGTCCTCGACCGGGGCCGGCTCCATGCCCATGCCCTCGAAGTACGGGGGCTTGCGCACGTAGGTGGACTCGGCGTCCCACTCGAAGGTGTCGCCGGTCGGGATGGACAGCGCCTGCCACTGGGCGTCACCGGCGAAGACGTCGGCGTAGGACTTGGCGAACATGTCCTCGCCGATCGCGTTCGCGACGACGTCGTTGACCTCGGCCTCGGAGGGCCAGATGTCCTTCAGGAAGACCGGGTTGTTGTCCTGGTCGTACCCGAGGGCCTCGCGGGTGATGTCCACCTTCATGGAACCGGCGAGCGCGTAGGCGACGACCAGCGGCGGGGACGCCAGGTAGTTCATCTTGACGTCGGGGTTGATCCGGCCCTCGAAGTTGCGGTTGCCGGAGAGCACCGAGGTGACCGCGAGGTCGTGCTCGTTGACCGCCTGGGAGACCTCCTCCGGCAGCGGGCCGGAGTTGCCGATGCAGGTGGTGCAGCCGTAGCCGACGAGGTTGAAGCCGACCTTGTCGAGGTACGGGGTCAGGCCCGCCTTCTCGAAGTAGTCGGTGACGACCTTGGAGCCCGGGGCGAGGGTGGTCTTGACCCAGGGCTTGCGGGTCAGGCCCTTCTCCACCGCCTTCTTGGCCACCAGCGCGGCGGCGACCATGACGTACGGGTTGGAGGTGTTGGTGCAGGAGGTGATGGCCGCGACCGTCACCGCACCGTGGTCGAGCGTGTAGGTCGTGCCGTCGGCGGCGGTGACCTCGACCGGGTGGGAGGGGGCGCCGTTGGAGATGGCCGGGGCGTCGGAGGCCGGGAAGGACTCCTTGCTCGCCTCGTCGACGTCGCCGCCGTCCTTGACGTAGTTGCGCACGTCCTGGGCGAACTGGGTCTTGGCGTCGGCGAGGACGATGCGGTCCTGCGGGCGCTTCGGGCCGGCGATGGAGGGGACGACCGTGGACAGGTCCAGCTCGAGCTTCTCGGAGAAGTCCGGCTCGGCCGTCGGGTCCAGCCAGAGGCCCTGCTCCTTGGCGTACGCCTCGACCAGCGCGACCTGCTGGTCGCTGCGGCCGGTCAGGCGCATGTAGTTCAGCGTCTCGTCGTCGATCGGGAAGATCGCGGCGGTGGAGCCGAACTCCGGCGACATGTTGCCGATGGTGGCGCGGTTGGCCAGGGAGGTGGCGGCCACGCCCTCGCCGTAGAACTCGACGAACTTGCCGACGACGCCGTGCTTGCGCAGCATCTCGGTGATGGTGAGCACCAGGTCGGTGGCGGTCGTGCCCGGCTTGAGCTCACCGGTCAGCTTGAAGCCGACGACGCGCGGGATCAGCATGGAGACCGGCTGGCCGAGCATGGCGGCCTCGGCCTCGATGCCGCCGACGCCCCAGCCGAGCACGCCGAGGCCGTTGACCATGGTGGTGTGCGAGTCGGTGCCGACCAGGGTGTCGGGGTAGGCCTTGCCGTCGCGGACCATCACCACACGGGCCAGGTGCTCGATGTTCACCTGGTGGACGATGCCGGTGCCGGGCGGGACGACCTTGAAGTCGTCGAAGGCGGTCTGGCCCCAGCGCAGGAACTGGTAACGCTCGCGGTTGCGGCCGTACTCCAGGTCGACGTTCTGCTTGAAGGCGTCGTTGGTGCCGAACTTGTCGGCGATGACGGAGTGGTCGATGACCATCTCGGCCGGGGAGAGCGGGTTGATCTTGTTCGGGTCGCCGCCCAGCTCCTTGACGGCCTCACGCATGGTGGCGAGGTCCACGACACAGGGCACGCCGGTGAAGTCCTGCATGATCACGCGGGCCGGCGTGAACTGGATCTCCTGCGACGGCTGGGCCTGGGAGTCCCAGCCGCCCAGGGCGCGGATGTGGTCGGCGGTGATGTTCGCGCCGTCCTCGGTGCGGAGGAGGTTCTCCAGCAGCACCTTCAGGCTGTAGGGAAGGCGCGCGGAGCCCTCGACCTTGTCCAGCCGGAAGATCTCGTACGACTCGTCGCCCACCTGCAGCGTGCTGCGGGCGTCGAAGCTGTTCGCCGACACGACAGTCTCCTTCATTGATGTGCGCGTACCACCGCATCCTGCCGCCACGCCGCCCTGGCCGATCCGCTAAGGTCAGGCTAAGTTAGGTAGCCCTTACCAGGGTGGCGGCTGCGGTGCGCCTCGGCAGATATCTCGATGTCGAGATAACTCTAGTACACAAGGGCCGAATGGTCATGCCCGGGCCCGTGTCCGCTGCCGTCCGATCGGGGCGCTCGACAGCGAACCCGGTCATTGCGGCTCCCTTGCGGCGAACCCAGTCGCACGAGGCGAACCCAGTCGCACGAGGGGGCGTGCCGGGTGGCCGTACCGGTCGGGGTGGATCTCACGGAGCCGTACGTCGAGCTGTCGTACGTGGATGCCGTGCGCGCGTGTCGGCGGCGGCCTCCACCGCACCGCGTGACGGCTCGGTTCGAGGACATGCCCGCGGTACGGCCGTTTCGCCGGCCGCGCGGTGAGCGTCACTTCCCGGGCCGGCACTGGGCGACGACCGGGGCGACATCACTCCGTCGACTCCAGGATGCGGTCGAGTGTCCGGCGCCCCATCGCGCTCATCGTCGGATTGCTCTCGACGTAGTACCAGACGACACCCATCGCCTGCTGGAACGCCCACGCCTTGCCGCGCTCCCACTCCAGATCGTCACAGACCAGTGTCCGCCGGAGCAGTTCCCGCGGGCCCGGCCGCAACAGGTGCCAGGCGCTGACCAGATCCAGCGCGGGGTCGGCCGGGCCGAAGCCGCCGGTGTCGAGCACTCCGCCGAGCCGGTCTCCCGCGACCAGTACGTTGCCGGGAATCAGATCACCATGGCTCATCACGTCGGCACCCGTGCGCGGCACCTCCCTGAGGTGGCTCCACACCTGGCGCAGCCGGGGCACGTCGAGCAGCCCCTCGCTCTCCTCGAAGCACTTCGCCATCCAGTCGTCGTGGTGAGCGAGAACGCCGCCACGGCCTTCGCCGCCGAAGAGCCGCCCCCGCGTCTCGGCGTTCCGCAGGGCCGCGATGAAGGCCGCAAGGTCCTCGGCGAAAGCGTCCGAGCCACTCGGGTCGGCATCAGAGGCGACCGTTCCCGGTACCCATGTCTGGACCGACCACGGCATGGGGTAACCCGCTCCGGGCCTTCCCAGGGCGACGGGTTCCGGGGCGGGGAACCGAGACACCCGTGCCAGTTCCGCGCTCGCCCGGGCTTCCCGTTCCAAAACCGCCAGCACCTCCGCAGCATCGGCCGGACGCAGTGGGAAACGCGCGGAGAGGTCGTTCCCGATGCGGAAGACGGCGTGGACCGTCCCGGTCGACGCCACGGGTCGGATCGCCTTGCCGCCCCACCGAGGGAACTGTTCTCGGATCAAGGTCGCAACGATCTCGGTGGTCACGTCCACTTGGTCGTCGTGCATGGTCAATCCCACAGGCCTTTCACCAGCCCGGTGCCGAAACGCCGGAAGCACACCGGATCAACCGGGACGACAGCCAGTATTCAGACGCCAGGGCCCGGATCAACCGGGTTTTGCGGCCACCCGGGCGTCTCGGCCGTTCCGGTTCGCCCCGGACGTCCCGCCGTGCCGTCGCACCGTCACCGCGCCGCCGCCGGATGCCATCAGTGCGCCCGAGCGGGGTAATCGACTGATACGAAGTCAGTTCCGGACGGGAAGGGATACAGGCATGCCGCTCACGTTTCGCAAGAGCTTTCGGATCCTTCCGGGGGTGCGACTGAACATCAACAAACGGTCGTGGTCCATCACCACCGGCAGCAAGAACGGCCCCCGGTACACCCGCAGCAGTACGGGGCGTCGTACGACATCGATGGATTTGCCCGGACCTTTCGGGTGGCGCCGGACCCGTCGGACCCGTCGGACCGGGGAACACTGACGTCACGTCACCCGAATGGACCCCCCAGGAGGTGCAATCTCATATCTGAGATAACCTCATCCTCATGTCAGACGACTACCTCGTACGCATCGGCAAGCTCATCCGTGACGCCCGGCAGCACCGCGGGTGGACGCAGACCCAGCTCGCGGAGGCGCTCAACACCAGCCAGAGCGCCGTCAATCGGATCGAGCGCGGCAACCAGAACATCAGCCTTGAGATGATCGCCCGGATCGGCGAGGCCCTGGACAGCGAGATCGTCTCGCTGGGCTACGCCGGCCCGATGCATCTGCGCGTGGTGGGCGGCCGCCGGCTCTCCGGCGCCATCGATGTGAAGACCAGCAAGAACGCGTGCGTGGCACTGCTGTGCGCCTCGCTGCTCAACAAGGGGCGCACCGTGCTGCGCCGCGTCGCCCGCATCGAGGAGGTCTACCGCCTCCTGGAGGTGCTGAACTCCATCGGCGTGCGCACCCGCTGGATCAACGACGGCGTCGACCTGGAGATCGTGCCGCCGGCCGAGCTGGACCTCGCGTCCATCGACGCGGACGCCGCCCGCCGCACCCGCTCCATCATCATGTTCCTCGGCCCGCTGCTGCACCGCCTGGACCGCTTCATGCTGCCGTACGCCGGCGGCTGCGACCTCGGGACGCGCACCATCGAGCCGCACATGATCGCGCTGCGCCGGTTCGGCCTGGACATCGCCGCGACCGAGGGCCAGTACCACGCGGTGGTCGACCGCTCCGTCGCCCCCGACCGCCCGATCGTTCTCACCGAGCGCGGGGACACGGTCACCGAGAACGCGCTGCTCGCCGCCGCCCGGCACGACGGCACCACCGTCATCCGCAACGCGTCCTCCAACTACATGGTCCAGGACCTGTGCTTCTTCCTGGAGGCGCTGGGCGTCAAGGTCGACGGCATCGGCACCACCACCCTCACCGTGCACGGCGTGCCCACCATCGACGTCGACGTCGACTACTCCCCCTCCGAGGACCCGGTCGAGGCGATGAGCCTGGTGGCCGCGGCCGTGGTGACGGAGTCGGAACTGACGGTCCGCCGGGTCCCCATCGAGTTCCTGGAGATCGAGCTGGCGGTCCTGGAGGAGATGGGCCTCGACCACGACCGCACGCCGGAGTACTTCGCCGACAACGGCCGTACGCGCCTGGTGGACCTCACCGTCCGCCCCTCCAAGCTGGAGGCGCCGATCGACAAGATCCACCCGATGCCGTTCCCGGGCCTGAACATCGACAACGTCCCGTTCTTCGCGGCGATCGCGGCGACGGCCCAGGGCAAGACCCTCATCCACGACTGGGTCTACGACAACCGCGCCATCTACCTGACCGACCTCAACCGCCTCGGCGGCCGCCTCCAGCTCCTCGACCCGCACCGCGTCCTGGTCGAGGGCCCGACCCGCTGGCGCGCCGCGGAGATGATGTGCCCGCCGGCGCTGCGCCCGGCGGTGGTCGTCCTGCTCGCGATGATGGCCGCGGAGGGCACGTCGGTCCTGCGTAACGTGTACGTCATCAACCGCGGGTACGAGGACCTGGCGGAGCGGCTGAACTCGATCGGGGCGCAGATCGAGATCTTCCGGGACATCTGAAAGCTCTAGGAAAAGGTAGCGCGAATCCCCTTCTGACCTGCACGTATGCAACCCAGGAGGGGATTCGGCTTCGTCTGTGGGACTTCTCAGGGACTTTCAGGCCGAGCCGGAAGACTGCCGGTCTCGGGGCTGAGGGCCGGATCGCCCGGCCCTGCACGTGATGGGTCACGGGCAGGGCGTCGGCCTGAGCGACTCATGGGCGAGGACAGGTCGGGCCGGGCTCTCGACTCACTGCCTTGCTGTCACGCTCGGACACCCTCCACGAGCCGTCCCGCTCACTGCGGACGCAAGCTCGCGCATCATGCTCCTTACCGCTCCCCTACGGTCATAATGGAGGCATGTCCTCCATCCCACAGCGTCCCGCACCCGTGCCGAGCGGTCTCTCGGACGCGGTCGCCGAGGATCTCGCGTTGTACCGGGAGAAGTTCCGACGGCGTCTGCCGGAGTCGCTGGACGAGTTGCACGGCCCGACCCAGGGAGTCGTGGAGCTGCCCTTGCACATGGCCTGGTCGGGGATGACCTCGTACGACCTGGGCAAGCCGCGGCAGCGCATGGGCCTGTACCGCACCGTTCTGCATGAGGGCCTGCGTGACGACCTGCCTCGCTACCTCGACCAGGGCCTGCTCCTCCAGCTGTGGCCGGTGCTGCGCACCCTCGTCGGCCGCAGCGTGCGCGCCGTATGGGAAGACGCCTTCCCCCAGCTCGCCTCCCGCACCAGGGCAGCCGCGTGACGGACATGCCGGAGCTGCACACGCGGCTCCTGGCGGATGTGATCGCCCTCGGCTCCCCGTATCCCCTGGTCCTCACCGGTGGGTACGCCGTGCGGGCCCACCATCTCGTGAACCGCCCCAGCCAGGACCTCGATGTCGCCACCGAGAACCCGGCGCCCATGGCCGACATCGCCGGCACGCTCCGTGCCGGCCTGGAAGCCCGCGGCTGGAAGGTGCACGCGCTGGAAATCGCTCCGTTGTCCGCCCGCTTCACCGTGTCCGATCCGGCCACCGGGCAGGACTGCGAGGTCGACATCCTCAAGGAGGTCTTCTGGCGGCCGGTCGCCCAGACTCCGTACGGGCCCGTCCTCGCGGAGGAGGACGTGGTCGGGACCAAGGTCCGCGCCCTACCGACCTGCTCCGATCAGAGATCTCCGAAACCGCGTACTACCTCGTCGGCCCCGACACCCGCCCAGCCCCACCCAAGGCCCACGGCCTCGTCCGTGCCGCCCTCGCCTCCGCGACCGAGCGCTACTTCCGCACCCTGGCTCACCCAACACGCCCCGTCGCCTGCTTGCTTAACCGCCGCAGCCTCGACGAGACCCTCCACCGCTGGGCCCTCACCCACCTCCCCGGCACCGTCTTCACCGCTCAACCCAAGCTCCTGGCCCACCACCTGGGCCACGAGGCCGCCCACGACTGGCTCAACGACGCCCTGGCCGCGCATGACGTGCGCCTCCCCGCCAACGTCGCCTTCCGCTCCCCCTGGCGTGGAACTACTCGTCCCGTATACGGCTTCCTTCACGCCTGCTGGGCCTTCTCTCTCACTCACCGCGCTGTACGCACGGGAGCTATCCGAGAACTCCCAGCCCTGACGGCGTAACAAAGCACCTGCTACAACCACGCACAGGCAATCGGCGATCGGCCTGCGCACCCCAGTCAGCGTGCGCCACCGGCACCACCACCCTCGTCCCCCTCAGCAGCGAGCGGTCCCCCTCGCCCACGCGTACGCGGCGCGTCCCGAACGCTTCGGCCGCCACCCACAGCCCCCGGAACTGCTCACGGTCGTGTGGATCAATGAGCCTTTTCAGCATGGCCACCGATCGGGTGACGGCGGGGAGGCCGCAACGCACGAGGCACCCGTGCCGTTGAGGGAGATGTTCGAAGTCTCAACTCATCAGCGCAGGTGCCTCGTTGGTTCCCTATCCTGCCGCACTCGACCTGCCACACGCTCTGGTCGAGTGGGTCACCATGCTCATCGTCACCCGCGAGGGTGACCGCCGCTGCAAGCTTCCGCCGCACCAGCGTGCGCTGGTCGCTCTGGTGTACCTGCGCAAGCACGACACCCTGACCCAGATCGCCGCGGGCTTCGGCATATCGGTCGGCACCGCCCACGCCTACACCACCGCGGTCATCGACCTCCTGGCCGACCGGTCACCGGGCCTGCTGAAGGTCCTGCGCGAGACCGACCCGGAATACGTTTTGCTCGACGGGACGCTCGCGGAGTGCGACCGGGTGGGCGACAGGCAGGCCGACTACTCGCACAAGCACCGCCGCCACGGTGTGAATGTGCAGGTCGTCACCGACCCGACCGGCCAGGTGCTGTGGATCTCCCCTGCCTTGCCCGGCCGGTGTCACGACCTGACCGCGGCCCGCACCCACCGCATCATCCGGATCTGCGAACGCCAGGGCGTCCCCATCCTGGCCGACCGTGCCTATACGGGCGCCGGCCCCTGGGTCACCACCGGACGCAAACGACCGCCCGGCAGGCAACTGACCCCAACTCAGCAGACGATTAACCGGGCCCTCGCCGCCTCCCGAGCACCCGTCGAACGCGGCATGGCACGACTCAAGTCCTGGCGAATCTTCCGAAGATCGCGATGCAGCCCGAACCGCATGACGTTAATCGCCAAGGCCATCCTCACCCTGGAGCGCTCACGGCCCCAAATGACCTGCGTGACCTGGCCGGCGCGCTGCGGGACGTGCTCCGCATCCGAAACCAGGGCGACCAGGGCTGTCAGCCGGGACAAATCAGGAGATGCGGCTCATTATGTAGGCGGTGCCTACCCTATCTTCCTCGGGTGAGTCCGCCTGGATCGCGAGACTCGGCCCGGCCGTGGTGAAGTCGAACCCGTTCGTCATCGGCTGCGTACAGTCGACGCGCTTAGCTGTCTTGGCGGTGCCTGAGACGACCGTGAAGGTGACCGTGCCCTCCCCTGCGCACGCCACCTCCACTCGCAGGGCCGTGCCCGACTTGATGGTCTCGTCCAGGTTCTCTCCGGGCACCGCGAGGGAACCGGCCGAGACCAAGCCCGCCTCATCCGACTCCAGGCGATCCGTCATGTTGAGCAAGTCGCGAGCTTCCTTGTCCAACTGCTCCCTGCCGGACTGGGAGGGCGGCTGAGCTGTGGGAGCCGCGGCGGAGCTCGCCGCCTTCTCGGACTGCGAAGCCTTGGACGCCATAGGCGAGTCAGAACAAGCGGATGCCATGCCGGTAATCAGCGCGACGGCAGTCAGAGCACTGCCAGTGCGGCGAGTGAAGCGGTACAAGAGGTCCCCCGAAGTGCAGTCAGAAGCCAAGTAAACGTGCAGAGCAAGGTGATCATCCTGTGTGGACACCCGCATCACCTCGGCAATCTGGGCATCGGCACCAGATTGGTACACAGGTTTGACGCGTTTCCTCCGCAAGAGGCGGTTCCCTGGTGGCCGCAAACATCCCGAAGGCCGCGGCGATGTGGGCAAGGAGGTGCGGCGGGAGCTCGCAGCGGCACTCACCCTCACGGTGACGATGAGCATCGTGACCCACTCGACCAGGGCGTGAGGCTTCGACCACTCCCTCAACAGTTACGGGGGCCTCATGCGTTGCGGCCCGCCCCCGCCAACAGCCCGTCACCCGACGCCTGCCGGAAGACCAGGCCCTTGGGACGCCTCAGGGCGTGGAGTGCGTCGGTGCACGTGGTCAGGTAGCGAGACGTGCGCATTACGAGACCGTGAGCCATCATGCCGGCTGGTGCCGCATAGCGCCGCTGAGTGTCATTCAACCCGATCAGAGCACGTACGACAGCTGCGGCGGTGGTGTAGCGGACGCGGTAGCCAGCCATGGCGGCTGCGGTGCCCAGCGCGATCAACAGGTGCGACTTGCCCGTGCCGGAGTCCCCAACCAGACAGAGCGGGTGACTCTTGGCGATCCACTCGCAGGTGGCGAAATTGTGGATGACCGCAGGATCAACGTTCGGATTGACGCTGTAGTCGAACTCCAGCTGCTGCCCGCGCTGCCCCCCGACCTCCCAGGCGGCCAGGTCACCGGTCTGGTGGCCAGAGGAGGCCACACCGTCGGCATCACCCGGGCCAACGGGGTGATCACCCAGGCCACCCTGCGCCCCCGGCACACCGGCACCGTCCGGGTCCGCACCACTGTCCCGGTCGATGTGTCGGCGGGCGGCCAAGCGGTGTCCGTGCAGCGGGTGGAGCCCACCCTGATCTCCTTCGACGCCGCCGCGGGAACCACGTATCAGCTGTCTCCTCGTCCCGCCCCGGTCGTCAGTCTCCGTGCCCGGGCCAACAACCAGTACGTGAGCGCCGGAACCAACGGTTCGTCCGCACTGACCGCCAACCGCACGACGATCGGTGCCGGGGAGCGCTTCGATCTGATCGACCTCGGGAACGGCGCACTCGCACTGCGGTCCCACGCGAACGGCCAGTACGTCTGCGCGGAGAACGCCGGAGCCGACCCACTCATCGCCAACCGCACCGCGATCGGCCTCTGGGAGACCTTCCAGCGCGTGAACAACACCGATGGCACCGTCAGTCTGTGAGCCCAGGCCAACAGTCGGTATGTCTGCGCGGAGAACGGCGGAGCCGCCCCTCTGACAGCCAACCGCACCGCGATCGGCCTCTGGGAATCGTTCGACCTGACCACCGGATGACCGCCACCAGGCGGACCGTGCTCACGGCCGGCTCAGTCGCCCTCCGGTAATCGATTTTTCGCGGCCTGACCTCGCCGTTTCACGTGGGTACGGCTGGCTCTGGGGCGGAAACGCGAAAGTGCATTCCTGACCTGGGACAATGAACCTTGCTGAGGGGTTCTGTCGGTCCAGGCGGAGGGCGCTTTCTACGTGCAGGCTATCGGGTTGCGTCCCAAGGTCCATGTCAGTGCCGACGGTTCGGGGTGGTCGGGCATGCCGGGGCACGGTTGCTGGCGGATCTCGCTGATGTCACCGGGCTGACCGCCGCGCTCAGGTCGCTTCGGCCGCGCGGGACCGGGCATGATCCGGGCCGGGTCGCCACCGACCTGGCGGTGATGCTCGCCGACGGGCGGGGACATGACCCGGTTCGTCTCCGCCAAGCACCTCGCGTCCTGGGCCGGAGTCTGCCCCGGTCACCACGAGTCCGCCGGCCGCGCTAACACCAAGGTCCGCCCCGGCAACCCCTACCTCAAGGGCGCCCTCGGACTGGCCGCCTTCGGCGCGGTGAGAACCAACGGCACCTACCTGCAGGCCCGCTACAAGCGGCTGACCGCCCGCCGCGGACCGATGAAGGCCCTGGTCGCCATCGAGCACTCGATCACCACGGCGATCTGGCACATGCTGACCGACAACATCCCCTACCGCGAACTCGGCGGCGACTACTTCGCCCAGCACGACCCCGAACGAGCCACCCGCCGCGCGATCAACGCCCTCAACCAGCTCGGTTACACCGTCACCCTCAACCCGATTGAGGGCGCAGCCTGACCATCGCACAGCCCGGACACTCGGCGGCCCACTGAGACCACCGGGCATCCAGCCATGCGCACACCCACCCTGACCTGTTCTATACCGGGACATCTGACGCGGCGGTACCTGTGGGACTTCTCCGGGAGGGACCTTGCGGCCGTAACGGCCGCTCCGGCCGCGGGCGCCCGCGCGTGGCCAAAAGCGCGCGTGCCTGCGGAGCGTGGACCCGGGGTCCGGGTGTCCGAGGCACTGCCGGCCTCAGGAACCGAGGCTCCTCAGGTCCGCCGCGAGTGAGCTGACGGCCGCGGGGTTGCGCGGGCTCTCGACGAGGTCGGCGTAGTCGAGAGTGACGATCCGGTCGTTCTTGACGGCGGAGACGTTCGCGAGCGGCTCGTAGGACGTGAGGAACTTCCGCTTCTGTTCCGCGGTGACGTCCCCGTAGTCGTTGATCACGATGACCTCGGGGTCGCGGGCGACGACCGTCTCCCAGCCCACGGTGGTCCAGCTGTCCTGGAGGTCCTTCATGACGTGGTCGCCGCCGGCCTTGGTGATGATGTCGTGGGGCCCCGCGAAGACGCCGGACGTGAACGGCTTGTCCTCCCCGCTGTCGTAGAGGAACACCCGCGGCCGGTCGGCGCCCTTCGGAGCCTTCGCCTGTGCGTCGGCCACCTGCTCGCGGAACTCGGTGACGAGGGTTTCGGCCCTGTCCTCGACGTCGAACACCCTGCCCAGGTTCCGCAGGTCCGTGTACAGCGCGTCGAGCGGCGCCATCACGCCGCGGGCCTTGCCCTGTCCGTTGCGGCACGACTCGCTGAGCAGGTACGAGTCGATGCCGACGCGTCGCAGCGCGGCGGGCGTGAAGCCCTCGCCCTCGTTGAAGCCGTAGTTCCAGCCCGCGAAGACCAGGTCGGCACGGGCGTCCAGGACCAGTTCCTTGTTGATCCGGTCCTTCGAGAGCCACGTGGTCCTCCGGTAGCCGTCCTTCCACGGCACCGTCGTGAGGTCGCCCTTGTCGTCGGGCATGACGTATCCGGCCATGTGCTCCTCCAGGCCGAGGGCGAACATGATCTCGGTGATGCCGACGTCGTTGGTGACCACGCGCCGCGGGGCCCTGTCGAAGGTCTTCTTCTCGCCGCAGTTCTCGACCGTGACCGGATAGTGGCTGCCGGACGCGCGGGCGCCGTCCCCCTTCCCCTCCTCCGGGGAGACGTCCGCACCGCAGCCGGTGACGGCGCAGGCCAGGACGAGAGCGAGGGCGGCGGGGCGTACGGGGCGGGGCATGGTGACGGTGACTCCTTCGAGGACGGACCGGGGTGGACGGACTACCGGGAGGGAAGACGGTCGAAGAGCAGTTGGACCGCGCCCGTCTCCGGGTGGGGGACACGGTGCGCCCGGACGCCGAAGACGTCGGCCAGCAGGGCGGGGGTGAGAACGTCGTGGGGGGCGCCGGAAGCGACGATCCGGCCGCCGTCGATGACGTGCAGGACGTCGCAGTGGAGCGCGGCGAGGTTGAGGTCGTGCAGCGCGGTGAGCACGGTCAGCCCACTGGTCCGCACCAGGGACAGGACCTCCAGCTGCTGCGCGATGTCCAGGTGGTTGGTGGGCTCGTCCAGCACCAGGACCTGTGGTTGTTGTGCGAGCGCGCGGGCGATCAGGACCCGTTGTCTCTCACCGCCGGAGAGTGTGAGGAAGCCCCGGTCGGCCAGATGGCCGGCACCGACTCCTTCCAGCGCGGCGGCACACGTACGCCGGTCCTCGTCGGTCTCCCGGGCCACCGCCCCCTGGTGCGGCAGTCTGCCCATAGCCACGACCTCGGCCACCGTGAAGTCGAACTCCGCGACCGCTTCCTGCGGAAGAGCGGCGAGCCGACGCGCGCTGTCGCGCGTGTTCATGGCCAGCAGGTCGTCGCCGCCGAGACGTACCGCACCGGCCGTGGGACGCAGGGCCCGGTAGACGCACCGCAACAGGGTGGACTTACCACTGCCGTTGGGCCCGACGAGCCCCACGACCTGTCCGCTGCCCGCCCGCAGCGAGGCGTCCCGCACCACCCGCACCCCGGAGATCTCCACGGTCACCGTGTCGATGTCGACCTGCATCACACGCCTCCGAAGGTGTAGGTACGGCGGCGCATGAGCAGGACGAAGCACGGCACACCGATCGCCGCCGTCAGTACGCCCAGCGGCAGTTCGGCCGGGGCGAGCACCACGCGCGACAGGATGTCGACCCAGATCAGCAGCACGGCACCGGCCGGCGGGGCCACCGCCAGCAGCCGGCGGTGGTCCGCCCCGACCAGCATCCGGGCGGCGTGCGGCACCATCAGGCCCACGAAGCCGATCGCCCCGCTCACCGCGACCACCGCCCCGGTGACGGCGGCGGTCGTCAGGAAGAGTTCCCTGCGCAGCCGCCCGGGGTCCACACCCAGCGCGGCGGCGGTCTCGTCGCCCATCGCGAGGGCGTTCAGGCGCCGGGCCGACCAGCCGAGGTGGACGAGGCCGCCGAGCACCGCGCCCGCGGCGATCGGTACGGAGGACCAACTCGCACCACCCAGACTGCCGAGCAGCCACATCACCGCGGACCGGGCCGCTTCGCCGTGCTCGGCGGCGAACACCATGAACGTGGTCACGGCCGAGAAGCCGTAGTACATCGCGGTGCCGGTCAGCACGAGCCGGAGCGGCGTCAGCCCTCGCGGGGTCCGGGCGATCGCGTACACCAGCGTCATGGCCGCGAGCGCGGAGAGGAACGCCGCCGTGGACAGCGCCCAGACACCGAGCGCGCCGAAGGCGCCGAAGATGAGCACGGCGTTGGCTCCGACGGCCGCGCCGGAGGAGATACCGAGGACGAACGGGTCCGCGAGCGCGTTGCGGACCATGGCCTGGACGGCGACGCCCACGGCCGCCAGACCGGCGCCGACGACCGCGGCCAGCACGGCGCGCGGGAAGCGCAGTTCCCACACGATGGTGTAGGAGGAGACCTCGTCCGGGGCTATGGACCCGCCGGTCAGCCCCGCCCAGAGGTAGTACAGCGCCTCGCTCCACGAGAGTCCCGATGCCCCGATGCCCGCCCCGCAGGCCAGGGAGACGGGGAGCGCGACGCACAGGCCGGTCACGAGCAGGGGCAACGGGACGCGCCGGGGCGGTGGGGGCCCGCTGCTCGTGGTGCGCTGCGGTACGGCGGGTACGGGGTCGCGGAGCGTGGCCACCGGCGGATCTCTTTCGCCTCGGGCCGTGCGCCTGCGTGATCGAAGGAGCGGGCCCGGGCGCCGGGCGCCGTGCACAGCACCTCTCGCAGTCCACGGCGATCGACAGGAGCTTCACCACCGCGGGTGATCGGGCTCACGGAACCCTGTACGGGATTCCGCCTACCGTTGCGGGTCAGCGCCGGACTTCGACCGGACTTCCCCCACGAGGCACTTGCAGCTTAGCGCCAGTCCCGCGCCTCCACTCCACGGGGAAGGCGCGGGGGACGCGCCGGCACCGCGGCCCGGCCCTCGTCGCGGGATCGTCGCAGCCCTGCTTGCCGAGTCGCACGGCGCGACCGCTCTCCCGGCACGCTCTGGACGGCACCGCCCTCGGGCCGGTGGGAGAGGTGGTCGAGAAGCTCCTCGAGGCGGGTCACCGTCTGCTCGGCCGTGGCTCGCGGTACCACGACCCCGCAGGGCGAGCACGCCGGTCACCAGCGGCGTGACCACGTCCCTCGCCTCGGGCGAAGTGCCCTGTGTGTCATGTGTCGACGGCCCACGGCGGCGGGCGTTCGCGCAGGCGGGGCACGCCCGGACGGCCGTGGTCCAGGTGCTCGTGACGTGATCGGTCCATCATCACGTGGTCGAGCCCGCCCGGCCACCCGGCTTCCGGTCACGTAGTGCCCGCTCACCGTCCGCACGGCTCCGGATTGGGCGGAGGAACAGATCTGCGCCCGGGGCGGGCAGGTGTGCGCATGTGTCTGATTGACTCCGCGCCCACCCCCACACCCGTACTCGCACCCCTCCCGGGTGCCGGACCGACGTGAGCGGAGCCGCCCCCATGTCCTTCGGACCGCAGCCCTGGCACGGGCCGCCGCACCATGACGAGCCCGCGGCCGGCGCACGGCCGCCGGTGGAGCACGAGCGAGGTGACGCCCAGGAGGCGGCGCGACTGGCCGTCGGGCTGCGGCTCGGCCTCCGGATCGCCGTCGTCTGGCTGCTCTACGTGCTGCCCGCCGCCCTCGTACCGGCCGCGTACGGCACACGGATCGCCGGGCCGGTGAGCCTCGGCGTGATCCTGGCCGTGGTCCCCTTCGCCGTCGGTGTGCACGCGCTGGTGGTGTACGGGCGGCGGGTCGACCGGCTCGAACAGCGGCCGGGCGCCCGGAGGTGGTCGTGACCACGCTGCTCGATCCCTCGTCCCGGTCCCTCGTCTTCGCCGTGTTCTCGGTGTTCGTCGTGGTCTGCCTGATGCTGTGCGTCGTCACCGGCGCCGACGAGGACGACCGGGCTCTCGTACGGTCCGACAGCCGCCGGCTGCGCTCCTGGCAGCAGGGCATCGCGATGGGCGGCGACACCACCACGGTCGCGACGGTCACCGTACTGGTGGGCATGGTCGCCACGTCCGGCTTCGACGGTCTCGGCGTCATGCTGGGCAGTCTGATCGGGGTCCTGCTGCTCCTCGTGCTGATCGTCGAGCCGCTGCGCGGGCACGCCTCGCTGACGGCCGCGGACATGCTGGACGCGCGCGGCAGCGGCGGACCCGCCGTACGCGTCTCGTGGGGCGTGGTGACCCTGCTCGTCTGCTTCCCGCTGCTGGTCGTGCAGTTGGTGGTGGTCGGCAACGTCGCCGCGGCGCTTCTCGGTCAGCCCGGGATGCGCGGCGGCTGCATCGTCGTCATCGGCTGCGTGATGACGGCGCTGGCCGTCAGCGGCGGGATCCGCGGCACGGGCGTGGTGATGATCGCGAAGTCGGCGATCGCCCTGCCGGTCCTGTTGGTCGCCGCCGTGCTGGTGCTCGACCGCTTCGGCTGGGACCCCGGGCGGCTGCTCGACGCCGCCGCGGGCGGCTCGATGAGGGGCGAGGCCTATCTGCGTCCGGGCGGCTACACCGGTGAGGGGTGGGTGGGTGCCGTGAACCGGATCGGGCAGACCCTCGGCATGTCGATGGCCACACTGGCGATGCCCGCCGTGCTGATGCGTGCCATCTCGACGAAGAGCCCGCGCGGCGCCCGGACCGTCGGCCGCTGGATGCTCGGCGAACTCACCCTGCTGTACGGCGCGCTCGCCGTCGTCGGCGTCGGCGCGGCGGCCCTCGTCGGCGAGGTGCTGCGCGAGGCCGGTCCGGGGGCGCAGGTGTTCACGCCGCTGATGCTCGGGCGTGCGCTCGACAGCGGCGGCATCCTCGTGGCCGCCCTGGCCTGTGTCCTCTTCCTCACCGCGCTCGCCGCCGTGGTGGACGTGACCCTCGCCGCCGGCATCGCCCTGGGACGGGACGTGCTGGGTGCGTCCGGCAGGCGCCCGCCGGGCAAGGGGGGCGGTGCCGCGTCGCGGTGGTCGGCGGCGTCGACGGGGGCGGTCTCCGCGGTCGTGGCGGTCGTCGCCGCCGATTGGAACCTGGTGGTCGTCTCGACGCTCTGGCTCGCCGTCTGCGGCGCCGCCCTCGCGCCCGTTCTGCTGTACGCCCTGTACTGGCCCGGGTTCACCGCCCGCGGTGCGCTGTGGTGCCTGTGGGGGGCCACCGTGCTGAGCGTCGCGGCGCTCGCGCTGTCGCCGTACATGTCCGGTACACCCGGGTCGATCTTCCCGGAGCACGACTTCAGGGTCTGGGACGTGACGATCCCGGGCCTGGTGACGGTGCCGGCCGGGTTCCTGCTGGGCTGGCTGGGCAGCGTCACGGATCCGCGCCGGGCGGCCGGCGGTGCAGGGCTACGGGGCTCGTCGCACCACAGGGAGATGGACACCGTCTGACCGTCCGCGTGCCGCCCACCGATGAGTTCCGGTGGGCGGCACGGTCATATCCGGTACACGCACCAGTTTCCGGAGGACACCATGTCGCGGAAGATCACCGCCAGCCTGTTCATCTCGCTCGACGGTGTCGTCGAGGCGCCCGACCAGTGGCATTTCCCGTACTTCGACGACGCGATGGGGGCCGCCGTCGGCGCGGGCCTGGACTCCACGGAGATTCTGCTCTTCGGCCGCAGGACGTACGACAGTTTCGCCGGCGCCTGGCCCGAGCGGGAGGCTGCGGGCGGCGAGGACACCGGCTTCGCCAAGCAGCTCGGTGACATGCGGAAGATCGTGTTCTCACGCAGTCGGCGCGACCTCGGTGACCGTTTCGTCAACCGCGCGGCCCTCGGCTACAGCCCCACGGACGAGACCAAGCGACCCCGGACACGCTGAGGGCGTGCCGCCCGCTGCTCCAGCGGACGGCACGCCCTCAAGTCGCTCAACGCTCCGACGCGAACCGCACGAACTGCCCCCAGCCTTCACGGCCGACGACGAAGGCCGGGCGGGCCACGTCCTTGGAGTCCCGTACGTGGATGGCCTGCTCAGTGACGGCGACCTCCACACAGTCGTCGCCCGAGCTACCGCTGTAGCTTGACTTGAACCAGGCGAGTTCCGTCGTGCTCATGTCTCTCCTCGCAGTCGCTCCAGCAAGGCCCGGGAATCTTTGGGGTGCAGGGCCTGCGACCGCAGTGTGTCATAGCGCTGCTGGAGGACTCTCACCTCTTTCGAGTCACCGATCAGCCGCCCGCTCTCCTGCCCCTCCGAGTATGCGAGCCGACGCCCTTCAAAGGTCTCCAGCAGGCGCAGAGGCCCATCCATGCACGAGTGGTACTCGGCTTCCAGCGGCATGATCTGCAACGTCACGTGACGAGGCGACGTGTGCTCCAGAACCTGGTTCAGCTGCTCGCGCCACACCTCGGCGCCACCCAGTCTCCGGCGCAGGACCGCTTCCTCAACGATGAAGTGGAACGGAACCGTCGGACGCTCGTACAGCATCCGCTGTCGCTCCATCCTCGCCGCAACCTGAGCCTCCAACTGCTCATCCGTCAGCAGCGGAATCCGGTTCTCGAAGAGTGCCCGCGCGTACCCCTCCGACTGCAACAACCCCGGAACCAACCGGCACTCATACGTGCACAGGCTCACCGCCTCCCGCTCCAACCGAGCCCACCGCCGGAACCACGCCGCCAGCCCCGCCTCCCCCCGCGTCAGATGCCGCGCCGCCTTCCGCAGCGCACCCGTGTTGCCCAGGGTCTCCTCCGCCCGCTCCACGAACGCCTCGTCCGGCATCCGCCTCCCCAACTCCACCGACTCCACCGTGTGCTTGGAGTACTGGCCACGGGCGCCCAGGTCGGCCCGACTCAGCCCCGCGTGTTCCCGTAGCGCCTGGACGAACGCCCCGAACGTCCGCAAGCTGTCCGACGGATGCGGTTCCCGCTCCCACTCCCCCGCCGGAACCACCCGCGCACCGGCGCTCCCGGCCGCCTCCCCCTCGACCCCGACCACGTCCATCCGCCGCCCCTTTCCTCTGCTCCGTACCGCACCGCGACGGCTCCTCACGCCGCCCGCGTTCCCCTCAGCCTGACGGATCATCAGACGTACCGTCCACTCTTCGTGTCCGTACGATGACTCACCGTACGGGGTGCCACACTCGTCCCCCACCCCGTCCGACCGCCACTCTGAGGTCACGGAGAACCGGGAGAAACCGTCCGCGTCCACCGCTCACCTGCGGAAACACCCGGGCGGCCATCTCCCCTCCCGTGAACTCCCGCCCCCTACGGGCGGCGGCGGCCGGAGGACCTGGCCGCGTTCAGGCGAAGCGGAAGAAGGTGCAGTGATGCAGAACGGAACCACCCTGTACGCCCTCGGCATCAGCGGGGCCTCGTTCACGAAGGCGTGCGGCGGCCCCTGCACCGAGGGATGCGTGACCCTGGCCCGGATCGGCGAGGACGTGGTTTCGTCGGTGGAAGCGGGCAACGTTTGTCGATGGTTTCGGGTAACAGTTGGCGATCAGACAGCTCGAAAATGTCGATGAGAACTGACAACGCTGCGAGCTCTTCCCGGTGTCAGCGGGAAGCGCATACTGTGCGGTGTGGCGACTTACAACAGCATCGGTGCGACCTACGCTGACACCCGGCGACCGGACCCCCGAATCGCCGCCAGGATCCATCAAGCCCTCGATGGTGCCACCACTGTGATCAACGTAGGATCCGGCACCGGCTCCTACGAACCGTCACACACGGTGCTGGCTGTTGAACCCAGCTCAGTGATGATCGCCCAGCGCCCAGCCGGATCCGCACCGGCCCTGGAAGCATCCGCGGAGTCGATCCCTCTCGCTGACGACTCGGCCGATGCGGCGATGGCCCTCCTGACCGTGCACCACTGGAGCGACCTGGAAGCCGGCATCGGCGAACTCCTCCGCATCGCCCGGCAGCGGATCGTCGTCCTCACCTTCGACCCCGACATCAACCACAGGTTCTGGCTGCTGGAGGAGTACCTGCCCGAAGCAGCCGCGTTCGACAACACACGAGCCGTCGCGGTCGACCGCTTGGCCAGGCTCCTGGGAGGCGCCCGCATCGAAACCGTCCCCATCCCGCACGACTGCACCGACGGATTCCTCGCCGCCTTCTGGCGCCGGCCCGAGGCATACCTCGACCCGGAAGTGCGGGCCGGTATCTCGCTGTTCGCCCAAACCAGCGACGAAGTCCTCCAGCCGGGCTTGGCCCGGCTGTCAGACGACCTGTCCTCCGGCCGGTGGCACCAACGCCATGCCGACCTGCTCGACCACGAAGCCCTCGATGCCGGCTACCGGCTTCTCGTGGCCGACCTGTAGAACCAGGCGTGCCGTCTGACTGCACACTCAAGCCTGCGAGAAAGGGCCGGTCACGGCGGTGCGCCAGAAGTGATCAGCTCGCGGCGACGTCCTGCCCTCGGGCCGCCCTGGTGCTGGCGAGTCGGTAGGATTCGGTGCCGGTCTCGATGATGTTCCCGCCGAAGGTGAGACGGTCGACGATGGCCGCGCAGAGCCGCGGATCCGTGAACGTCCTGGTCCAGCCGCCGAAAGACTCGTTGGAGGCGATGGCGACGCTGTTCTTTTCCTCGCGTTCGGTGAGCACCTGGAACAGCAGCTCAGCGCCCCTGCGGTCCAGCTCCATGTAGCCGAGTTCGTCTATGCAGAGGAGATCGACGCGTCCGTAGCGGGCGATGGTCTTGGTCAGGACTTTCTCGTCCGCCGCCTCGACCAACTCGTTGACCAGCTTGGTGGCGAGTGTGTAGCGGACCCGGAAGCCGGCCATGGCGGCCTCGGTGCCGAGCGCGATCAACAGGTGGGACTTGCCGGTGCCCGAGTCGCCGATCAGGCAGAGCGGCAGGCCCTTCTTGACCCACTCGCAGGTCGCCAGAGTGTGAATGACGGCTGCGTCGACGTTCCCGTTGGCCTCGAAGTCGAAGGCCCGCAGCGACTTCTCTCGCGGGAACTGCGCCGCCTTGATACGCCGTTCGGAGCGGCGGCGGGCCCGGTCGTCGCACTCGGCCATCAGTAGTTCGGTGAGGAAGCCGCGATAGGACATCTGGTCGCGGGCGGCGGCTTCGGCCAGGTCGGGGAACTGGGCCCGGATAGTGGGCAGCCGGAGCATGCGGCATGCCTGGTCGACGGCGGCGGTCGCGGCCTGTTCGGTCAGCCCACGGTGGCGTTTGAGTGTCACGGCATCTCTTTCTGGATGGCGGGGCGGTCGGCCGGCTGCCGGGCTCGCAGCAGCTGGTCGTAGGCCTCGACCGAGGGCAGCGGCCGGGTGTCGGGCGGCAGCTGGGCCAGCCGCCGTTCGGTCAACGAGGTCATGTTCGTCCGTTCCGGCTCCGCAGGGACAACCGGAGCCGCGACCTCGTCGGCTTCGGCAGCCTTCCGTGCCTCCAGGGCGACGGCGTCCGCGGTCAGGGCGCCGGCCCTGAGCGCGGAGGCAAGCCCGGCGACCAGGTGCTCGTGGGGAACGTGGCGGCCCATCAGCAGGACCTCGATCAGGGCCCGGGTGCCGTCCCGCTCGCCGTGTGAAGCCTTCGCCGCCTCCCACCAGGCGTCATGGACGGGCGTGAACTTCCCTGCGGAACGCGCCTGTTCGAGGGCGGTGGCCCCGGGAAACGCTCCGGGCTTGCGGACCAGGGCTTCCAGGTAGTGGTCCAGATCCAGCCGGGCCTTCCCCTTGGCGATCAGCCGTTCATGACGGGCGACCTCCCGCTGGCCGTCGTAGACCACCAGCTCGGACGCGTGCAGTATCGCTCTCACCGTCCGCCCGATCAGCCGCACCGGCACCGAGTAGCGATTGGTGCGGACACTGACTTGGCTGAAGCGGTCCACCCGCAGGCTGAACAGCCGTCCCGTCTCAAAGGGTTCGTCCGGTAACGGCTGCAGCAGCGGCCGTTCGACGGCGAAGTACTCGCTCACCGGCCGTGGCCGGGAGCCGATCCGGCGCCATTCGTCCTCCTCGTCCCACTGCTCGATCATCGCGTTGAGCTCGGCGAGGGAGGCGACCTCGGGGACGGGGACCATGTGATTGCGGCGGAACCAGCCGATCTGCCCCTCCACCCCACCCTTCTCATGGGCGCCCTCGATGCCGGGCAGGCAATACGCAGCATCGATGCCGAAGTGCGACCGGAACGCGGTCCACCGCTCGTTCTCCACGCGGGAGCGCGAGCTCAGCACCCGGGAGACCGCGGAGCGGAGGTTGTCGTAGCGGACCTTGCCGGTGGGGACGCCGCCCAGCACGCTGAGAGCGTGGACGTGGCCCTCGAGGAACGCCTCCTGGCCGCAGGAGGCGAAGACGCGGTGCACGGCCTTGCCCGAATACGACAGGCGCATCGCGAACACGAAGCAGGTGACCTGCTCACCGGCCAGGCGTACCTTCACGTCGCCGAAGTCCACCTCCGCCTCGGCCCCCGGCCGGTGGGACTGCGGAATGAACGCGTGTACCACCCCGCGGCCGGCCTCAACAGCGATCTGGGGCCGCCGGTCGGCGACATAGGCCCGCACCATCGGATAGGTCACCGCCTCCGCCCCGTGCTCGTCCAGGAGCCGGTCGAAGATCCGCTTGACCGTGTGACGCTGCTTGCGCGGCGCATCCAGATCCGCTCGGAGCATCTCATCGATCAACGGCTTGTAGGCATCCAGGCGGGTCCCGCGCGGCCGCGGCTTCTTCCGCGGCTCCGGCCAGACCGACTCCAACGCGGCCTTCACCGTGCGAAATCCGACTCCGTACTCACGCATCAAGGCCCGGTACGACATCCCTGCCCGAGCGTCACGGCGGATCGCCGCGTACAAGTCGACCTTGGATTTCGGTGGCGCCATCGCAGCCTCATCCCGCAGAGCACGTCAATGCTCCCACCGCAACCCCTCAAGCGTTGCCAGAACTCACAGACATCGCCCTCCGACGAAACACGGCGTTCTCGGCCCTGAGCGACAAGTGGTGTCGGATTCCGTCAACAGAACCAAGGACGCCTGGGCCCTGGGTGACAGCAAGCGGCCGGACGCGCAGCCGCTGCGCTTCACCACGGAGGAGCTGGACGCGGCCGGTATCGACCCGGCGCGCTTCGGCCTCGGCGTCTGACCCTCCCCTTCCCCTCCCGCCGGCCGGGCCGGGCCCACCTCCCGCTGCCCACGTCCGCGCCCGGCCGGCGCTTCTCGAAACGGGAACAGCTCGTGCACCACCACGCCTACCTGTGGACCGGCCCGAAGGCGCGCTTCGACGACGAGGCCCTGCGGCGGCCCCCGCACCCCGATCCGCCCCCGGCCGGAAGCAGGCCGGAACTGGTCGAGCGCTACCGCTTGGTGGCCGCGGAGTTCCGCACGTCGGACCTCCCGCCCCTGGAGACGGCGTACTGGCTCGTCAAGCCCCGCTCACTGGTCCGGGGGACGTGGGACGAGGCGAAGGAGGCGGCGGCCTGGCTCGGTGAGCAACTGGCGCAGTACACCCCCCGGTTCGCGTCGGAGGCCGACCGGGACACCGCGCGCCTGGCCCGGTTGGTGGACGCCGCCGCCGAACGACTGCGCTCGGGCGCCGACGTCTCGTACGGCTGCTACCTGGACCGCCCCTCGTACCTCTCCCTGGCCCTGGTGACGTGCTCCCCGAACCTCGCCCTTCCCGAGCCGGTCTGCCCATGCGCGTAATGCAAGCCCGGCACTCGCCCCCGCCCTGACCGCACACCTCGGCGTCAATCAACCTCGGGAGAATCCCACAAACAGGTGATCACATCCCAAATACCAACGAATGTTCCCGCCTCGCGCATAGTTTCACGTCATGCCCAACGTCAGTCACGACACCCTGCACGGCTTCCTGCCGGGACGTCCGAAAGCGCTGAACCGTGCGCTGGACCTCCTGGATCTCGGAATCCCGCCCGGTGTCACCACCGAGACCCTCCCGACGGACGCGTCCGGCGCTCCGAAGATGTTCACCCGGCAGATGGGCTCCGTACTGCGGGTGGTCCGTCCCGACGGGCGCGATCCGTTCATCCTGCTGGTCGAGGCGCAGACCCGCATCGAGACCAAGAAGGAGACCTCGTGGCCGTACTACATCGCCTACTTGCGTGACCGGTACAGACTCGAGGTCGTCCTGCTGGTCCTGTGCGTGGACACGGCGACGGCGGCATGGGCGGCCAGACCTCTGCGCACCGGCGTGGGACGCCCCACCCAGGTGACAGTGCCTCACGTACTGGGGCCCTCCAACGTTCCGCGTATGAACCGGGTTCAGGACGCCTCGGCCGACCTGGACTTCGCCGCGTTCTGTCTGTGGATCCACAGCAACGACCCGGACATCGAGGGCATACTGACGGTAGTGGGCGAGGCATTGGCCCAGGACACGGACCGCGACGCGCAGGACGACCTGGCGGGACTGATCGAGGACGGCTTGGGCAGCGAACACGCCCGGAAAATCTGGAGGAATCTGATGGAAACCCTCTTCACCCCCAGGCGAGGCACCATCGTGGGCGACGCCCGCCTCGCAGGACGGGAGGAAGGACGGGAGGAAGGACGCGTGACCGGAACGGCCGAGCTACTACTGCGCTTGGTGGAGCGTCGCGGCTTCTCGATGACGGAAGAGACCCGACAGCGCGTCACCACCTGCACGGACATGCCGCTCCTGGATCTCTGGTTCGACCGCGCCATCGACGCCACCACCCTCGACGAGATCTTCGCCACGCCCTCCGCCACGGACCGCGTCCCCGCCCCCGCCCAGAGCCCGGAGCACAACGCAGTCCCGGGCCAAGGCCTGCGGACCCCCGGCTCCTCGACCAACTGACCACAAGGGCGCACACGCGGACGGCCGGGTGATACCGCACCGGCCGATGGGCCGCCCCCGTACAACGCCCGTCACGGAACGCCGGCCCGACGCCCACGCGCACACCGCGCGCAGCGCCGGGCCGGTTTCGGCAGGGGCCAGGCGGTGCCGCACGGGTGACGTCACGGGCGGCAGACCCATCAACACGCCACGGTGCCGCGAGACCCTTTTCACCGGCCACCGTACCGCGCACATTTCGCGCTCGTACGCTCACTATCCGTACGTCGCGCCGCACTCGCCCTCACCCGCATGCGACCGCCACTCTGGCGTCATGAACCACGCGACACCGCACCACGTCACCTCCCCCACCGGCACCTTCACCCAGCTGCTGTCGTCCACGCGGCGCGGCGCCCGGCTCGCCCGGCTCCTCGCGGTGGCCGAACTGCACGCGCGGGGCGCCTCGCACGAGCTGACGGAGCGTGCCGAACTCGTCGTCGCGGAGCTGGCGGCCAACGCCGTCCTGCACGGCCTCGTGCCCGGCCGCTGCTTCCGGCTGACCCTCGTCCTCGACCCGTCCGCCGGCCGCCTCCGCGTCGAGGTCAGCGACGCCCGCGGAGACCTGCGCCCGCAACCTCTCCCCACGGGGACCGCGCCCGATCCGCTCTCCCCCGGCGGACGCGGCCTGGCCCTCGTCACCGCCCTCGCCGACCACTGGGACTGCGTCCCCTACCCGCCCAGCGGCAAAACCGTCCGGGCAGTGCTCTCGTGCCCGCAGGCCAAGTCACCCCGAACGCCGCAACCACCTCTCCGCGGCGGGAGTGAAGTACCGCTTCGGGCACCGGCCACCTCTGGACTGCCGCTGCGCAGAGATCTGCGAGGACAGCATCGATCACCTTTATGACGGGCAGGCCGTCGCCGGCCCACTGAATCGGCAGGGGCCGCGACGCGCGGAGTTCCACAACGAGGGAGCACCTGCCACCGGCCTGGCTCGAACGCCCGGACTGGGCAAGGCGCTGAGTTCGTACGGGTATTGGACAGACGCCCCCCACGTAGCCGGCTTCGCCATCGGCCCCTCATACCTGATGAAGCCGGGCGTGTACCGCGACGGCGGTCTCGGACGGACCTGACGCACGAAGATCCTGCCGTTGCTGGAGGAACACCACTACGGCGAGGAAATCGACGTCGCCGCCCGCTACGGCCTCGACGCGCTGCGCGGACGGCAGCCGTGACCGTGCCCCCGCCCGTGTCCGAGGTGGTGCTGCACGAGTACGGGCCCGCCGTCTCCGCCCCGCTGGACACCGCGGTCGGGCGGGCGCTGGCCGCCTCCGGCATCCTACGGAGCGCGACTCCCGATCCCGGCCGGGACGGGCACTGGCTGCTGCGGGCGGGCAGCCGGGTCGGCGCCGTCCGCACGCCCGGCGGTACGGTCGTGCGGATCATGCCCACGACCCCGATGAGCCGGCTGTTCTTCCTGCTCGGGTTCAGCCTCGACCCGGCCCGCGCCTGGCGCGACGGCCGGGAAGGCACCGTCGACACCGGCGCGTACGACGACGGCGTGCCCGCGCTCGCGCACGCCGTGGAGCGGCAGATCGACGCGGCGCTGCGGCAGGGAGTTCTCCAGGGCTACCGGGAGGTGGAGGAGTCCGCGCTGGTGGTACGCCGGCGGCTGCGCGAGGCCGAGCAGATCCGGCGGCACTTCGGCCGCACCCCGCCCGTGGAGATCGCCTACGACGCGTACACCGCGGACACCGCCGAGAACCGCATCCTGCGCGCCGCCGCCGAGCGGCTGCTACGGCTGCCGGGCGTCCCCGGTCCCGTCCGGCGGCGCCTGGCCCACCAGCGGGTCCGGCTCGCCGACGCCCTGCCGCTGGTGCGGGGGCAGGAGCTGCCACGCTGGGGGCCCTCGCGGCTCAACTCCCGCTACCAGCCCGCGCTGCGGCTCGCCGAGGCCGTCCTGCGCGGTTCCTCGCCGGAGCACCGGCCGCCACCGCCAGGAAGCGAACCGCTCGCCGTGGACGGTTTCCTGTTCGACATGAACAGGCTGTTCGAGGACTTCGTCACCGTCGCCCTGCGCGAGGCCCTGAAGGAGCACGGCCTGACCGCGCGCCTCCAGGACCCCCACCACCTCGGCACCTCGGGTCTCGTGCGGATCCGCCCCGACCTCGTCGTCCGCACCGGCGACAGCCGGGGCCCGCTCGCCGTCGTCGACGCCAAGTACAAGGTCGAGAAGGCCGACGGACTCCTCAACGCCGACCTGCACCAGGCGCTCGCGTACGCCACCGTGCTCGGCCTGCGCGAGGCGCACCTGGTGTACGCGGCCGGACGGCGGCCCGAGCGCTTCCACGAGGTGCGCGGGACGGCGGCGGGGCCGGACGGACGGGACGTGCGGCTGTACCGGCACAGCCTCGTCCTCTCCCGCGCACCGGAACAGCTCCTGTCGTCCCTCCGGGACGTCGCCGGACGGCTGGCCGGAACCACCGCGCCCCCGTGACCACGCAACGCCTCCAGGCACGGCACGCCCGGACTGCCGCCGCCCAGGTGCCTACGACGTGATCGACCCATCATCGCGCGGCCGAGCCGCCCGGCCGACCGGGTCCTGATCATGTAGTGCTCGTTCACTGTCCGCGCGGCTCCGGATGGGGCGCGGGAACAGATCTGCGCCCGGGGTGGGCGGGTGCGCGCGTGTGTCTGACACGGTCCACCTGGTCCGCCAGGGCACCCTGGACGACTACGTCTACCTGGAGCACGGCGCGCACTACGCGATCGGCGCCCTGGCGATGATCCTGCTCGTCACCACCCAGTACGAGATCGTCACCGGCCTCGTCGGCGTCGTCCTGATCGGCGCCTCCTTCTGGTCCTCCGTACGCCGCAACAAGCGGCTGGCGGCGGCCGGGGGAAACGCCGGCGACAAGACTGAGGTCCCCTCCGCGGTCTGACCGATCCGGACAGCCGGCGCCGTCCGTACGTGCAGTGCGGGCGGTGCTCCCGGCGCCGGTCGTCCGGTGACCGGGCCACGGCCACCGGGACCTGGGCACCGGCGTCGTTGTCAGTGGCGGCTGCCACAATCGGCCCGTGATCGAGGAGACCGAGAACGGCTTCGACTGGCAGCAGTTCCTCCGTCGTTGGCAGGAGGAATGGGTCCCGGACGAGGACGACATGGAGGACCTGGCGGAGGGTGGCATGACCCTCGCCGACCTGGCGCTCGCCGCCCCGCCCGCGGCCGAGGCGGAGACAGCCGCGGCCGAGGAGCGCCTGGGGGTCCGGCTCCCTCCGTCCTACCGGCGGTTCCTCGGTGCCAGCAACGGCTGGCGGCTCGACGGGGGATCCGTCCACCGGCTGGGCGCGGCCCACGAGATCGGCTGGTTCGGGGATCCGTTCGACATGACCCCGGCCTACCAGCAGGGACTGACCGAGCGCTCGACCGAGCAGGAGGTGCTGCTGGCCGGGATGTGGCAGCGGGCACTGCAGCTGGAGACCGAATCGGACATGTCCTACGCCCTGCTGGACCCGGGGGACACCGACGAGGACGGCGAGTGGGCCCTGTACGTCTACAAGGGGTGGAGCGGCGAATTCCCGGACCGGTATCCGTCGTTCCGCGCCTACATGCAGCGGATGTACCAGGACTTCCACTCCGGCCGGGCGCGCGTTCCCGGCTTCGTCAACGACACCACCCGGGCCCTGGACGCCGACGTGGAGCGTGCGCGGGAGGAGGCCCTGAGCGGGAGGTGGGAGGCCGCCCGGGAACTGCTCACCGAGGCGGAGCGCTACGGACGGCCCCGCGCCCGGGGCATGCTGCAACAGCTGGCGGCGTTGTCGCACGGCGGCGGGCACTACGGATTCGGTGAACTCGTCGCCGATCCGCGCTGCACGGGCGAGCTGGTGCCCGTGATGGCCGCCGCGCACCTGCGGGACCGTCGCCCCGGCTCCGTTCCCCACCGCTTCGTGCTGGGCACCGAGACCGACGACGGCGTCACCGCTGCCGCGGACGTGATCCTCGCCCAAGTACGCGACCGCACCTACCGCTACGCGCCGGGCGGTGCCTTCGGTCGGGCGGTGGCCGAGGCGTGGGAGTCGGCGAGGTGGGGGGACACGGACGCGGCGTGGCGGGTGATCCGTGCCGCGCTGCCGTCGTGGTCACCGCCGGGGCCGGACCTGCTGGCACCGCTCGGTCTGTTGGGGGACCCCGTCCTGGGTCCGGTGGTGACGCGGGAGCGCGGACTGGAGCTGCTGGCCACGCCTCGGGCCGGCCGGCCGGGCCCGGTGCCCGATCCGGTGCCGGACCTGGATCCGCCGGGACTGTGCTGGCTGACGGAGACCCTGCGGTGGAACGCCCCGTACGACTCCTACCGTTGCCTGTGGGTGGAGGGCGCGGGACCGGAGGCGCTGCCCGGTCTGATCGGGGAGGACGGGGGCGCGGGCCTGACCGCGCCGCCCATCCGCCCTGCCGGATGGTTCCCCTACGACTCCAGGCAGCAGGACGACTCGGCGCCGTGGGAGGACCGGGCCGTGGTGGCGGTGGGCCGGACGGGCACCGGGTGGGCGTTCGGCTACGACGCGGCCCCGCGGACGTCGGGGCCCGGGAACTTCTTCGTCTCCCCGGCCACCGCCGCCTCGCGCGACGGACGCGCGGTGGTGCTGTGGGTGCGCCGCACCCGCGACGGCGGCCTCGCGGTGTTCCACCTGTCGGTCGCCGGGCGGGGCGGGGAGCCGTACGCGTACACGCTGCGCGGCACGGACGTCGAACGCTCGGGGCCGGTGCCCGAGGCCCTCGATCCGGAACGGGTCCTGCGCGGCGTCGGTGAGGCGGACCGCGAGCGGTGTCTGCTGGCCGCCGTACAGGACGAGTTCGGTCTGTCCCTGCCCCGGCACGCCCTGGCCGAGGGCGTGCTGCCGCAACTGACCACACGGTCCTGGAACCGCGCGCCGCGGGAGGGCGAGTCCTACGCGTACGTCACGGTCCGCTCCGGGCGGTGACGCAGCCGCATGCCACCGGTCCCATCCCCGGAAACCCCGTCCTTCGAGGGCGAGTCCGGTACCTGCCGCTCAACCAAGGAACCAACGCACGTGGTACGTCGAAGCCGGAGCAGCAATCCCCTCGCCCCGTAGACCAGTTGGGAAAGGCCGACCACGATGAGGACACGGATCAAGCTGACCAGGGCCGGTGAGGCGTTCCGGGGACGGCTCACGGCGACGCAGACGGACCTGATGTGCGAGGCGCTGCGGACGCTCGACGGCTGGGCCTCCACGGACGAGGCCCTGGTCGTGCAGCTCGGCGCAGGCCGTGAAGAGGTCCGCCGGCTGTGCGACAGGCTCCAGGGCGACCACAGAACCTCCCGGGAGTTCACCCTGACCACCCGCGAACTGCACGTCGTCCATGCGGCGATCACGGCCACAGCCCCGATGTTCCTGTCGAACAGGGGGTTCTCGGAGGAAGGGTTCTACAACAGGACCGGCTTCTTCCGGGAGAACTTCGACGCCATGGCGTCGAACATCGTCAACGCCGTGTCCGAGGCCACCGCGCCGTAGGCGACCCGGCCGTCCCACCCGGCGTCACGCCCGTGAGAGCACCCGCCCGCCGGCGCTGCTCGGCGTCACCTGACGACTCGGCCCTGCCGGGCCCTGCGTCCCCACCGGTCTCATACGCAGGGGATCGCGGGTTCGCATCCGGTCGCGGCCTCGGGAGACCCCTCCGCTGTGGGGTCACCGCTTCACCGCACGGGAAACGTCACCCCGGTGAGCTCCTCGGAGACGGTCCACAGGCGCTGCTGAGTGGCCTGGTCATGGGAGTCGGGGCTGGAAGTGACCAGCTTGGGGTGGCCCCGGGTCTCGCTCCGGTTGCCGGGGCCGTAGTACTGCCCGCCGACGACCGCGGGATCGGTGGCGGCGCGCAGCGTGGGCAGGGCGCCCATCTCCGCCTTCTGGGTGAGCAGCGGCGCGAGCCAGGTGACGGGCGCACGAAGCGGGGCGGGCATGTTGCGGGCGAGCTCGGTGTTGGACACGCCGGGATGGGCGGCCACCGCGACCGTGGTTCCGTGTGGTGCGAGCCGGCGCTGCAGTTCGTACGTGAACATCAGGTTGGCGAGTTTGGCCTGGCCGTAGGCGGCGACACGGCTGTAGGAACGCTCCCACTGCAGGTCGTCGAAGTGGATGGCGGCCTTGATCCGGTGGCCGGTGCTGCTGACCGTCACGACGCGGGATCCGGGGACGGGCAGCAGCCGGTCCAGCAGCAGGCCGGTCAGGGCGAAGTGGCCGAGATGGTTGGTGCCGAACTGCAGCTCGAAGCCGTCGGCGGTGGTCTGCCTCGGGGTGTACATCACACCCGCGTTGTTGATCAGAAGGTCGATACGCGGGTGTGCCGCGCGCAGGTCGGCCGCCGCGGACCGGATCGACTCCAGGGAGGTCAGGTCGAGGGCCTGGACGGTGACGTCGCCGGCGATGCGGGCGGCTGCCTGCTTGCCCTTCTCGACGTTGCGGACGGCCAGCACCACCGCCGCCCCGCGCGCGGCGAGCAGCCGGGCGGTCTCGAAGCCCAGCCCGGTGTTGGCGCCGGTCACGACCGCCACCCGGCCGTGCTGATCGGGGATGTGCTGTTCGGTCCAGTCACTGCTCATGACGCCCTCCTAAAGAACCACTGGTCTGTTACAAGGGCCAACGTAAGAGACCGCCGGTCCCTTGTCAAGGAACCGGCGGTCTTTAAGCTAGGCTGAGGGGGTGACATTTCAGCGGGCGCGAAGCGAGGAGCAGCGGGAGATCCGCCGCCGGGCGATCCTGGACACCGCGGCGGCGATGCTCGACGAGATGCCCGTGGCCGAGGTGAGCCTCAACGAGCTCAGCCGGCGGGTGGGCCTGGCCAAGTCGAACGTCCTGCGGTACTTCGAGTCACGCGAGGCGGTCCTGCTCGAACTGCTGGACGTCTTCCTGGGGAACTGGCTCGACGAGCTGGCGGAGGAACTGGCCGCGGGCATCGAGGCGGATGCCGCACCGGACGTGCGGGCGGGCCAACTGGCCGAGATCCTCAGCCGCTCGCTGGCGAGCCGGGTGGTGCTGTGCGACCTCTTCGGCGCGCAGGGCGGCGTCCTCGAGCACAACGTCTCGGTCGAGGTGGTCAAGCGGCACAAGCGTTCCTCCCTCACGCGGCTCGCGGACATGGTCGAGCTCGTACGCCGCCACGTGCCCGAGCTCGGCGACGACGCGCAGCTGTTCTGCCTGATGTGCCTCGTCTCGGCGGGCGCCCTGTCGTCCTACGTCCCGCCGCCGCCCAGCCTCCTCGCCGCCTATGCGGAGGAGCCCGCCCTCGGCGTGCTCCACATGGAGCTGCGTGACGCCCTGCGGGTCTCCTTCACCTCGATGCTCCTGGGCATACTGCCGCGCGCCTGAACATCTCCATGACCGGCACTTCCGTGCCCGTCCGTCCGGAACGGACGTCACCACGCCTTTGCCGTCGCCCTGGGCCGCACCCGACTCCGGGTGCGGCCCGTTCGGTTCACGTCCCTGTCCCCGGCGCCTCGGGAATCCCCTTCCCGGCGCGGCCCGCTGTCGGAGCGGCCGGGACGAGCCGGTCTCCACGGGTGCGGCGAGGCGGACCCCGGCGCCGCCCGCCCCTGACATCCGTCAGGACCGCTCCCGCCGCTCGCCCTCCTACTGTGTCGGCGCAGCCACCGGGCTGCCGCAACGACAGGGCGACTCTCGAAAGGCATGACCGTGCGCAAACTCCTCCGCGGGGCCGCCGCGCTGGCTCTCGCGACCGCCGCCATGACGGCGGGCGGTACGACCCAGGCCCATGCCGCCGCCGCCTCGTGGGCCAACTGCCCGTACGGCGCGGTGTGCATCTACCCGCAGAACCAGAACCCCGCCGTCAGCCCCAGCCATGTGTTCTGGGCGTACGGGCCGCACCGCATCTACAACCAGTTCGGCTACCACTGGGTGCTCAACAACCAGTCCGACTACGCGCTCGCCCACCTGTGCAAGAGCGTCGGCACGGACTGCCACGACAGCATCAACTCCCAGGAAGGCCTGTACTTCAACCTCGACCCCATCAACTCGGTCACGCTCTCCGAGTGGCGCCCGACCTGAGAAGACCCCGCACGGCGGCCGTAGCCGCCGTGCCGCCGGTCCGAACCGGGCCGGGGCCTCCGGCGAGAGGCGCCGGCGAGGACGACGGCGGGTGAGCCGGCACGGGGGCCGGCTCACCCGCCGTACGCGGCGAGGTGGCGCAGCACCTCGTCGACATGCGGCCGGACCTGCTCGGGCACGCCGCCCTGTTCGATGACGGCGCGGTCGCTCGTGCGGTAGCCGGCCGCGACCAGTGCGGGCAGGTCCTTCTTCGGCATCCCCGCCTCCTTGAACCGCTGGTCGAGCCAGCACACGTACCCGCTCATGGTGGCGATCGCGTCCGGCGGCGACATGTGGTCCTTGTCCCCGTCGCCGTCCCCGTCCACCGCCCAGGCCCGGAACACCGACGGCGTCCACATGGCGATGCCGTACTCGTCGGTGGCCGGGCGGGCGGCGTCCTCGTCGAAGCCGCTCTCGGCCTTGAGCATGGCGGCGAGCAGGGCGGGCGTGATCTCCTCGTCGGTGCAGCGGTGGGCGGCCTTGGTGATGACCGTGCGCAGTGCCTCGGGCACGTCGGAGTCCGCGGGGATCCCACCGGGCACCTCGACGTGCGCGTCGGTGACGACGGCGGGGGCGCCGCGGCCGTCGTCGTCCTCGGAGTCACCGCCGCCGAGCACGACCGTCCCGGTGACCGCCGCGGCGGCCAGGGCCGCCAGCGTGGCGGCGACGGCCGGGGCCAGGCGTCCGCGCCGGCGGCGCGTCCCGCCCGCCAGCTGCTCGGCCCGCGTCGCGAGAGCTTCCGCCGTGTGCGGGAGGCGGGAGGCGTGGTCCGGGGCCAGGCAGTCGGCGACGAGCCGGCGCCAGCCCTCGCCGAGGCCGGCGTCCAGACGCAGTGGCGCGGTGCCGCGCGCGTAGGCCTGAGCGGCCAGCGAGCGCGCCCGGGCGTTGGCACCGGGGAACGGGTGGAGGCCGCCGGTGAGCACCTGGTGGGCGAGGACGCCGAAGGCCCAGACGTCGGCGGTCGGCCGGATGACGGAGCCGCGGGTGCCGGTGCGCTGGGACCACCACTCGGGCGGCAGGTGGTCGAGGGTGCCGAGGGGCGGCAGGTGGGCGTGACTGCCGTCGAGTTCCGCGGCCAGCCCGAAGTCCGCGAGCCACACCTGCCCGTCCGCACCCAGCAGGACGTTGGCGGGCTTGAGGTCGCCGTGCACCCAGCCGGCGCCGTGCATGTGGGCGAGCCCGGCGGCGACCCCGCGCAGGACACGGCCCGCGCCGACGATCGGACGACCGGTCCCGGCGGCGTCCAGGACGTCCTTCAGGCTGGCCTCTGCCCGGTCCATGACCAGCGCGACGGCTCCGTCCAGGGCGGGCAGGTCCGGGGCGTCGACGGTGCACACGGCACGGGTACGGACCAGGTGGGGGTGGTCGGCCTCGGAACTGAACCGCACCTCCCGGTCGATGAGTTCGCCCAGCGCGGTGCTCTGGCCGGGTGCCAGGGCGCCGGTCGACAGCACCTTCACCGCCGCCCGGGTGCCGTCGGCGACCGCACGGGCCTCGTACACGGTGCCCCAGCCACCGGAGCCGATGACCGCCCCGATCTCCCAGCCGTCGATGCGGAAGCCTTCCGGCAGGCGGGGCGACCGCGGTGTTCCCAGGGGTTCCCGGGCGTCGGACCTCGTCATGCGCGGGCCTCCCGCTGGGTGGGGCGCCCGGCGCCGCGGGGCGGCAGCAGGGCGAGGTGTTCCTCGCGGACCAGACCGAAGCGGAGCGCCACGGAGGCCAGTCGGGCACGTTTGGCTCCGGTGCGGGCGCCGTCGGCCGTGACCTCGTCGCCGAGGTCCAGGCGCAGCTTGACGGAGGCCAGGTAGTCGATGTGGTAATTGACCGCCGAGCGCGTCAGATCGCGGCAGGACTCCAGCGGACGCAGTCGCTCCACGATGTCCCCGACGCCGGGCAGGGCGGTCTCCGAGGCGTCACGCAGCCGTTGTTCGCACAAGGCGACCAGGACGAGGAAGTACTTGGACGTGGAGTCCAGGGCGAAGGGGTGGACGGTCTGTTCCCCGGCGCCGTCGGCGGCCTCGTGGCCGAGGTAGGCGTGTTGCGGGGCGAACACCTTGAAGGCGGCGGTCCCCGACAGCGCGGGCAGCACCACCCTGGAGAACTCGAACGGCACGGGCGCGCCGAGGCGCCCCGGGGCCACGGTGATGTACTCGCCGGCGCCCTCCAGGTTCTCCACCACGTAGGAGACGCTCCGGCTGAAGTTGGACAGCCGCCAGTAGTCCCCGGCCGCCTCCAACCGCCCCGCCCGGCGTGAGATGCCGGGATCGGTCAGGGGGATGGCCACTCCCCCTCCGCCGGGCAGACCGCGTCCGAAGTCGACGACGTCCCCCGGCCCCAGGTGCAGCAGCTCGGGCCTGCCGGCCCCGTTTCCGGCCGGCTGCGTGGAGCCCGGTAACTGGACGATGATCGTTTCCATGTCTGCCCCCGATGTGGTCGCGTGGATTTTACGCACGGATTCCGCATGCCGCCGCCCCACGGACACCGCACCCGACCCCCTCCCGCCGGCGGACGTGGCCCGACCCTCGTCACCGCCCTCGCCGACCACGGGGGCTGCGTCCCCCACCCGCCCGGCGGCAAGGCCGTCCGGGCGGTGCTGTCGGCACCGGCCGATGTGTGACGGCGTCGGCCGAGGAGAGCCGGAGCTCACGCGCCTACGCCTCCGCGGGCAGCGCGGGGAACACGACCACCGGGCCGTCCCCGTCGCGGGCGATCCCGATCGCCACGTCTGTCGGGCGGCCGTTGACCGTGACGCCGTCGCCCAACCGGTGGAGCCGGTGTGCCGGGGCCGGGCTCGTCACGTTCGCCCGGCTGCTCCACGGCCCGGCCTCCGAGCGAGGCTTCCTCGACGCCCACTCGCCGGTCCACCGCCCCGAGGACACCTGCGGGCGACGTGCACACCTTCCGCGTGTGATTCCCCACCGGCATCGCGCACTCGGACCGTGGGCTGCGCGTCCTGTCGGTACGCACGATGCCCCTGGCCACCGAGCCTCCCGGAGGCGGGGGCCGGGACGACGGCGGACCGAGGGCTGCGGCCAGGGGCGCAGATCGCGGTCGACGAGGTCACGGCCCCTCTGAACCCTCCGTGAACGCGGTGGCGTTGTCGGCGGCCCACTGGCGGAACGTTCGCGGCGCCGTCCCGAGAATGTCGGCCACCGCAGTGGTGATGTACGCGGGCTGTCCGACTGCCGCGCTCCACGCGGCGAGCAGCATGTCGACGACCGAGCCGGGCGCCGTGCCCTCCGACAGGCTCCGGAACTCGTCCGGCGTCATCTCCTCGAATGCGATCCGGTGCCCCAGGGCGTCACCGATGACGCCCACCTGCGCGGCCTGGGTCAGCGACTCGGGGCCCGTGAGCACGTAGTCGCCTCCGACGTATCCGTCCGGATGGAGCGTCCGCGCCGCGACGGCTGCGACGTCGCGGTCGTCGACCGGTGCCGTCTCGGCAGCGCCGTAGGGCCACCGGACGGCCTCGCCGGCCCGGATCGCGGGCGCCCACCAGGCCAGCGAGTTCGACGCGAGCATCCCCGGCCGGATGATCGTCGACTCGAGTCCGGTGGTTGCGATGAGCCGCTCGATGTCGGCGTGCAGCACCGCCATGGGATTGGGCTGCTGGAAGAAGGGGTGCGGCGTCCGGTGCGGGGAGGAGAGGAAGACGACCCGCCGCACGTGGGCCGCCAGCCGCTCGACGACTGCCGCGGCGGTCCGAGGCGGGGCGGTCCAGACGAGGAAGACCGCACCGGCGCCGTTCAACGCCGGGTCGAGCGACTCGGGCACGGTGAGGTCGCCGGTGAAGACCTCGACCTTCGCCGGCAGTGTCGCCACTGCCTCGGAGCGATGGGTGAGGGCACGGACCGGCACGCCCGCGTCGAGGAGCCGGTCGATGACGACGCGGCCGACCCGGCCCGTCGCTCCGGTCACGAGCACGGGAGGAATGTCCGTCTGATTCATGCCGCCCATGGAAACGTTACTCGGTTAAAAAAGCAACTCGGTAATGACTGTTACAGTGGTCGGATGAGCGAGCCGACGGGGCTGCGGGCCCGCAAGAAGGAGCGGACGCGCGACGCCATCGGCGACGCGGCCGTCTCGCTGTTCCTGGAGCGCGGCTTCGACCGCGTCTCGGTCAACGACGTCGCCGCGGCGGCCGAGGTCTCCAAGCCGACCCTCTTCCGGTACTTCCCCACCAAGGAGGACCTGGTGCTGCACCGGTTTGCGGACCACCAGGGCGAGGCGGCACGCGTCGTACGTGACCGCAGGCCCGGTATCAAGCCGGTGACGGCGCTGCACCGGCACTTCCGGTCCTGCCTCGATCGGTACGACCCCGTCACCGGCCTCAACGATCATCCCGAGGTGGTGGCGTTCCACCGGCTGGTGTTCACCACACCGAGCCTGGCGGCACGGCTCACGCGGTACCGACTCGAGGACGAGGAGGCGCTGGCGGACGCCCTCGGCGAAGACATCCGGGCGCGCCTGCGAGCCGCCCAGGTACTCGCGGTCCAACGGGTGCTCGCCCGGACCAACTGGCAGAAGATCGCCGACGGTCGAGCCGCCCACGACGTGCACCCCGAGGCCGTGGCCGATGCCGACCAGGCGTTCAACCAGCTGCGGTGACAGACGACGCTTCGAGACGCAGGTTCAGCCCTTCATGGAGCAAGAACGGGCGAGCGATCGATGGCGCGCGCACGGCAAATGCTCCATGGGTTGCCCGCCTGCCTCGTGGGGCGACACAGCGGACGAGGTACGGCCGATTCTCCGTGTGCCGTGAAGCGTCAATGCCGGCACCTCGTCGTCCACTTCGGTGGCGCAGTTCCTGACCACGTCGTCAGGCGCCCCCCGACTCGTCGACCGCACCCCTCCGCCATCGCAACGTCGTACGCCTCCTGCTCCCCGGCAGCCGGGTGGTACCCGCGCTCAGCCGCGAGTTCGGCGCCGTGAATGCCATAGCGCCGGTCGGGCGGCGTCCTGCCGCCGATCCCGGGCAAGTCGGGGGCGGGCTCCCAGGCGGGGCAGCCGGCTTCGGCCGGCAGCAGTTCCTCCGTCGCCGGCAGGAGGAACGGGTCCCGGACGAGGACGACGCAGAGGACCTGGCGGAGGACGGCGTGCCCCTCACCGACCTGGCGCTCGCCACCTCGCGCCCCGTGTGAACAGCACTGGGGGTCAGTACACCTCGCGGCCGACCTCGTGGTGGCGGCCGTCGGGGCGGGGAAGGGGTTTGAGGGCGACCTCGATGCGGTGCGTGGAGTCGTGGCTCACCGAGCCGCCCAGGCGGGCCTCCACCACGCCCAGGCGCAGGCCCGCCCCGCCCTCGCCGGCCCGGTGGAACTGGACCGAGAACTCCAGGCTGACCTGCTCCACGTGGAACCGCCAGTCGCTCTCCGCTCCCTCGGCCTGGGCCCGCGCCAGTTCCGCGCGCACCGTGCCGATGGCCTCCGCCAGACCGATCGGTTCCGCACTCGTCATATCAACACACCGCCACTTTCGACTGATTGAGCGGTCCACCCTCCTCACAAGTCTAGGGACGCCCCACGCTTTGCACGTAATGTGAGACGGCATGGGGGAACTGCGTGCGGACTGGAGACTCAGGCTGCGGCGCGAGGACGCGCACGGCCCCATTTGCGGCGCCGGCGTGCTCGTCGACCAGTCCACGGCACTGACCTGCGCGCACGTGGTGCGCCGGCCGGACGCCGTGATGTGGCTGGAGTTCGCCGAGAACGGCGGGCTGGAACCGGTCGCCGCGCGGGTCGCGCCCGGCGGCTGGCTAGCGGAGGGCGCCGACGGTGAGGACGTCGCCGTGCTGCGGCTGGACAGCCCCCGCCCGCAGGCGCGCCGCGCTCCGCTGGACAGCGGGCTGCGGGGCGGCATGGAGGTGTACGCGACCGGTTACGCGGAGGGCTTTGACGACGGCATGAGCCTGTGGGGGCGGATCGGCGGCGCCAGCGGTGAGCGGGTGCAGCTCGACGCCGTCACCCGGTCGGAGGTGGTGCGCGCGGGCTTCAGCGGCGCCGCCGTGTGCACCCGGCCCGAGGAGGGCCGGCCCACCCGGGTGGTGGGCCTCGTCGTCAGCTGGCGCGGGGACCTGGGCGCGAGTCTGCCCGAGGACAACCGGCTCTCCTTCTCGTACCTGATCCCTGTCGACCGCATCGCCGAACTCTCGCCGGTCGTCAAGGAGCTGAGCGGTCCCGGTGCCTGGGACCATGGCTTCGAGGAGCGGCTCGGCCGGTGGTTCGACGACCCGGACGAGGACCCGGTGAAGATCACCGTGGTGGCCCCGGGCAGCGGCAAGGACCGCTCCCTGCGCCATCTGCTGCACCGCGCCCATGTCGTCCACCGCGGCGGCGCCAGCAGACCCGATCTCATCGACCACGCGCTGGACCAGGTGACCTTCCCGGCCGGTGAGTACCTGGCGTACTGGGACTGGCTGCGCGGCGCCAAGGCCCGGCCCGTACGGGCCGCCGACCGTGCGCCGGTACGGCCGGTCACGGTCCTCGTCGACGGGCTCGATGAGGAGACCCGGCCGGGCCCCCTCATCGAAATCCTCGCCAGGTTACGGACGTTCGGATTCCGGCTGCTGCTCGTCTTCCGCCACGAGGGCGGGCCCGGCTGGACCGCGTCCCGCGACCTCCTCCTGCGGCCCGCGCTCCTGCACCACGCGGACACCCTGCTCGACCGTCTGCAGCGCGCGGAGTTCAGCCGGGCGATACGCCGCGACATCGTCGACAGCGCCTCCCTCGGCTCCGTGACCGAGACCGCCGACCGGCACCGCGCCACACGCCGCCTGCTCGACGACGTACGGGACCCGCAGCAACAACTCAACCGGCTGCGCGCCCTGATCAGGACCCTGCGCGCCGACCTGGGCCGCTGCGGGGACCGGTGACGCCGCGCACCGTCCGGAGCGGGCGGGGAAAGGGGGAGCACGAGAGGATGACGACCTGCCCGCACCGTCGCTTCACCGGGGCCCCCTGCGGCGGCACCGTACTGCCCACCGGCCACTGCGCCACCTGCGGCCGCGCGGCGGACGGCCCCGGGCTGCCCGAACTGCCCCGGGACCCACGAGCACTCGGCCCCCGCGAACTCCTCGCCCTCCCCGCGCGCGAACCGCGCCCCGCCGAGGAACGCCTCATCCGCCCCGAGGCACCGCTGCGCATCCGCATGAGCTGCTCGTCCGCCGACTGCGGCATCACCTTCGCCCCGCCCTACACCGAGGGCCCGGTACCGGTCGAGGGATTCTGCCCGGCGTGCGGCGAGCGCTACTCCTACCGGCCCGAACTCGTCGAGGGCGACCTGCTGCGCGACCAGTACCGGGTCATGGGACCCATCGCGCACGGCGGCCAGGGCTGGGTCTACCTCGCCGAGGACACCCATCTCGGTGACATCGTCGCCGTCAAGGGACTGCTCAACCGGTACGAGCACGACGGCGCCCGCCTCGCCGACGTCGAACGCCGCAACCTCGTCGCCATCCGCCACCCCCGCATCGTCCAGATCCGCGACTTCGTCGCCCGGCGGAACGACAACGGCCGGATCACCGGCGGCTACATCGTCATGGACGACGTCGGTGACGGCACCCTCGCGAAGGTCGCCGAGGAGGTCCGGCGCGGGGAGTCCGTCCTCGACATCGAGCACGTCGCGGCGTACGGCTGCCAGATCCTCGAAGCCTTCGTCCATCTGCACGCCGACGGCGAACGGGTCTTCGTGTACGGGGACATGAAGCCCTCCAACGTGGTGCACCACCGGGACGGCGTCAAGGTCATCGATCTCGGCGGCATGCGCGAACAGGGCCAGAGCCTGCCGCCCGCCCACGTCACGACCGACTACATGGCGCCCGAGACCGGCACGTCGGCCGTGCCCACCGTCGCCCACGACCTGCACACCGTCGGCGCCACCCTGCGCGAACTCGCCCGCTGGGCCGTCACCGAGGTGCCCGGCCTCGGCACCGCCTCCTTCGACCGCGTCGTCGACCGTGCCGTACGGACCGACCCGGGCCGCCGCTTCGCCGACGCCCGTGAGATGGTCGGCCAACTGCGCGGCGCCCTGCGGGAGATCCGCGCGCTGCGCGGCAAGAGCGACCCGCCGGAGCCCTCCGACCACTTCCGGCCGTCCACCCGGCTGCCCGGCGCCCGGCTCGGCACGGTGCCGGACATCGGGCACTGGCTGGACCGGCCCCACCGCGACCGGTACCAGCCACCCGTGGCACCGGTCCTCGACCTCGGCACGCCCACCCCCACCGAGATCGCCGCCTGTCTGCCGGTGCCCAGGCCCTATCCGGGCGATCCGCAGGCCACGCGGTTCGAGGTGAGCAGCGGCTACGACCCGGGCCGGCTCCTCGACCAGGAGGACGAGAAACCGCGCTCGGTGGAGATCAGTCTGCACAACGTGCGCGTCCTGCTGGGCCGGAACACCCGCGGCGACCTGCGGCGGGCCCAGGAGGAGCTCGACACGGCCGACTCCATCCCCGGGCCGTCCGCCGTGCGCCGGTGGCGGCTGGAGTGGCACCGCGCCCTGCTCGCGCTGCGCAGCGCCGACCTCGACGACGACCCCCGGCAGGTCGCCGAGGCCCGGCACCACTTCACCCAGGTCCACCTCGAACTGCCCGGCGAGTACGCGCCCAAACTGGCCCTCGCGCACTGCGCGGAACGGCTCGGCGACGACACCGCCGAGCCCACGGCCAAGGAACTGTACGAGGCCGTGTTCGCCCGCAACCCCGCACACGGCGGCGCCGCCCTCGGCCTGGCCAGGCTCGCGCTGCGGGCGCGCGACCGGCGGACGGCGATCGACGCGCTCGGCCGGGTCCGGCAGGGCACGCTGGACCACACCGTCGCCCGGATCGCCGCCCTGCGCATCCGCGCGGCCCGGCTGCCCGGGGACGGTGATCCGCTGCCCCTGCCCACCGAGGTCGACGCGGCACTGGCCGAACTGCACGGCCTGGTGGGCCGGCGTCCGGGCGACGGGGAGCCGGGTCTGTCCGAGGACGAGGCGCTGCGGCTGAGCACCGAACTCCACGAGTGGAAGCTGGACGCGGTGCACAGCCTCAGCGACCGTCCCGGCTCCCCGGGGAGCGGTGCCGGACGGCTCACCGCCCGCGCCCTGCGCCGTCTGAGCGCGCCGGAGCGCGCGCTGCGCGAGCGGCTGGAGTCGCACTACCGGCGGCTGGCGGCACACCACCAGGAACCGGCCGCCGCCCACGAGCACCTCGTGGACCTCATGCACGCGGTACGGCCGCAGACCGTGTTCTGAGCGCACGGGACGACAGCACGGAACAGCACCCGGCGACGAAGGGGAAGGAGCGGTGACGTACGACATGAGCAGCCCCACCCGGCCGCCGCAGCCGGGCATCCGACTGCACGTCGACCTCGGCGGCGATCCGCGCCCGCACCGCAGCGCGAAGATCGAGGCGCATCTGCGGGTCGACGTGGCCGCCGACGGCGCCCCCACCGACCTGCCCGCCGTCCAGCTCGCGGTGATCATCGCGGTGGACGTCGCCGAATCCCACCGGGCGGCCGTCCGGCACGCCCTGCCGGCGGCGCTGCGCGCCCTGCCCGACCGCATCTCCTTCGCCGTGCTCGGCAGCGGCCCCGAACCGGTCCGGTGCTATCCGCGGGGCGACGACGAGTGGGCCGTCGCCGACCAGGACGTAAGACGCCGGGCCGCCTTCGTCGCGGGCTCGCTCCCGCTGCACCGGGAGGGGCCGCGGCCCGCCGGGTACGCCGCCTGGGTGGCCGGGGCGCGCGCCCTGCTCGCCGGCCGGCCGGTGTCCGTACGCCATCTGGTGCTGATCACCGACGGCAGCAGCGCCGCCGCCGACAACCGCCTGGAGGAGGAACTGGACGCCTGTGCCGGGCAGTTCACCTGCGATGTGTTCGCCGTGGGCGCGGACTGGGCGCCCGACCCCCTGCTGACCCTCGCCGAACGGCTGCACGGCACGGCCGAGTTCGTGGACGACGGGCTCGGCCGTGCTATCACCGGCGCCATCCAGCGGCTGCGCCGGGTGCACACCCCCCAGCTGCCGATCGAGGTGACCGTACGGCCCTCCGTGCGGCAGGTCTCGCTCAGCGAGAAGGCGCCCCGGCCGCACCGGCTCGGCGGGCTCCCCCAGCCCGGCCGGCCGCACTGCTGGAGCTTCCCCACCTACCAGTGGGAGCAGGGCCGGCGCGACTACCTGCTCACCCTGGTCGCCGACTCCGACGCCGACCCGCTGGAGACCGACCTGCAGTTCGCCATGGTCTCCATCGGCGACGTCCACGCGCCCGTCGTCGCCCGCTGGCACCATCCCGAGCAGTCCCCGCCGCACGCCCCGGCGGGCGCCGACAGCGTGCGGACCCTCAACGCCACCGCCCGGATGCGCAGCGCCCTGCGCCAGGGGCTCGTCGCCCTGCGGGAACACCGGCGCGACACCGCGGAGGACCGCTTGGGGCAGGCCGCCCGGCTGGCGGTGCGCTTCGGCACCGACTGGGTGCTGGACGAGATCCGCGCGGTCGCCCACATCGAGGACGCGGCCGAGGGGCGGGTCCGGCTGCGCACCGTCGACGCCGGCACCCTCGGCCCGATGATCCTGCGCGCCGGCTCCCGTCCCGGCGGACCCCTGGCCGACCCCGTCGCCGTCCGGCCGGGTCCGCGCTGCGCCGGCTGCGGCACCCCGGCGGGGAGCGAGGCCCGTTACTGCATCGCCTGCGGGGAGAAGCTGCTGTGACGGCCGGACGCACCGCCTTCCGGCGCCGGTACTCCCCCGCCGCGTTCTGGCGCGGGCGCCTGGGCTCCTGGCGGACCCGTCGGCTGCTGGAGGTGCACCTGGTGGTGCTGTTGCTGCTCACCGCCGTCGCGTCGACCGCCCTGTTCCTCTCCAGCCGCCAGGTCCAGCACGGCTCCGAAGCCCTCGCGTCCCGTGAGGCGCCGGCCGTGCAGGGGCTCGCCGCCGCCCGGCTCGCGGCCCTGCGCGCCCAGGAGGAGGCCGACAACCTGGTGGAGCGGAACCTCATCGGCGTCGCGGGCTCGGGCGAGGCCTACCGGTCCCAGCTCTCGGCCGCCGACCAGGGCCTGTCCCGGATCGCCGACCGTACGGACCAGGACCTCGGCACGGTCAAGGGGCTGCTCGCCACCTACAGCGACTCACTCGCCCTGGGCACGTCCCTCTACCGTGACCAGCCCCTCATGCCGAAGCAGAAGCTCCAGGAGGCCCGTTCGCTGCTCACCCGCGAGAAGGTGGGGATCGCACCGCGCCTGCAGGCCCTGCAGCGAACCCAGTTGGAGCACGCCGAGGCCACGGCCACCATGGGACGGTGGCAGCACGCCGGGTGGTGGGTCGCCGAACTCGCCCTGGTCGCGGTGGCGCTGCTCCTGGTCTCGGCGCTGTTCGTGCTGCGCGACCGCTGCGGCCGGGACTGGAATCCGTACCTGCTCGCGGCGTTCGTCCTCACCGTGCTGCTCGCGGTGGTCCCGGTGATGACGGCGTACTCCACCCAGGGCGAGCTCGACGGGGCGCTCGGGGAGCTGCGGCGGATCACCGTCACGTCCTGGCAGGGCGGCCCGCCGGCCGTGGTGCAACAGGAGGTCACGGAGATGTCGGAGCACGTCCGGCAGCAGTCGGCCGACGGCGCGTGGACCGAATCGGTGTACCGGGGCGCCCTCGTCGGCAGCCTGCTCGCCGTCGTCCTGCCCGCGCTGGGGCTCGGCCTGCGGCTCGACCACGACTACTGGAGGCGACGGTGACCCGGCGGTTCAGGATGCTGGTGTTCGGCGTGGTCATGCTGCTGATCGCGGCCGGCGGCATGGTGGTGGTCTGGGCGCAGCACGACGACGAGGAGCCGGTGACCATCCTCGGGACGTGGACGGCCGAGCAGGCGGAGCAGTTCGAGACCGTGCTGCGGGGTTTCGGCATCCCCTTCCGCTACCAGGGCACCGCGGCCCAGCGGGAGGTGCTGCTCTCCAAGGTGCAGGCGGGTGATCCCCCGGACATCGTGATCATGCCGGGCCTCGGTGAACTCGCCGAGTACGCCGAGAGCGACCTCCTGGAGCCGCTGGAAGAGCTCTACGATCCCCGGGAGTACGGCGCCCCCTGGATGCCGGCCGGCCCGTCCTCGGGGCACGTGTACTGGGTCCCGGTCAAGGCGGACCTGAAGAGCATCGTCTGGTACCGCGAGGGTGAGGAGCCGGGCACTTCACCGGCACCGCTGGGGCGTTGGTGCGTCGGCATGGGGGACGACGGCGCCTCCGGCTGGCCCGGCACCGACTGGATCGAGGACCTGGTGCTGCAACGGGCGGGCCCGGAGGACTACGGGAAGTGGGCGCTGGGCACGGACGACGAGGTGGAGTGGTGGCGAAGTGATCCGGTGCGCACCGCCTGGGAGGCCTGGGACGGTCTGCTCCGGCAGGACGAGGAGGCGGCCGAGTGGGCGCTGCTCACCGACCACCGCGGCGAACCGGACGGCAACGGGCTGCTGTTCGACGGCCCGCACAGGTGCGCCCTGGAACACCAGGGTTCCTTCGCGCTCTCCTTCTACCGGGACCACGCGGAGCACGCGCGCCTGACGGACTCCGCCCCGCTCCTGCCCGACGGCGGCGGCCGGGTCCGGGCCCACGAGGTGGCCGGCGACTTCGCGGCGCTGTTCAGCGACCGCCCGGAGGCCCGGGAGCTGATCGAACGGCTGGCCTCGAAGGAGGGCCAGCAGAAGTGGGCCGACCTGGCGGACGTCTTCTCCGCGAATCGTCAGGTGGAGCCGCCCGACGACGCGGTGAAGGACGAGATCGCCCGACGGCTTCGCGAAGGGCCCCGCTGCCTGGACGCCTCGGACGTGATGGCACCCGCCGTGCGGGACGCCTTCTACGAGGCCGTACTGCTGACCATCGCCAGGGCCGCCGCCGGACAGGCCCCCGGCATCCCGGACCTCCTCCATGACGTGCAGCGGGTGCAGGACGCGCAGTCCGCGCCGGGTACGGACAGCAGGGCGGCTCCGAAGACGGTGTGCAGTAAGGGGTGAACTCGAACAATCGGCAAGAGGCGTACAACCGTTCGGGGCGTTGATTCGTCTTCACATCGACCACACCGGTCGCATTTACGAGGAGACAGCCATTCCCGCCATACGCAAGACCCTCACCGCCACCGCCGTCGCCACCGCGGTCCTGGCCGGGTCCGCCGCCTGCGGCACCGTGGAGAACCTCTCCGCGGGGCAGAAGCTCGACCAGGCCTTCGAGCAGCTCGGCAAGGAGCGTTCGCTCTCCTTCGAGCTGGACCTGGACACCGACGCCGCGTCGCTGAAGGCGCTGGACGCCGACGCGGCGCCCGGTGAGGAGATGCCCGAAGAGGTCGCCGAACTGCTCAGCAGCGCGCGGATCTCCCTGTCGGTGCAGTCCAAGAAGCCGTTCGACGAGTCCGGTGAGAAGGACTTCGCCGCCATGGCGCTGAAGCTCAGCGGCCCGGACGGCGGCCTGTTCGAGTACCGCATGGTCGGCGACTACACCTACCTGCGTGCCGATCTGGACGCGATCGGTCGGATGAGCGGCAGCCCCATGCCGTCGGCCGACGAACTGCCCGACAGCGCGGGCGCGTTCAAGAAGCTCCTCGCCGGTGAGTGGCTCAAGGTCTCGACGAAGGACCTGGAGGAGACCAGCGAGCAGATGTCGGGGGCGGAGGGCGCCGAGGTCGAGGAGCCCTCGGCGGAGCCCACGCTCGACGCCAAGACGCAGAAGAAGCTCACCAAGGCACTGCGGCAGGTCATCGCCAAGGAGGTCGACTTCAAGACCTCCGACGGGTCGGACGGCACCGAGCACATCACGGCCACGGCGCCCTTCCGCACGTTGATGACCGAGCTGTTCGACGAGCTCGGCCCGCTGACGGAGCAGCTGCCGGTGGGCACCGAGATGCCGACGGCCAAGGACTTCAAGGACGCGCCGAACGAGAAGGTCACGGCCGACTTCACGCTGAAGAACGGCGAGCTGACCGAGGTCTCCATCGACCTGGCCAAGCTGGCGGAGAAGGCGAAGGTCAAGAAGTTCGCGCTGGTGCTGCGCCTGGGCGGGGGCGAGAAGGCCACGGCCCCGGCGAACGCCACCGAGGTGAACATCGACGAGATCATGGAGGGCTTCTTCGGCGGCTTCGCGGCGGGCGCGCTCGACGAGGAGGACTTCATGGAGGGCACCGAGGGCTGACCCGTGAGGGAGGCCCGCGTGGCGGGGCGCCGTCCTCCTCAAGGAGGAGACGGCGCCTCGTCTCATGCGATCGCACCAGGGGAAAGTGACGGCAGCCGCACGACGCCGTGACGGGCTCCGCCCGCGAGTCTTGGTACGAACCCGAGACCGAACGCGGAGATCCCTGACCTGTGGCTACCTTCCTGTATCGCATCGGCCGCGGCGCCTTCCGGCGTCGATGGCTCGTGGCACTGCTGTGGGCGGTGATCCTCGGCGCCGCCGGGGCCGGCGCCGCCACGGCACCCGCCGCCGGTGACGACGGCACGTCCTTCATGCCCGGCATCGAGGCGCAGCGGGCCTTCGACCTCATCGGGGAGCGCTTCCCGGGGGCGGACGCCGACGGCGCCGACGCGCGGATCGTGTTCATCGCCCCCGACGGGGAGAAGGTGACCGCCGCCGGCCACCGCGCCGCCATCGACGCGTTCGTGGCCACGGCCGGCGACGGGCCGCAGGCCGCGAGCGCCGTGAGCCCCTTCACGGCGAACGCGGTGAGCGAGGACGCCTCCACCGCCTACGCCACCGTGACCTACGAGGTCTCCTCCGGCGACCTCACCGACGCCGGGCGGACCGCGCTGGAGACGGCCGTCGACAAGGCCCGTGACTCCGGTCTCACGGTGGAGGCCGGCGGCAGCGCGCTCTCCTCGCAGCCCGCCGCCGGGGGCGCGGCCGAGGCCGTCGGCATCGGTCTCGCCGCCGTCGTCCTGCTGATCACGTTCGGCTCCCTCGCGGCGGCCGGGCTGCCCCTGCTCACCGCCGTCGTCGGGGTGGGGATCAGCATAGGGACGATCCTGGCCCTCGGCAGCGCCCTGGGACTGTCCATGACCACCGGGACGCTCGCCTCGATGCTCGGCCTCGCGGTCGGCATCGACTACGCCCTGTTCGTGGTCTCCCGCTACCGGGAGGAGCGGGAGACCGGGCACGAACCGCGGGAGGCGGCGGGTCTCGCGGTCGGTACGGCGGGCTCCGCGGTGGTCTTCGCCGGCCTCACGGTCGTCATCGCGCTGGCCGGACTGTCCGTGGTCGGCGTGCCGATGCTGACGAAGATGGGCCTGAGCGCCGCGGGCGCGGTCGTCGTCGGCGTGCTGGTCGCGCTGACCCTGGTGCCCGCCCTGCTGGGGATGTGGCCGAACGCGGTGCTGTCCCGCACGGCGCGCAGGCGCGGCGTCGCCGCCGCCCGGCGCACCGGCCCCGCGGGCAACGGTGGCTCCCGCTGGGCCCGGTTCGTGCTGCGCCGCCCGGTGGCGGTGCTGCTGGCCTGCGTGGCCGGCCTTGGCGTACTCGCCCTGCCGGTCGCCGACCTGCAACTGGGCATGCCGGGCGCCGAGGCGAAGCCGGTCTCGACGACGGAGCGGCGTGCCTACGACGCGCTCGCCGAGGGTTTCGGGCCGGGCTTCAACGGTCCGCTGACGATCGTCGCCGACGTCAAGGGGGCGTCCGACCCCGAGAAGGCCGCGACCACGGTCGCCGACGCGATCCGGGACACGGACGGTGTCGTGTCCGTCTCCCCGCCCCGGTTCAACGCCGAGGGCGACACCGCCCTGTTCTCGGCGGTCCCGGCCACCGCGCCGAACGACGAGCGCACCAAGGACCTCGTGCAGACCATCCGGGCGGAGCGTGGCGGACTGGAGAGCGACACGGGCGCGACCTTCGAGGTCACCGGCAGCACGGCGATGAACATCGACGTCGCCCAGGCACTGCAGGATGCCCTGGTGCCGTACCTGTCCGTCATCGTGGTGCTCTCCCTCCTGCTGCTGACGCTGGTGTTCCGTTCCGTGCTGGTGCCGGTCAAGGCCGCCGTCGGGTTCCTGCTGTCGGTGCTGGCGTCGCTGGGCGCGGTCGTGGCGGTGTTCCAGTGGGGCTGGGGCGCCGGACTGCTGGGCGTCGAGCAGACCGGGCCGATCATGAGCCTGATGCCGATCTTCCTGGTGGGCATCGTCTTCGGCCTGGCCATGGACTACGAGGTCTTCCTGGTCTCCCGTATGCGGGAGGCGTACGTCCACGGCGAGCGGCCGGCGCAGGCGGTCGTCAGCGGATTCCGGCACAGCGCCCGGGTGGTCGCCGCCGCCGCGGTGATCATGATCGCGGTGTTCTCCGGGTTCGTCGGATCCGGCGAGTCGATGATCAAGACGATCGGTTTCGGTCTCGCGGTCGCCGTGCTGTTCGACGCGTTCGTCGTCCGCATGGCGTTCGTGCCCGCCGTCCTGGCCCTGCTCGGGGACAAGGCGTGGTGGCTGCCCCGCCTCCTCGACAGGCTGCTGCCACGCGTGGACGTCGAGGGCACGGGGCTCACCGGGCGGTCCGCGCCGGCGGGAGGGGGCCGTCCCGCCCGGGAACCGGTCCGCACCTGATCCGGGCCCGCTCCCGGCGGGCCGCGCGGTCGTGTCCCACGGCTGCGCGGCCCCGTCCGTCACGTGTCACGATGTCCCCGCAGGCCCGACCCGGAGAACGCACGATGAGCACACCCTGGCGAAGCCGGGCGACGAGCCGACCCCGGACCACCGAGGCAGTCCTCCTCGTGTCGCTGTTCGCGGTCGCCGTCTCCGGCTGTCTCCTGTCCTCGTCGGTGATGCCGGGACCTCCCCCGCTGTGGCCCGCCCTCGCGCTGTCCGCGCTCGCCTGCGCGGCACTGCCCCGACGCCGCGGCCATCCCCTCCCGGTGCTGGCGGTGACCGCGCTGAGCATGGTGTCCCAGGCCGCCCTGGGACACCTCGTGACGGCCATGACCATGGGCCCGCTCATGGCCGCGCAGTACTCGGTCAGCCTGCGCACCGAGCGCCGGACGGCCTGGTACAGCGCGCTGGCGGTCACCGCGCTGATGGTCGTCTCCGGTCTGTTCCACGGCTCGCTGCGGGACCAGTGGCTCGTCGGCCTGGTCAATCCGGCGGCCTGGGTGCCGCTGTCCGCGGCGCTCGGCGGCTACGTGCGGGTCCGCCGCGAGTACGCCGCCGCCAGGACCGAGCATCTGGCCCGCGAGCGCGAGGAGGAGGCCCGCCACCGCGTCGTCCAGGAACGCATGCGCATCGCCCGCGAACTCCACGACGTCGTCGCCCACCACCTCGCCCTGGCCAACGCCCAGGCGGGCACCGCCGCCCACCTCGCACGGGCCGATCCGGAGCAGGCGTACGAGATCCTGGGCAAGCTCTCCGGGACCACCGCGGCGGCCCTGCGCGAACTCAAGGCCACCGTCGGACTGCTGCGCCAGGACACCGACACCGACGACGGACTGGCGCCCGCGCCCGGCCTGGCGCAGCTGCCCGGCCTGGTGGCCGCCTGCGCGACGGCCGGCCTGGAGGTCACCGTCACCGAGGAGGGGCGGCCGCGGCCGCTCGCGCCGGGGCTGGACCTGACGGCGTACCGGATCGTCCAGGAGGCCCTCACCAACGTCACCAAGCACGCGGGCACCCGCACCGCGCGGGTGCGGCTCGCCCACACCCCCCACTTCCTGACCCTGACGATCACCAACGACACCGCCGGTCCCGCGCCCCGGCCCGGAACCGGCCACGCCTCCGGGCACGGCTTCGGGCTTCTCGGCATGCGCGAACGGGCCCTCGCCGCGGGCGGCACCTTCCGCGCGGGGCCCCGGCCCGAGGGCGGCTTCGAGGTCGCCTGCACCCTTCCCCTGCACGGCCACGACGAAGGCACAGCCCCATGACCATCCGCGTCCTGCTCGCCGACGACCAGGCCCTGCTGCGGGCCACCTTCCGCATCCTCGTCGACTCCGACCCCGGCCTGACCGTCGTCGCGGAGGCCACCGACGGACGGGAGGCGATCGACCTCACCCGCGTCCACACACCCGACGTCGTCCTCATGGACATCCGGATGCCCGGCACCGACGGTCTCGCCGCCACCGCCGACATCTGCGCCCGGCCGGAACTGGCCGCCACCCGCGTCCTGATCCTCACCACCTTCGAGAACGACCAGAACGTCGCCAGGGCCCTGCGGGCCGGTGCCAGCGGCTTCCTCGGCAAGGACGTCGGCCCGGACGTCCTGCTGGCCGGCATCCGCACCGTCGCCGCCGGTGACTCCCTGCTCTCCCCCACCGCGACCCGCACCCTCATCACCCGCTTCCTGGCCACCCCCGACGACGACACCCCGCTCGCCCCGCCCGAACGCCTCACCGCCCTCACCGAACGCGAGCGCGAGGTCATGACCCTGGCCGCGCACGGCAGGTCCAACGCCGAGATCGCCGGCCACCTCGTCGTCAGCCCGCTGACGGTGCGCAGCCACGTCCAGCGCGCCATGACCAAGCTGCACGCCCGTGACCGGGCCCAGCTCGTCGTGATCGCCTACCAGAGCGGCCTGGTGCGGCCCCCCGCACAGGGAGGCGACTGACCCGCCCGGCTCATCACCGGGCGGTACGGGGCGTTCACCGCTCCACGCACCCTGCCGGACTCCGAACGCCGGATGACGGGCGGTACGCCCCGTGCGCCGCCGCTCCGGCGGAAAAGCGGGTGCGTGCCGGCTCCGCCCGTGTCAGGCTCCGGCGATGCGTCGTGAACAGATCTCCCGGCTCGCCCACGCGGATCACCCGATCGCGGCCCCGCTCGACGACGACTCGGTACGGCGGCTGCTGGAACATGCCGTCCCGCACGACGGGGCGCGGGTGCTCGACCTCGGCTGCGGCGGCGGGGAGTGGCTGCTGCGCGCCCTGGCCGCGCATCCGGGGCTGCGGGCCGAGGGCGTCGACATCTCCGAGGGCTCGCTGAAGCATGCCCGGGAGGCGGCGCGCGTGCGCGGGGTTCAGGAACGCCTCGTGCTCCATCACGAGGACGCCGCCGGCTTCCCCGCCTCCCACGCGTTCGACCTGGTGATCAGTGTCGGGGCCACGCATGCCTTCGGCGGTCTGCCCGCCACCCTCGCGGCGGCCCGCAAGCACCTGGCTCCCGGCGGACGCGTCCTGGTCGGTGACGGGTTCTGGGCACAGGAGCCTTCTCCCGACGCCGTCGAGATGCTCGGCGAACTCAATGACCTGCCGGCCACGATGGACCGGGTCGTCGCCGACGGATGGACACCCGTCCACGGTCACATCAGCACACGCCAGGAGCTCGACGCCTACGAATGGGCGTGGACGGGGTCCCTGGCCTCCTGGGCCCTGGACCACCCCGACGACCCGGGCAGCTCACAGGCGCTGACGACAGCCACCACCCATCGCGACGACTGGCTGCGCGTCTACCGGGACGTCTTCGGCTTCGTCTGCCTGGTGCTGCGCCCGTCCTGAGCGAGGGACGACAGCACGGACCACCCGGACACCCGGCCAGGAGGCCGGGTGTCCGTCAGTGTCCGAAGATGCGCCGGTGGCCGTGAGCGGGGGGTTGCGCCCGCCGTGTCTCCCGCTCCTCCCCCGTGGCCGCCACGGGCTCGGACACACGGGCCGGGTGTTTGTGGTGCCGCCGCCGTTTCAGTCCGCCGGCGAGCGCGGCGAGTCCCAGACAGAAGATCAGCGCCAGAGCCACACCGGAGAGGAAGAGCCCCGGCGCGCCGAGCGTCGCGATCTGGTTGCCGAACACTTCCACCGTGTACTCGGGTCCCCCGGAGAAGTTCTCCACGACGACGACGGCTGTGAAGGCGGCGGTGGCCAGCACCAGCAGGAGCAGCAACACGAGCATCGCTCTCACCTCATGATTCGGCCTTTCCTGCCAGGTACCCGGCGCCAGGCCCCCCACACGAGTGCCCGGCGACCGTGTCCCAGTGGGCGGTGCGGTCGCACCAGCGGTTCAGGAGGGTCCGGTCGTGGCCCACGGCCAGCAGGCCCGCGCCTGTCGAGGTGCGGTAGGCCTCGACGACCCCGACCAGTGCGGCCGTGGTCGACGCGTCCAGCATGGCCGTCATCTCGTCGCAGATCAGCCAGCGGGGGCGCAGGACCAGCGCGCGGGCGAGGCAGGCACGCTGGAGCTGGCCGTCGCTGACCTCGTGGGGGCGGCGGGTGAGCAGGTCGGGAGTCAGGCCGACGGTTTCGGCGAGTTCGGCCACCCGGTCGGGGACGGACGAGCGGCGGCCCGTGGCGCGCAGGGGTTCCGCGATCAGGTCGGTGAGGCGCAGGCGGGGGTCGGCGGCGAGGCGGGGCTGCTGGAAGACGACGCCGACGGCGGTGCGCAGTTCGCGCGGGGCACGGTGGCGCCAGCGGTGTACGGGGGTGCCGTCGAGGACGACTTCCCCGGCGTCCGGGCGGTGCAGCAGGGCGGCGACCCTCGCCAGGGTGGACTTGCCGCAGCCGCTGGGGCCGAGCAGGCCGACGGACTCGCCGGGGGAGACCCTGAGGGTCGCGTTCCGTACGACGGGGGCGCGGCGGTCGTAGCCCGCGCTGATGGCGCGCAGTTCAAGCACGGATGTCCTCCGGGGCGGGTGCCGGGGCCGGGTGGTGGCAGGCGATCGACCCGGTGAAGGGCGGGAGGGCCGTGCAGGTGTCCGTGGCGCGGTCGCAGCGGGCGGCGAAGGCGCAGCCGCCGGGGAGGTCGCCGAGTTCGGGGGGCATGCCGGGGATCGGGGTGAAGGCCCGCTCGGGGAGGGCGTCCAGGAGGCCCCGGCTGTAGGGGTGGCGGGGTCCGGGGGCGCCGAAGAAGGCGGTCGCGTCGATGAGTTCGACGATGCGGCCCGCGTACATGACCGCCACCCGGTCGGCGATGCGTTCCGCCGCCGCCAGGTCGTGGGTGATCATCAGCAGGGCCCGGTCGCCGTCGGCGTCGACGTGGCGGCGCAGTTCGTCGGCGGTGCGCTCCACGAGGTCGCGGTCCAGTCCTGTGGTGGGTTCGTCGGCCAGCAGCAGGGGTGCGTCACCGATCAGGGCGAGGGCGGTGGCGGCGCGCTGGGCGAGGCCGCCGGAGAGTTCGTGGGGGTACCGGTCGAGGTGGTCCGGCGGGAACTCGGCACGCTTGGCCGCCTGTTCGGCGGCGGCACGCAGGGCCGCGCGGCCCCGGACGCCGGTGAGCTGGGCGACCGTCTCCTCCATCTGGGAGCGGATGGTGCGTACGGGGGTGAGGTGGGCGGCGGGACTCTGCGGGATGAGGCCGATCCTGCGGCCCCGTACCGTGCGGGCGAGGGTGCGTTCGTCGGCGGTGAGCAGGTCCAGTTCGCCGAGCAGCGCGCCGCCGGCGGTCTGGGCGTTGGCGGGGAGCAGGCCGAGGAGGGCGGAGGCGAGGACGGACTTGCCGCAGCCGCTCTCGCCGATCAGGGCGAGGCATTCGCCGGGCGCCACGTCGAAGTGGGCGTCGGTGACGGCGGCGATCCGACGGCCGCCCGGCAGCAGGAAGCGTACGGAGAGGCCGCGCACCGACAGCACGGGGGATCGCTCGGTCACAGCGTCAGCTCCGATCGGCGGCGGGGGTTGATCCGCTCCCGCCAGACACCGGCGAGGCCGGCGATGGCGAGCGTGGGGATGATCAGGAACAGGCCGGGGAAGAGGGTCGGCCACCACTGTCCGGCGAGCAGGGAGCCGCGGGCGCCCTGGATGAGGGTGCCGAGGCTGGCCGTGTGGGCGGGCAGGCCGAGTCCGAGGAAGGACAGGGCCGACTCGTGCCACATGGCGTGCGGCACCATCAGGACGGCGGCGAGGCCGGCCTGGGGCAGTACGCCGGGCAGCAGGTGCCGCACGACGACCCGCCACCGGGAGGCGCCACCGGAGACGGCCGCGTCGATGTAGGGACGGGAGCGCAGCGAGAGGACCTCGGCGCGGACGATACGGGCGGTGGACAGCCAGTGGGTGAGGCCGACGGAGATCACCACCGGCCAGACGCCCGGCCGGAACATGGCGACGATGAAGACGCCGAGCAGCAGGTGCGGTACGGAGGAGAAGGTGTCGACCAGGCGCATGACCGCGCGGTCGACCCAGCCGCCGAGCGCGCCGGCGGTGGCGCCGACGGCGGTGCCGATCACCGTGGCGGTGAAGGCGGCCACCAGACCCACCAGCAACGACACCCGCAGGCCGTAGACGCAGCGCAGCAGCAGGTCACGGCCCACGTCGTCGGTGCCGAAGGGGTGGGACCAAGAGGGCGGCAGGAGTTTGGCGGCGAGGTCGACGGCCTGCTGGTCGAGCTGGACCAGCGGCGGTACGAGGAGCACCGCGAGGGCCGTCACGGCGACCAGGGTCGCGGAGACGCGCAGGCGCAGGGTGTGGGTGGAGCGGCGGGCGGTGCCGTGCGCGCGCCACACCGTCTCCTTCACAGCGGTGGTGTCAGCCATGGGGGTCACATCTCATTCAGCTTCACCCTCGGGTCGATCAGCCCGTAGAGCAGGTCGGCGAGGAGGTTTCCGGCGAGAACGGCGGCGGTGGCGAGGGTGGTCAGCGCGGCCAGCAGCGGGAAGTCGACGGAGGTGGCCGCCTCCACGGTGGCCGCGGCGATGCCCGGCCAGCTGAACACGGTCTCCACCAGCAGGGCACCGGTGATGAGTTCGGGGACGCGGGAGCCGATCAGGGTGAGCACGGGCAGCAGTCCGGAGCGCAGGGCGTGGCCGAGCAGGACGGTGCGTTCGCTCAGACCGCGGGCCCTGGCGCCGCGCACGGGGTCCTCCGCGAGGGCGTCGCCGACGCCCTGACGGACGTAGAGCGTGAACCAGGGCAGCTGGGAGACGGCGAGGACACCGGCGGGCAGGATCAGGTGGCTGGTGACCTGGCCGAAGGTGACCCGGTCGCTGCCGGTGTCGGTGAGGCCGCCGGCCGGGAGGACGTCCAGGTCGAGGGCGAACAGCCAGACGGCGAGCAGGGCGATCCAGAAGACCGGGGCGGCCTCCAGGGTGTACGCGAGGGAGGTGACCGTACGGTCGAGGAGGGAGCCGGGGCGGCGGGCGGCGAGGACGCCGAGGACGGTGCCGAGCAGGACGGCGACGGCGAACGCGACGGCGCACAACAGGGCCGACCAGACGAGGCGTTCGCCGATCACCTCGGCCACGGGCTGGCGCATGACGGTGGACTGGCCGAAGTCGCCGCCGAGGGCGGAGGTCAGCCAGTCCCACCAGCGGGCGGTGAACGGCCGGTCCACGCCGAGGTTCTCCCGCAGCCGGTCCAGGGTCTCCTGGTCGGCGCCGAGCGCGGCGGTGCCGGCGTACGCCTTGACGGGGTCGAAGGGGGAGGCGGCGGCGACGGCGAACACGCCGAAGGTGACGACCAGCAGCACGGGCACGGCGAACAGGGCCCGCCGTGCCGTGAGCCGGGTCATCTCTCCCCAGGGGAGGGTGGTCATGCGTCGGGCTGCCATTCCTCGACGTTCCACCAGGGACCGCTGGCGAAGCCGTGCTCGTGGGGTTCGACCTGGGTGGTGAGGTCCTTCCAGCGGTCGGCGAGGACGTACATGTGGTCGATGTGGGTGAGGAAGGTGTAGCCGGGGTTCTTCACCAGTTCGCGCTGGAGGGTGTCGTAGGCGGCCTTGCGGTCCTCGGGGTCCTGACTGCGGCGGCCGGTGTCGAGGGCCTCGTCGACGGCCGGGTTGTCGTACAGGGCCATGTTGTTGAAGCCGTCGCCGGCGAGGGAGGAGTGCAGGAGCGTGTAGAGGCCGAAGTCGGGGTCGCCGGTGCTGCCGAAGCCTGCGAGGACGGCGTCGTGCTTCATCCGGGGCTCGATGACCTCCCAGGTGGCGCTCTCGACCCTGACGTCGATGCCGGCCTTCTTGGCGTCGGAGGCGTAGGCGAGGGCGTGGTCCTGGCGGACCTTGTCGCCGGAGGGGTAGTAGAGGGTGAAGCGGGCGGCGCGGCCGTCCTTGGCGCGGGTGCCGTCCTCGCCGGTCCTCCAGCCGGCCTCGTCGAGGATGTCCTTGGCCTCGTCGAGGTCCTGGGGGCGGTCGATGCCCTTGGCGTACCAGGGGTCGTCGAGGGGCAGCGGACCGTAGGCGGGGCGGCCGGCGCCGTCGAGGATCTTGTCGACCATGGCCTCGCGGTCCACGGCGAGGTCCAGGGCGAGGCGGATCGCGGTGTCGCCGGTGACCGGGTCGCCGGTGGGGAGGGTGACGGCACGGAAGTCGTACGACGTCGCCCGGTACGTCCTCCTGCCGTCGTCGTTCTTGAACGTGGCGGCGAGGTTGGGCGGGAGGGTCGCGCCGTCGAGGTCGCCGGAGCGCAGCCGGGTGGCGCGGACGTCGTCGTCGGCGATGATCGCCATGGTGAGCTTTTTCACCTTCGGGGTGCCGCCCCAGTAGTCCGGATTGGCCTCGAAGGTGAGCTTTTCACCCTTGCTCCAGCCGGTGAGGACGTACGGTCCGGTGCCGACCGGCTTCGTGTTGAAGGAACCGGTGTTGGGGTCCTGTCCGCCCGCGATGTGCTCGGGGACGATGGGCAGCACCGTGCGGGCGGCGAAGGCCGCGTAGGGGTAGTCGAGGGTGAAGACGACCTTGTCGTCGCCGTCGGCCCTGACCTCCTTGACGGCGTCCAGTTCGCTCTTGGCGGTGTTGTTGGTCCTGTCGTCCAGCACGGTTTCGTACGTGAAGACCACGTCGTCGGCGGTCAGCGGCTCGCCGTCGCTGAACTTCACGCCGTCGCGCAGGGTGTACGTGTAGGTGCGGCCGTCGTCAGTGACCTCGGGAAGGGCCTTCGCCAGCGCGGGCTTCAGTTCGAGGCCGGCGTCCCGGGCGAGGAGCCCGTCGAAGATCTTGGAGTTGCCGTCCTTGCCGTAGCCGAGCAGGGGGCTGAGGGTGTCCGGTTCGGAGGGGACCCCGATCACGACGGAGTCGGCGGACGCCCCGCCGTCCGCGGCACCGTCGCCCGGCGCCGAGCAGGCGGCGACCGCACCGGCCATCGCGACCGCGGCGGCGGCCCCTCGTATTCGTCGGGTCGTCATCGAGCCTCACTCCATGGTGCCATGTTGCCTGAAAATGGTTGTTGCATATTAATTGCAGGAAGACACTGCCCAGGACGGCGGTCCCCCACTCCCCCGCCCCCTGGGCAGGGCCGCTCGTGTCAAGTGCGCAGGTGTGCGCCGGGGTACGAGCCGCCGGGCGCCGTCCGCGCGCCCCCGGCGGCCGCTTGTCAGCGGGCCGGAACGGGCACTACTGTCGCCACGCCTTGGTGACGGGAAATCGGTGCGATACCGGTGCGGCCCTCGCCACTGTGATCGGGAAGTCCGGCTCCAGTCCTCGCGGACGGCCACTGGGTCCTTCGGGGCCCGGGAAGGCGGAGCACGGGCGGTGGTACCCGTCAGCCAGGAGACCGGCCAAGGCGCGTCAACCATCCACGAGGTGCTGGAGAGGGTCTGCTGAGCCATGCACATTGCCGAGGGTTTTCTTCCTCCGGCGCACGCGGTCGCCTGGGGCGTCGCGTCGGCGCCGTTCGTCGTCCACGGAGCCCGGTCGCTCATCCGTGAAGTCAGGGAACATCCCGAGAGCACACTGCTGATGGGCGCGTCGGGAGCGTTCACGTTCGTCCTGTCCGCGCTGAAACTGCCGTCGGTCACGGGGAGTTGCTCCCACCCCACCGGCACGGGGCTCGGCGCGATCCTGTTCCGGCCGCCGGTCATGGCGGTGCTGGGCACCATCACCCTGCTGTTCCAGGCGCTGCTGCTGGCCCACGGCGGGCTGACCACACTGGGCGCCAACGTCTTCTCGATGGCCGTCGTCGGGCCGTGGGCCGGGTACGGGATCTACAAGCTGCTGCGCCGCTACGACGTGCCGCTGATGGTGGCGGTGTTCTTCGGCGCGTTCGTCGCCGACCTGTCGACGTACTGCGTGACGAGCGTGCAGCTGGCGCTCGCCTTCCCCGACCCGGGCAGCGGGTTCCTGGGCGCGCTGGGCAAGTTCGGCTCCATCTTCGCCGTGACGCAGATCCCGCTCGCGGTGAGCGAGGGACTGCTGACGGTGCTGGTGATGCGCATGCTGGTGCAGTCGAGCAAGGGCGAGCTGACGCGGCTCGGGGTGCTGGTGACGTCGGCGGCCGGGCGCAAGCCGGCGGACTCGACGGAGGCGGTGGCCCGATGAGCCGTAACGCGAAGATCAACACGCTGTTGCTGGTGCTCGTGGCCGCGCTCGCCGTGATCCCGCTGGTGTTCGGGCTCGGCGACCACAAGGAGGAGCCGTTCGCGGGCGCGGACGCCGAGGCGGAGACCGCGATCACCGAGATCGACCCGGACTACGAGCCGTGGTTCTCGCCGCTGTACGAACCGCCGTCCGGCGAGATCGAGTCGGCTCTGTTCGCCCTCCAGGCGGCACTCGGCGCGGGCGTCCTCGCGTACTACTTCGGGGTGCGGCGCGGGCGACGGCAGGGGGAGGCGCGGGCGCTGGAACGGCTGCGGGCCGAGGTGGACGCGGAGACCGAAGCCGTTTCCGAACGACGACGGGTCTGACGGCACGTGCTGCCGATCGACGCGGCGGCGCACAGCAGCCGCTGGCGCCGCCGTCACCCCGTGGACAAGGCCGTGCTGGGGCTGGGGCTCACCGTGCTGGCGATCTCGCTGCCGCCCTGGCCGGGCGCTGCCCTGGTGCTGGTGACGGCGCTCGCGGTGCTGCTCGGTCCGGCGGGGGTGCCGGGCCGGCGGCTGTGGCGGGCCTACCGGGTGCCGCTGGGCTTCTGCGTCACCGGGGCGCTGACGCTGCTGGTGCAGGTGGGCGGGCCGGGCGGGTTCGTGTCCTGGGCCGGGGACGGGCCGCTGCGCGCCGGGGAGTTGATGCTGCGCACGTCGGCGGCCTCGCTGGGCGTGCTGCTGTTCGCCTTCACCACCCCGATGTCCGATCTGCTGCCGCGCCTGGTGCGGGCCGGCGTGCCGGCCCCGCTCGTGGACGTGGCGCTGGTGACGTACCGGATGAGCTTCCTGCTGCTGGACTCGGTGCGCCGCATCCGGGAGGCGCAGGCGGCCCGGCTCGGGCACACCACCCGCGCGGCGACCTGGCGGTCCCTCGGCGGGCTCGGCGCGACCGCGTTCGTCCGGTCCTTCGACCGGGCGGCGCGGCTGCAGACCGGGCTCGCCGGACGCGGCTACGACGGCACCCTGCGCGTGCTGGTGCCCGAGGCCCGTGTCTCCGTCCCCTTCACGGTCGCGAGCGTGGCACTCCTGGTGGCGCTGGCCGCCCTCACCCTCGTACTGGAAAGGTCCCTGTCGTGAGCGAGTCCGTCCTGGTGGCCCTGCGGGGCGCGTCGTTCGCGTACGAGGACGGCCCGCCCGTGCTCAGCGGTCTGGACTTCGAGGTGCGCGAGGGGCGCGCGCTGGCGCTGCTGGGGCGCAACGGCAGCGGGAAGACGACGCTGATGCGGCTGCTGAGCGGTGGACTGCGGCCGGGCGGAGGTGAGTTGATCGTCGAGGGGCGGGCGGTGCGGTATGACCGGAAAGGGCTGACGGCGCTGCGGACCACCGTGCAACTGGTGGTGCAGGACCCCGACGACCAGTTGTTCGCCGCGTCCGTCGGCCAGGACGTGTCGTTCGGGCCGCTGAACCTCGGCCTGCCCGACGCGGAGGTGCGCGCCCGGGTGGCGGAGGCGCTGGCCGCGCTGGACATCACCGCCCTCGCCGACCGTCCGACGCATCTGCTGTCCTACGGGCAGCGCAAGCGGACGGCGATCGCGGGCGCGGTCGCCATGCGGCCCCGCGTGCTGATCCTGGACGAGCCGACGGCGGGCCTGGACCCCGACGGCCAGGAACGCCTGCTCGCCACCCTCGACGGGCTGCGCGCGGGCGGCACGACGGTCGTCATGGCGACCCACGACGTGGACCTGGCCCTGCGCTGGGCCGACGACGCGGCCCTGCTCACCCCGTCCGGCGTCCACACCGGCCCGGCGGCCGAGATGCTGGCCCGCACGGACCTCCTCGCGGGGGCGGGGCTGCGGCTGCCGTGGGGGGTGGCGGTCGGGCGACTGCTCCGGGCCCAGGGTCTGCTGACCGGTCCGGCCGCCGGCCCGCGTTCCCCGGAGGAACTGGCGGCCCTGGTGGCCACGTCCGTCACCGGCGGCGACACGCACGTCCCGTGAGGGGTGATCGGGCCGCCCCCCCACCGGCCCGATCACCCGGGCACGGGCGGCATCTCAGGTGCCCTCCGGGGGCTGGAGCGCCGCGTGCCGGGACCCCGGGCCGGCCATCGGCCGGCGCGGGTCCGCCGCGCGGGTGATGGCCGACTCGACGGCGGCGATGCGGTCGCCGAGGAGGGCCAGGGCGGCGACCGCGCGGGCCAGGGCGTCCTCGTCGGGGCCACCCGGGGCGAGGGTGCGGACGTGGGCGGACTTCACCTCGGCCCAGCGGGCCGACCGGGCGGGGGTGAGCGTGCCGCGCAGTTCGGCGAGCTTGAGGAGGTTCGCCTCGGCGCCGGTGGTGAGGGTCTGGGCCTCGGCCGTGTAGTGGTCGTCGACGACGGCGGCCAGCTCGGCGGCGTCCATGACGGGCTGGATCCGCTGGGCGATCTTGTTCATGTTGCGGTAGGAGCCCTGGAGGCGGAACGGCGGCTCGGTGCGGGCGTCGTCGGACTGGGCGGCGGAGGCGATGTAGGCCGCGTTGACGGCGAGGACGGTGCGGCGGGCGGTGAGCAGGTGGCGCAACACCGCCAGGACGCGCTCCAGTTCGGTGGGGGCGTAGGGGTGGGTGAGGCGGTCGGCGCGGGCGGTGGGGTCGTTCTCGGCGAGGCGGATCAGGAGGGCCAGGTCGGCGCGGTCGCGGGCCGCGAGCGGGGCGAGCACCGGGTTGGCGGTGAGCGCGTTCTCCACGAAGCTGAGCGCGAAGACGTCCTCCTTGCCCGTGAGGACGTCGCCGAGGTTCCACACGTCGGCGCGGTTGGCCAGCATGTCCGGGACCCGGAAGGCCTCGCCGGACTCGGTGTAGGGGTTGCCGGCCATGCAGACGGCGAACCGCTTCCCGCGCAGGTCGTAGGTGCGCGGCTCGCCCTCCCACACGCCCTCCATCCGGCGTGTGGCGTCGCACAACGGGATGAACTTCTGCAGCAGTTCCGGCGAGGTGTGCTGGATGTCGTCGAGGTACAGGAGGGTGTTGTTGCCGGCGGCCAGCGCGAAGTTGATCTTCTCGATCTCCTGGCGGGCGGTGGCGTTCGGTGCCTCGGCCGGGTCGAGCGAGGTGACCGCGTGGCCGAGCGCGGGGCCGCTGATCCTCACCAGCACCAGGCCGAGGCGGTCGGCGACGTACTCCATGAGGGTCGTCTTGCCGTAGCCGGGCGGGGAGACGAGCAGCAGCAGACCGCCGGTGCCGGTGCGGCCGGACTCGCCCGTGGTGCCGAGCTGTTTGGCGAGGCTGTCGCCGACCAGCGGGAGGTAGACCTCGTCGACCAGGCGGTTGCGGACGAACGACGACATCACGCGCGGCCGGTGGTCGTCCAGGCGCAGCCGGGTGCGCTCGGCGGTCACCAGGGCGGTGCGGCGGCGCTGGAAGGCACGGAAGGCGGGTACGTCACGCTCCCTGAACTCCTCGGTGCGGGCGAGGAATTCGTCCAGGCGGAGGGTGAGGCGGCGGTCGGTGATCCGGGGGTGGGTGCCGAGCAGGCCGTCCACGGTGACGGTCAGGGGTGCGTCCGAGGTGTGGCGGGGCGTGTCCGGGCAGAGTTCGGCGGCCACGGCCTCGGCGAGGTCGCCGGGGGTCAGCTGCTCGCCGGTGGTCGCGGCGTACGCGGTCAGCCAGGCCTCGACCAGCTGGCGGCGGGCGGTGAGATCGGCGAGGGCGGGGAGGTCGTCGTCATAGGCCTCGGTCGCGACCTCGCGGCGGAACGTGTCGAGGAGCGTGCGGGTGCGGGAGCTGATGACGAAGCCCTCGGGCCCTGTGGTCAGTTCGTCGAAGAGGTACGCGGCGCAGGCCTCCGGGCGGACGGGGACGGCGTCGTCCCGGTTCCGTACGGCCCCGGCGAGTTCCGTCCGTAGCGCGTCGAGGGCGGGTGGCGGGCCGAAGGCGTCGCGGACCCGGGCCAGGGAGCGGGCGCGGCGGGTGAGGTCGGTGCGCTCCTGGGCCGTGGTGCCGTGCGCCCAGTACAGCAGGGTGTGGGCCCGGGCGGCGGGCTCGTGGCGCAGCAGGCCCGCGCCGTCGTACAGGGGCAGGACGGCGGTGAGGATCGCGGTGGCGTCGTGGTCGTGGACGCCCCGCTCGTACCCCTCGTCGTACGCCTCCTCGGCGGCCCGGCGGACCAGGGCGGCGAGGTCGCCGGCGCCGGTCAGGGCGTCCGGCCCGTGCTCGTGCAGCAGACGGGCGGCGAGGTGTTCGGCGCGGTAGACCCCGGGCGACTCGGAGGGCAGGTGCCGGTTCCACAGCGGGCGGTCGGCGAGGAGGGCGGGGTCGGTGACGGGGACGCGGTAGTCGGTGCCGGTGAGGGCGAGCGCGAGACCGTCGCCGTGCGGGACGACGGTGAGGTCGAGGGGCTGGGTGGAGACGGCGAACCGGTGGCCGCCCAGGCGGATGGCGCGTCCGCCGTCCGCGTAGAGGTCGGTGCGGTCGCGCAGGGCGCGGGCGGCCTCCTGCCGGGCGGAGCGCAGTCGGCCGTCGAGTTCCTCGGCCCGGACGCGGTCGCCCAGTTCGCGCAGCTCGTCGGCGGTGCGGCGGACCTTGGTGACGAGCGGGTCGGAGGCGAAGTAGGTGCTCACCGCGTCGGCGTCGGGGAGCGCGGCGGAGCGCCGGGTGACCGTCTCCAGTATGCGCTCGGCGGCGGACGCGAGCTGTTCGGTGCGGCGGGCACGGGCGTCGGAGAGGCTCTGCTTGCGGGCGGAGAACGCCTCGTAGAGTTCGGCGCGCCGGTCGGCGAGCTCGCCGAGGACGTCGTCGAACTCGGCGAAACGCGATTCCAGGGTCTCCAACTGAGCGAGTACTCGCGTCAGTTGTTCGTCACAGGTCTCCGGGGTGTCCGCCGCCGCGAGGGCGCCGGTGACCGTCTGGCCGAGCAGGGCGAGTTCGGCGGCGAAACCGGCGCGCACCTCACGGTCGAGGAGGGACCGGCGGCGGGCGTCGAGGGTGGCGCGGGCGCGGTTGACGCCGCCCATCGCCTCGGCGACCCGCTCCAGGACGGCCGTGCGGACGGTGGCGTCGGTGATGTCGAGCCCGGCGACCACCTCGGTCACCGTGCCCAGCCCGTCGGCGAGTTCGTCCAGGCGGCCGGCGACCGGGGCGGCCTCGGCGGTGGTGGTGACCGACTCGGCTTCGGCGACCAGGCGTTCGACGTCCGCGTGATGGGCGGCGAAGGCGTCCTCACGGGCCAGGAAGGCGATCGCGCGCTGCCCGAAGGAGGCGAGGTCGGTCTCGGCGTCGGCGGCCAGTGCGTCGATGCGGGCGTGGTCCGCGTACCGCATGTCCTTCAGGGTCAGCAGATGGCCCTGGGCGTGGCGGAGTCCGGTCAGTCCGGTGACCCAGGCGGCGGCCTCGCGGGGCTGCTCGCCGCGCAGCCGGCGCACCACCGAGGCGATCCGGTCCGCCGCCTCGTCGAGCGCGACGGCGGCCCGGCGCGTGAGGTCGCGTACGGTCTCGAACTCGGCCAGCACCTGGTCGGAGGTGGCGCGCATCTGCTCCAACGGCGTGCGCAGATCGCCCAGTTCGCCGTCGCCCAGCCAGTGGTGGGTGTCCAGGACGCGCACACAGGCGGCCACCAGGGCCGTGTACACCTCGGTGGTGGGGGTGGTCTCGGCGACGGAGCGGGCCAGGGACAGGCAGTCGGAGATGCCGCGTACGAGGTCGGCGTTGCCGACCCGGGCCAGCGGGCCCTCGCCGACGGGCCGGCCGGCGGCGTGGGTGTCGGAGACGTAGGGCGAGTGCCACAGCTGCACGGGATGGACGCGGGCGGGTTCGTCGCCGTCGGGGCGCAGCACGGCGAGGAGTCCGTCGTCGAACAGCGCCCAGCCGTGGCAGGCCATCGGGGTGGCGACCGCCTCACGGATGAGGTTGTACGACAGCAGCAGCGCGCGTCCGCGTCCGGGCGCGTGGAAGACGTACAGCACGTCCTCGCCGTGCGGCGAGCGCACCTCGTGGGCGAACTCCATGCCGTCCGTGTCGAGTTCGTACGTCTTGTGGGGGCCGGCGGCGAGGCAGTAGCCGCCGGGGAAGACGATGCCCTGGTCGTCGGGGAGCCGGCGGGGGCCCTGTCCGATGCCGTCGAGGCGGACGACGGACCGGGTGAGGGTGTTGAAGACCAGGTGGCGGTGCGCGGTCTCCTTGTAGGGGAGGATCCGCAGCAGGATCAGGGGGCCGACGCGGGCGTGGGCGATCTCGGCGTCGGCGAGGGACTGCAGGGGCTCGTCGACCGGTTCGCTGTGGATGCCGTCCGGGGTGGCGGTGTCGTTCTCGGTCTTGACGGTGAGGGTGCCGCCGAGGGTGTCGACGAAGACCTCGCCCCGGACGGAGACGTGCGGGTGACGGCCGAGGACGTGGTCCTCGCGGGTGGTGGGCGTCCAGTCGATGTCGGCGGGCGGGACGAGGGCGTGGTCGCGGTCGCCGCGCGCGTCCAGGAAGACCGCCGACCGGCCGTCGTCCGGGATCGTCCAGCGCAGGACGCGGATGTCACCGGCCTTCTCACCGGTCTGGAACACGGCGAGCAGCCTGCCGTCGAGGCGGCGCAGCCGCAGCAGGCGCGCCTGGCGGTAGTAGCGGTGCAGGGCGGCGAACTCGCGGACGAAATCGGGGTCGTCGAGGAGTCCGGGGACGGCGTCGTCGGGGAGGCGGTTCAGGTCGCGGTCGTGCGGGGCGAGGACGTCGCCGACCGTGGCGTCGGCCTCCGGACGGGGCCGGGTGTCGTAGCCGAAGAGCAGGACGTCGCCGACGGCGACGATGTCGCGGGGCACGGCGGTGCGGTCGGTACGCAGCCGCTCGGTGCCGGTGAGGCGCAGTTCGGGGGCGCCGAACTCCTCGGCGCGGCGGTGGTTCAGCGCCTCGGCGCGGCGGGCGAGTTCTCCGGCCCGGTCGGCGAGGCGGTCGCGCAGCACCTGGTAGGCGCCGCCGTCGACCGCCGGGGGAGCCGCGGTGCGGCGGTCGTCCCCGTCGGGGGTCTCGTTCCGGGGCGGGGCGGTGGGCTCGTGGGTGCCGGTGGTCATGGCTGCCTCTCGAAAGGTGCGGTCGGGGGCCCCCCGCCCCCGGGGGGGGGCGCCCCCCCCGGGGGGGGGGGGGCCCGGGGGGGGCCGGTGGGAGTGGCCCGCGGTGGGTGCGAGAGGCCCCCCACACCCGCGTTGTCGATCACTTACC